>NZ_POTX01000125.1 GCF_003236305.1 Micromonospora endophytica | reverse complement strand
ACGGCAACCGAGGGGAGGGCGAGTCTCGTTGGGCTCGGAGATGTGTTTAAGAGACAGGCGGAGGGCTGCCTCGGGGTCCAGGTTGGCGGCGTGGGCTTGGGCGACTATGGACAGAAGGGTGGCGCCCAATGCCGCCTCCGGATCAGCCTGGGCCTGCGGGGAGGGGAGCGGCACGGCCAGACCGGCTCGGGCGGCGCGTTCCAGGATCTTGGCGGCCAGGGCGAGGGCGGGCTGGCTCAACGCGATGCCGTCGAGCACCGAGGCACGGGACTTCTCGGCCTGCTTGATCCGCTCCCAGTTGGCGGTGATCTCGTCAAGCGTGCCCGCCTGCGCGCCCGCGAAGACGTGCGGATTGCGCCGGATCATCTTGTCCACCAGCCCGCCGGCCACGTCGTCCACGGTCCACCGCTGGTCCTCGGGCAGTTCCTCGGCCAGCCGGGCGTGCAGCACCACCTGGAGCAGCACGTCACCGAGTTCCTCGCGCAACGCGTCGGTGTCCCCGGCGCTGATCGCGTCGTACGCCTCGTAGCATTCCTCAAGCAGGAATCCGGCCAGGCTCTGATGGGTCTGCGCCCGTTTCCACGGATCGCCGCCGGGCGAGAGCAGCCGGTCCAGCACGGCCACCGCGTCGAGCAGCCGGGCACCCGGCGGATCCCACGAGCCGTACATCAGCTCCAGCTCCGCCAGCCCCGGTTCGCGGGCCAGTCGCAGCCCCAACTCCCGGGCCAGCGACTCGTCGCCCGCCGGACCAGCCAGCCAGACCACCGTGTCGTGCGCCGCCGCCGCGTCCAGCAACGCCGGCACCGCCGGGCCGTCGAGCACCCGCACCTCGGCGCCGGCCACCCGCAGCGCCGTGGTCAGCTCACTCTCCGCCGCAGTCAGCACCGGAGCAGCGCGTACGACGTCCCACGCGGCCGCCGTCAGCAACCCGGCCGGCAACCGGGGCGAGGTGACCAGCAGGACGATCCGGGGCATGCTCAGCCGTCGGTGGGGGCGGCCGTCGGCTGCGACTTCGGCGTGGAGATGTCGGAAACCGCACCGGAGGCCGGCTCACCCAGTGGCACGCCCACCGCGACGATCGGCGTCTCCGCGCTGAAGCTCAACACCGGGAAGACAAGCGGCCGGTACCGGGGGTTGACCGTCACGTCGTACGCCTCGACCGCCTGGGCCAGCGAGTTGCGGTTGGCCAGCGCGAACCGCAACTGCTCGCCGTCGAGTTGGCTGGCGGCCTGCTCGACGGTCACGTCCGCCGGCACCGCGCCGGCCCGCTTGCCCGCGGCCACCAGTTCGGCCAGCTCCTGCTCGGTGGGGGCCACCGGCTCACCCACCGGAATGCCCGACAGGCAGTCGTACAGCTCGGCGGTCTGGCGAACGTACCCGGTGTCGGGGCTCAGGCCGATGCCCTGCGCGATCTGCGCCGGGTCGACCTCGCGCTGCGGCTGGTAACCCTCGGCGGCGGAGATCCGGTCACAGACCTCGGTGAGCACCAGGACGCTCACCACCTCGCTGCGTCCGGGCAGCCGGGGTGCCGGCGCAGCCGGCATCTGCGGCGTTTCGGCCGTCTCGGCAGGTGCCGGGTTCTTCTCCCGCGCGTCGTCGATGACCTCGGTGACGGCGTCCTCGGTGATCCGGTGGTCACCGACGTACGCGGCGACACCGGGCTCGGAACGGCAACCGGAGAGAGCGACCAGGCCGACCGCCACGCTGGCGACGGCGAGAAGACGGCGAGCACGCATGCCCGTCACTCTCTCATGCCCCCTAGCCACCCGTTGCACCAGCACCCACCGACGCGGCAGGGGTGGGGGCACCGAGAACGTCGGAGAGTAGTTGGGCGCACCACTCCAGCAGGGGCTGGTCGCGCAGCGGGTCGCCGCCGACCCGACGGGTGGTGGGGCGGGGCACGCTCACCTGGTCAAGGGCGGCCTTGTAGACCGAGTCGGGGTGGTAGCGCTTGAGGCGCAGCTGCTTGGAATCCGGCAGCGGCAGCGGACCGAACCGGAGGTGCTTGCCCTGCATGCTGACGTCGGTCAGGCCGTAGCTGCGGGCCAGCAACCGGAAGCGCGCCACCGCGATCAGGTTCTGCACCTGCGCGGGCGGCTCACCGTAGCGGTCGGTCATCTCGGCGGCCACCTCGCGCAGCCGCTCCTCGTCGCGTGCCTCGGCGAGCTTGCGGTACATCTCCAGGCGCAGCCGCTCCACGCCGATGTAGTCGTGCGGCAGGTGCGCGTCCACCGGCAAGTCGATCTTGACGTCGGTCTCCTCTTCAGGCCGCTCGCCCTTGAACGCCGACACCGCCTCGCCGACCATCCGGACGTACAGGTCGAAGCCGACCCCCTCGATGTGGCCGGACTGCTCGCCGCCGAGCAGATTGCCGGCACCCCGGATCTCCAGGTCCTTCATCGCCACGTACATGCCGGCACCCAGCTCGGTGTGCTGGGCGATGGTAGCCAGCCGCTCGTGGGCGTGCTCGGTGAGCGGCTTGTCCGACGGATAGAGGAAGTACGCGTACGCCCGCTCCCGGCCGCGACCCACCCGGCCCCGGATCTGGTGCAGCTGGGCCAGGCCGAGCAGGTCGGCCCGCTCCACGATCAGCGTGTTGGCGTTCGGGATGTCGATGCCGGACTCCACGATCGTGGTGCAGACCAGGACGTCGAACTCCTTCTCCCAGAAGCCGACCATCACCTTCTCCAGGGCGTCCTCACCCAGCTGGCCGTGCGCCACCGCGACCCGGGCCTCGGGCACCAGCTCACGCAGCCGCCGCGCGGTCCGCTCGATCGACTCGACCCGGTTGTGCAGGTAGAAGACCTGGCCGTCGCGGAGCAGCTCACGGTGGATCGCGGCGGCCACCTGCCGCTCGTCGTACGCCCCGACGGCGGTGAGCACCGGGTGCCGCTCCTCGGGCGGGGTGGCGATGGTGGACATCTCCCGGATGCCGGTGATCGCCATCTCCAGGGTGCGCGGGATCGGGGTGGCCGACATGCTCAGCACGTCCACCGCGGCCCGCATCGACTTCAGGTGTTCCTTGTGCTCCACGCCGAAACGCTGCTCCTCGTCGACGATGACCAGTCCCAGCGACTTGAACCGGGTGGCCGCCGCCAGCAGCCGGTGGGTGCCGATGACGATGTCGGCGGTGCCGTTGGCCACCATCTCCAGGGTCTGCTCGGCCTCCTTGGGCGTCTGGAACCGGGAGAGCTGGCGGATCGTGATCGGGAACTGGCTCATCCGCTCGGCGAAGGTGTTGTAGTGCTGTTGCACCAGCAACGTGGTCGGCACCAGCACGGCGACCTGCTTGCCGTCCTGCACCGCCTTGAACGCCGCGCGTACCGCGATCTCGGTCTTGCCGTAGCCCACGTCGCCGCAGATCAGCCGGTCCATCGGGACGCTCTGCTCCATGTCCCGCTTGACCTCTTCGATGGCGGCGAGCTGGTCCGGCGTCTCCTGCCAGGGGAAGGCGTCCTCCAGCTCCCGCTGCCACGGGGTGTCCGGCCCGAAGTTGTGCCCCTTGGACGCCTTGCGGGCGGCGTAGAGCTGGATCAGCTGGGCAGCGATCTCCTTGACCGCCTTACGCGCCCGCGCCTTGGACTTCTGCCAGTCCGAGCCGCCCATCTTGTGCAGGGTGGGCTGCTCACCGCCGACGTAGCGGCTGAGCTGGTCGAGCTGGTCGGTGGGGACGAAGAGCCGGTCGCCGGGCTGGCCGCGCTTGCTCGCGGCGTACTCGATGACCAGGTATTCGCGCGACGCGCCGTTGACCGTCCGCTGCACCAGCTCCACGTACCGGCCGATGCCGTGCTGCTCGTGCACCACGTGGTCGCCGGCGCGCAACTCCAGCGGGTCGATGGTGTTGCGCCGCCGGCTCGGCATCTTGCGCATGTCCCGGGTCGAGCTGCCCCGGCCACCGGTGACATCGTTGCCGGTGAGCAGCACGAACCGGGCCGCCTCGGCCACGAAGCCGCCGGTCAGGCTGCCGCAGGTGACGAGCAGCTCACCCGGGGCGGGTGCGGCCGGCACCTGCTCGGTCAGCCGCGCGCCGAGGCCGCCGTCGCGGAGCACCTCGACCGCCCGCTGGGCGGGACCGTGCCCCTCGAAGACCAGCGCGATCGACAGGCCCTCACTGGTCCAGCGCTTGAGGTCGTCGATCACTCGGGCGGTCTCGCCGTGATAGAGCGGCGCGGGCTGAGCGGCCAGACTCACCGCGATCGCGTCGTCGGGGGTGACGTCGACCGCCTCCGGCTCGTCCTCCCACGGCTGCCGTGGCCTGCTCTCGGGTTCGGCCAGGCCGAACGGCGACAGCGTCCACCAGGGCTGGCGCAGCGTGGCGGCGCGCGCGCGTACGTCGGCCAGGGTGCGGAAGGCGGCGGCGCCCAGGTCGACCGGGGCCTGGCCACCGACGGCGGCCGCGGCCCAGCTGGCCTGGAGAAACTCGTCTGAGGTACGCACCAGGTCGTGCGCCCGGGTGCGGATCCGCTCCGGGTCGCAGAGCAGCACGTAGGTGCCCTTGGGCATGCAGTCCAGCAGCAGCTCCATCGAGTCGCTGCCGATGAGTGCCGGAGCCAGCGACTCCATCCCCTCGACCGGTACGCCACCGGCCAGCTTGTCCAGGATCTCGGCCAGCTCCGGGTGCTGCCCGGCCAACGTGGCGGCCCGCTCCCGCACGGCCGGGGTGAGCAGCAGCTCCCGGCAGGGCGGTGCCCAGAGCTGCGCGACCTGCTCGATGGTGCGCTGGTCGGCGACGGCGAAGGTGCGGATCTCCTCCACCTCGTCGCCCCAGAACTCGACCCGGGACGGGTGCTCGTCGGTGGGTGGGAAGACGTCGAGGATGCCGCCGCGTACGGCGAACTCGCCCCGCTTGGTGACCAGGTCGACACGCGCGTACGCCATGTCGGTGAGCCGGCGGGCGACCTGCTCCAGGTCCGCCTCCTCGCCGGCGGCCAACCGCACCGGCTCCAGGTCGCCGAGCCCCTTGAGCTGCGGCTGCAGCACCGACCGGACCGGCGCGACCACCACCCGCAGCGGCCCGGTACGGCCGTGCGCGTCGGCCGAGTCCGGATGCGCCAACCGGCGCAGCACGGCCAGTCGCCGACCGACCGTGTCGGAGCGCGGCGAGAGCCGCTCGTGCGGCAACGTCTCCCAGCTGGGGAAGATCGCCACCTGCTCGGCCGGCAGCAGGCTGCCCAGCGCGGCCACGAGATCCTCGGCCTCCCGGCTGGTGGCGGTCACCGCCAGCACCGGCCGCCCCGCACCTCCGACGCCGTGACCCGGGCCGGCATGGCCCTGGTCTCGGCCCGCATGGTCTCGGCCCGCATGGTCTCGGCCGGCATGGTCTCGGCCGGCATGGTCTCGGCCCGCCTGGTCTCGGCCCGCATGGTCTCGGCCCGCCTGGTCTCGGCCCGCCTGGTCTCGGCCGGCATGGCCCTGGTCCGGGTTGGCGGGATCCGCGGCGACGGCGGCGACGGCGAAGGGACGCAGTGCCGGAGGTGCGGTCACGTCGAGGCCGTCGACCTGGGCCGCACCGGAGCGCGCCAGGTCGCGGACGCGGGCCAGGCCCGGGTCGGCAAGGGCGGCGGCGAACAATCCGGTGAGCGCAGGCATGATCACTTCCGAGGTGAGGACACGACGATCACCCCGCGTCCGACCGGACGGGGGGTTGCACGCCACGACACTATCTCTCCGGGCCGACGCTCCACTGCCGTCCAGCCCTTCGCCGGTCGACGGACCTTGACGCCTAGTCGACGGATGTGGTCGGCTGCCGAGGTATGAACGGGGAGTTTCGCGCGCAGTTCGACGCCGAGGTCATGTTCGTCAACGGTGGCGGCCTGCGGGCCGAGGGTTTCCGGCTGGACATTCCGGGCCCGGACATCACCGACGAGGACCTGGCGACGCTGTTCGTCAGGCACCTCGGACTACTGATGGTGGCCGAGGTCCGGCTCACGAACAAGACGATCATCGAAGAGGCACACAAGGGCGGTCGGGGTGTCGCGTCCGCCGCCGGGAACACCGACCGACGCCTGGTCGAGCTGAGCCATGTGATCACCGACGGGATGGTCACCCTGCCGCGCTGGCCGGCGCCCCGGATCACCGAGTGGCTGACCTTCGAGGCGTCCCGGCAGCGCTACGCGCCGGGCGTCGAGTTCCAGGTGGCCCGGATCGACATGATCGCCAACACCGGAACGTACCTGGACACCCCCGCCCACCGTTGGGCCGACGGTGCCGACCTGGCCGGCACCGCGCTCGATCGGCTGGTCGACCTGCCGGGGATCGTGGTCCGGGTGCCCGAGGACATCCGGGCCGTGGACCGTCTGCTGCTGGCACCGTACGACGTCGCCGGCAAGGCGGTGCTGCTGCACACCGGCTGGGACACCCACTTCGGCACCGACCGGTACGCCGCACCGGAGGCGCCCTACCTGACTGGCGACGGCGCACAGGCACTTGTGGAGGCGGGTGCCGCCCTGGTCGGCATCGACTCGATCAACATCGATGACA
The DNA here is from genome assembly GCF_003236305.1 of Micromonospora endophytica. Classification (GTDB taxonomy): domain Bacteria; phylum Actinomycetota; class Actinomycetes; order Mycobacteriales; family Micromonosporaceae; genus Micromonospora; species Micromonospora endophytica. Next base: position 10,774 of record NZ_POTX01000125.1, on the reverse strand, counting down.
TGTCCCCGGCGGCGCGCGGTGAACGCCCCGCGCACAGCACCCTGCTGGCTGCCGGCATCCCGATCGTGGAACACCTCACCGGGTTGGACGCGCTGCCACCCGACGGCTTCCGCTTCACCGCCGCCCCGCCCAGAGTGGCCGGCATGGCCACCTTCCCCGTCCGCGCCTACGCCCTGGTAGAACCAACGCCCTGATCGTTGGCGGAAAACCGACCCGACACGCCGTCGTTCGAGTCGCTGAACTGTCAACGATCAAGCAGCCCGCAGTCGCGGTTCAGGCAGGGTTGGCCGGTGGCGGGGCAAGCTGGCGGATCAGCCGCTGAGACAGACAGGCCAACGCCCGAGACTGGGCCAGCCCGATCGGCCAACGCTCGACCTCTGAGCTGGCCGAGAGTTCGAGCAGCAGCCCGCTGGGCGGTGTCGGACCAACGTCCATCCGCCACAGCCCAACCCGCAACTGCAACACTTCCTGCTCCCCAACGCTCGCACTACACAGACGCGACAGGTGCAGATCGTTCGACCCGGCGCAATCGGGGCCCCGCAGACACCAGGGCGGGTGGGCGAAGTTGGATAGTTTGCTCATCGAGCCGGGCTCCTTCCCGGTCAAGGCCCGGGGACTGGAGAGCCACCTCCACCCCGGGCCGCCCTACTTCCGATGGGTACGCCTGCCACGGCCGCCCACACCAACCTACGACTACCTGTCATGTTAGGTCAACACTTGATAGCACCTTTCATTGACGCTTCGCCAGCTGTCGTGATCACATGGGCATTACCTGCCACGGAAGTCTGCCCATGCCTGCCTACACGAAGAAGCAACAGCTGATCGACGCCCTTACCGAGCGCATCGAGTCAGGCCAGTATCCGCCGGGCGCAAAGTTGCCCTCGGGCACCGAACTGTGCGCCGAGTTCGGCGTGTCCCGTCAAGTGGTGCGGTCAGCCATCGACTGGCTCAAGGCGCGAGGACTGGTCGACGGGGCACCCGGCGCAGGCGTCTTCGTCCGCCCCCCGAACCGCTGACCATCCCCTGAGCTGAATCTTGTTACGAAAGTGCCCCCGGGAGGGCGTTTTCGCACCAAGATCTCCGCGACGAGCTTGACGGGGACGAGCAGCGCGTATTCGGCGACGGGGTGGGGACGGTGGCGCTGTTTCTCCGCCTAGCTGCGGCGGGAGGGTGGGATTGATCACCACGATGTCGGTGTGCGGCCGGTGTGCTGGCGCGCGTACAGGCGACGGCGCACCGCCTGAGCAGCGCGGGAAGACGCGGACAGCGGAGGCGTGCGGGATCCAGCTGTTAAGAGGGGGCCCCTCCTATACCGCAGGCGTTAACAAGGGGCCCCTCCTTTCATCGGGGCTGGGCTGGCTACGATCGGGGGAGTCGGACAGCGCTGTCCTTCGTACTCACGTGAGGAGCGCATGGTGACCGACCAGCACGATCATGACGGCCCGGACGCCGCCCTGCGCGCCGACATCCGCCGCCTCGGCACGCTGCTCGGGCAGACCCTGGCCCGTCAGGAGGGGCGTCCCCTGCTCGACCTGGTCGAGGAGATCCGCGCCCAGGTCCGTACCGACGCCCCGGCCGCCGCACGGCGGCTCGGTGGGCTCGACGTGACCACCGGCACCAAGCTGGCCCGCGCCTTCTCCACCTACTTCCACCTGGCCAACATCACCGAGCAGGTGCACCGGGCCCGGGACCTGCGTCGCCGTCGCGCGGTGCAGGGCGGCTGGCTCGACCAGGCGGCCAAGATGATCTCTGAGCGCGGAGTGCCGGCCGAGGAGATCGCCGCGGTGGCCCGCCGGCTGGCGGTACGCCCGGTCTTCACCGCCCACCCGACCGAGGCCGCCCGCCGGTCGATCCTGTCGAAGCTGCGCGCCATCGCCGACGAGCTGGACGCCGAGACCGCGAACGCGATCCTCTACGGCGCCAGCGACGAGGGACCGGCGAACCGGCGGCTGGCCGAGTTGCTCGACCTGATGTGGCAGACCGACGAGCTGCGGCTGGACCGGCCGGACCCGACCGACGAGGCCCGCAACGCCATCTACTACCTGCGCGACCTGTACGCCGAGGCGGCCCCGCAGGTGCTCGACGACCTCGCCGAGACGCTGCGCACCCTCGGTGTGGAGACCTCGCCGACGGCCCGGCCGTTGACCTTCGGCACCTGGATCGGCGGCGACCGGGACGGCAACCCGTTCGTCACTCCGACGGTGACCCGCGAGGTGCTGGCCATCCAGCACGAGCACGGGCTGACCGCCACCGAGGAGGCGATGGAGGAGCTGATCAACGAGGTCTCGGTCTCCCGCCGGTTGCGCGGGGTGTCGCTTGACCTCTCCGCCAGCCTCGCCACCGACCTCGACGCGCTGCCCGAGGTGGCGCCCCGGTTCCGTCGGGTCAACGCCGAGGAGCCGTACCGCCTCAAGGCCCGCTGCGTACGCGCCAAGCTGGCCAACACCCGGGCCCGGTTGCGTCAGGGCACCCCGCACGTGCCGGGACGGGACTACCGTGGCTCGGCCGAGCTGATCGCCGACCTGGAGCTGCTGCGTGCCTCGTTGGCCCGTAACTCCGGCCAGCTCACCGCCGTCGGCCGGCTCGCCTCGACCATCCGTACCGTCTCGGCGTTCGGCCTGCACCTGGCCACCATGGACGTACGCGAGCACGCCGAGAAGCATCACGAGGTGCTCATCCAGCTCTACCGGGCGGTGGGCGAGGTCGACGACTACCCGGCGCTGACCCGGCTGGAGCGCACCAAGCTGCTCGCCGACGAGCTGACCGGCCGCCGACCGCTGTCCACTGCGGACACCCCGCTGAACGAGTCGGCCCGCAAGACGTTCGACGTGTTCAGCACCATCCGCGAGGCGCAGGACCGGTTCGGCTCCGAGGTGATCGAGTCGTACATCATCTCGATGACCCTGGGCGTGGACGACGTGCTGGCGGCGGTGGTGCTGGCCCGCGAGGCCGGCCTGGTCGACGTGCACACCGGCCGGGCCCGGATCGGCTTCGTGCCGCTGCTGGAGACCCCCGCCGAGCTGAACTCCGGTGGTGAGCTGCTCGACGAACTACTCTCCCTGCCGGCGTACCGGGCGCTCGTCGCGGCCCGGGGCGACGTGCAGGAGGTGATGCTCGGCTACTCCGACTCCAACAAGGAGGCCGGCATCACCACCAGCCAGTGGTCCATCCACCGGGCCCAGCGCGCGCTGCGTGACGTGGCCGCCCGGCACGGGGTGCACCTGCGGCTCTTCCACGGCCGGGGCGGCACGGTGGGCCGGGGCGGTGGGCCCACCCACGACGCGATCCTGGCCCAGCCCTACGGCACGCTGGACGGCGCGATCAAGGTGACCGAGCAGGGTGAGGTCATCTCCGACAAGTACACCCTGCCCGCGCTGGCCCGGGAGAACCTGGAACTGAGCGTCGCCGCCGTGCTCCAGGCCACCCTGCTGCACACCGCGCCCCGGCAGCCGGCCGAGATGCTGGAGCGCTGGGACGCCACGATGGACGTGGTGTCGGAGTCGGCGTTCCGGTCGTACCGGTCGCTTGTGGAGGATCCGGATCTGCCCGCGTACTTCTGGGCGTCCACCCCGACCGAGCTGCTCGGCGCGCTGAACATCGGCTCCCGGCCGGCGAAGCGCCCCAACACCGGCGCGGGGCTGGCCGGGCTGCGGGCCATCCCGTGGGTGTTCGGCTGGACCCAGACCCGGCAGATCGTGCCCGGCTGGTTCGGTGTCGGTTCCGGCCTGGCCGCCGCCCGGGAGGCCGGGCTGGCCGACGTGCTTGCCGAGATGCACCGCAACTGGCACTTCTTCCGCACGTTCCTGTCGAACGTGGAGATGATGCTGACCAAGACCGACCTCGGCATCGCCCGGCGGTACGTGGAGACCCTGGTGCCGAAGAAGCTGCACCCGATCTTCACCAAGATCGAGGAGGAGTACGAGCTGACCCGCCGCGAGGTGCTGGCCGTCACCGACTCGCCCGACCTGCTGGAGAACTCCCCCGTGCTCCAGCGCACCCTCGCCGTACGCGACACCTACCTGGAGCCGCTGCACCACCTCCAGGTGGCGCTGCTGCGGCAGTACCGCGACTCGGGTGCGGCCGGGCGGGCGGTCGCCACCGCACCGGGTGGCCGGCGGGCCCCCAACGACGGCACCGCACTGGAACGCGCGCTGCTCACCACCGTCAACGGCATCGCCGCCGGCATGCGCAACACCGGCTGATGTGCAAGGAGGGGCCCCCTATTAACGCCTCGTGTATAGCAGGGGCCCCTTATTAACACCTGGCGTCAGAAGTCGCCGCCGCCGAAATCACCACCGCCGAAATCACCGCCGAAATCGCCACCGCCGAAATCGCCACTGCCGAAGTCACCACTGGCGTCACCGAAGTCCTCCATGCCAGCGGCGGCACCGGCGTCGTAACCCGGATCACCGAACGAGGGCGAGAAGAGCGCGTCGGCGATCAGCATGCCGCCGATCACGCCGGCACCGGCACCCAGCGCCGTCTTCCACCACGGGGTGGAGTACCAGCCGGCCGGCACCGGCCGGCCCTGCATTCGCCCGCCCGGGTAGTAGTACGGCGTGTCCCGGCCCGGCTGCGGCCCGGCCTTGAACGTCTGGCCCTGCACGTCAACCTGGCGCGGCACGGTCAGCTGCCCGGCGCCGCTCGCGGCGGCCAGCGGCGGTAGGTCGGGTCCGGGGTCGATGCCGAGCGCCAGCCGAGCGGCCCGGATGTAGGTCAGCCCCTCGATCGCGGTCTCCCGGGCGAGCCGGTACTGCGTGACGCTGCGCGCCTGTTCCAACTGCGAACCGGCGGCATGGTAACGCTCGGCGGCGTCGGCAAGGGCCTGGCGTACCGCCGGTTCGTCGCCGCCGAGGTTCATCACCTGTCCGCCGAGCCGCTCGTACCACCGTCGGGCATCGGCCTGCACGTCGGCGAGCTCACGCGCCGCCCGTTGCCGCTGCCACCGCGCCACGCCAACGCCGAGGACCACCAAAAGGAGTACGACCAGCAGAAGTTCCACGATCCCAACGTACCCACCCGATGCCACGAACCCACCTGCTCGGCCGAGCGGGCCGCCGGCGGACAGCGCGGCGCGGGGTGCCGTGGGCGGCGCCGGTCGCGGTTGTTTGGCAAGCTCGTGACGTGGAGTTCACGACAGTGGTGGTGGTCGTCGTCTGCCTCGGTGCCGGTGGCGCGGTGGGCTGGTTCGCCGGTCGGGCCCGGGCGGCGACCGAGATCGCCCGGCTGGACGCCACCCTGCGCGCCAATCGCGAGGGCGAGGGACGGCTTGAGCAGTCGATGCGGGCGTTGAGCTACGAGGCGACGGCCCAGTCGCAGGAGGCGGTGGCCCGTGCGGTCGCACCGCTGCACGAGACGTTGCGCCGCTACGAGCAGCGGGTGGCCGAGTTGGAACGCGACCGGGTCGACGCGTACGCCGAACTACGCGAGCAGGTACGCGGAATGAGCGCCGTCTCCGGCGAGCTGCGTACCGAGACCAAGCAGCTGGTGGCGGCGTTGCGCGCGCCCCAGGTACGCGGCCGCTGGGGTGAGCACCAGCTGCGCCGGATCGTCGAGGCCGCCGGCATGCTGGAGCACTGCGACTTCAACGAGCAGGTCACCGCCGCCACCGACCAGCAGACGGTACGCCCCGACCTGGTGGTACGCCTGCACGGCGGCCGGACCGTGGTGGTGGACGCCAAGGCGCCGTTCGACGCGTACCTCACCGCGATGGAGGCGCGCGACGAACGGGGCCGGGACACCCACCTCGACCTGCACGCGAAGCACCTGCGGGCGCACGTGGACGCGTTGGCCGCCAAGTCGTACTGGACGGCGTTCGAGTCCACTCCGGAGTTCGTGGTGCTCTTCGTGCCGGCCGACCCGTTCCTGGACGTGGCGTTGCAGCGCGACCCGACGTTGCTGGAGCACGCCTTCGCCCGCAACGTGGTGCTGGCCACCCCGGCCACCCTGGTCGCGATGCTGCGTACGGTGGCCTGGTCGTGGCGGCAGGAACAGTTGGCCCGCAACGCGGTGGCGGTGCACACGCTGGCCCGGGAGTTGTACGCCCGGCTCTCCACGCTCGGCGACCACGTCGGGAAACTCGGTTCCTCGCTCGGTGCCGCGGTGACCGCGTACAACCGCGCGGTGGGGTCGCTGGAGGCGCGGGTGCTGGTCAGCGCGCGCAAACTGGCCGAGCTGGGAGTGTCTGATCAGGAGCTGCCCACGCCGGGTCAGGTGGAGTTGGCGCCTCGACAACCGCAAGCGCCCGAACTTGTCGATCCTTCCACACCGGATGATCGAATCCGGTCGACCTAATAGCTGCCCTGACTGACGGCTATGTGACAGCGCGAATCATGCGTATCACGAGATGGTCACAACGTACCGGTCGGTAGTGACATCGACGGTCGGCACCGCGAAGGATTCGCTCACGCGTGCCCTGCTTCTGAGGGCGCCTGAGTTCTCTGGAGGAAAGAGAACGTGAGTAAACCCCGAAACCTGAGCCGGCGTACCTCCGCCGCGCTCTTCGCCTCGGTCATGGCCGCCGGCGCCGTGACCGTGGCGGGCGGTGCCGCCACCGCAAGCGCCGCTCCCGCCGGCCTCGACCCCGCGCAGGTCACCCCCGCCGAAGCGCTCGGTCAGCATGACGCCAAACTGCTCGCTGAGGCGGAGGCGAAGAACGCGCCCACCGTCACGATGATCGTCGCCACCGAGAAGGGCAAGGCGAAGGAGGTCGAAGGCGACCTCAAGGACCTCGGCGCCGCAGTCAGCGAGCGCTACGACACCATCGGTTACGTGCTGGCCAAGGTGCCTACCGGCAAGGCACTGAAGGCAGCCACCCTGCCCGGCGTCGCCGCGGTCGACCTGGACGAGCAGATCCAGTTGCCCGACCCGAAGCCGGAAGCGGTCCAGGGCGCCAAGAAGGCCGAGAAGCAGGGCAGCACGCTCAGCGGCCCGGGTGCCGGGACCCCCGCCGACAACGCGTACATGCCGACGGGCGAGATCGGCGCGGTCAAGTTCGTCAAGCAGAACCCGAAGTGGGACGGGCGCGGCGTCACCATCGGCATCATGGACTCCGGTGTGGACCTGGAGCACCCGGCGCTGCAGAAGACCACGACCGGCGAGCGGAAGATCGTCGACTGGGTCACCGCCACGGATCCGTTCGAGGACGCCACCTGGCGGCCGATGATCACCCAGGTGACCGGCCCGAGCTTCACCGTGGCGGGTCGCACCTGGACCGCGCCGGCCGGCACCTACCGGTTCAACCTGTTCAGCGAGTCGGTCACCGAGCGGAGCGAGCCGGCCGGTGACGTCAACCGCGACGGCGACAAGACCGACCAGTTCGGCATCCTCTTCGACCCGGCGACCAACAACGTCTGGGTCGACACCGACCAGGACGGCGACTTCACCGACGAGGCCGTGATGCGGCCGTACAAGGAGAAGTTCGACGTCGGCTACTTCGGCATCGACAACCCGGCGACGCCGGCCGCGGAGCGGATGTCGTTCGTGGTCGAGTACCGCAAGAACGTCGACACCACCCCGCTCGGCGGTCCGGGCCTCGTCGACTACGTGAACATCGGCATCATCGAGAGCGCCCACGGCACGCACGTCGCTGGCATCACCGCCGCCAACGGCATGCTGGGCAACAGCGCGCTCAACGGTGCCGCTCCCGGCGCCAAGCTGGTCTCCTCCCGGGCCTGCTCCTGGGGCGGTGGCTGCACGGCCGCCGCACTCACCACCGGCATGGCCGACCTGGTGATCAACCGCGGGGTCGACGTGATCAACATGTCGATCGGTGGCCTGCCGGCGCTCAACGACGGCAACAACGCCCGCGCCACCCTCTACAACAACCTGATCACCACCTACGGGGTGCAGATGTTCATCTCGGCCGGCAACTCCGGCCCCGGGGTGAACACCATCGGTGACCCGTCGGCCGCCAGCAACGTGGTGAGCGTCGCCGCCAGCGTCAGCAAGGACACCTGGCTGGCGAACTACGGTTCGGTGGTCAACAAGAAGAACGCGCTGTTCAACTTCTCCTCGCGCGGCCCGCGTGAGGACGGTGGCGCCAAGCCGAACATCGCCGCGCCGGGCTCGGCCATCTCCACCACCCCGGTCTGGCAGGCCGGCAGCCCGGTCGCCGAGGCCGGCTACGCCCTCCCGCCGGGTTACGGCATGTTCAACGGCACCTCGATGGCCTCTCCGCAGGCCGCCGGTGGCGCCGCGCTGCTGCTGTCGGCCGCCAAGGCGACGCACCAGGGGGTGACGCCGGCCGCGCTGCGCCGGGCCATCTTCAGCTCGGCCAAGCCGATCGCCGACACCCCGACGTACGGCCAGGGCTACGGCATGTTCGACGTGCCCGGTGCGTGGAAGCTGCTGCGCAAGAGCGTGGAGCCCAACGACTACGTCTCCGACGCCCCGGTCTGCACGGCGCTCTCCGACCAGCTGGTGACGCCGCACCGCGGCACCGGCGTCTACAACCGCTGCGGCTCCGCCGAGGGTGGCCACAAGGTCAACCAGTCGAAGTCGTACCAGGTCACGCTGACCCGGACCAGCGGCCCGAGCCGCAACATCAAGCACAACGTCGGCCTGCGCGGCAACAACGGCACCTTCTCGGCGCCGAAGAACGTCACCCTGCCGCTGAACAAGGCGGTCACCATCACGGTCACCGCCAAGCCCAAGACCGCGGGCGCGCACAGCACCATCGTGACCGTCGACGACCCGGCCACCAACACGATCGACTTCGAGTTCTCCGCCGTGGTGGTGGCCTCGAACGACGTCAGCAAGCCCGACTTCGCGTACTCGGCGCGGGGTTCGGTGGACCGCAACAGCACCACGTCGTACTTCGTGACGGTCCCGCCGGGTGCGGGTGCGCTCCAGGTGAACCTCTCCGGCATCGCGACCGGGTCGCAGACCCGCTTCATCGCCATCAACCCGTGGGGCGTCCCGGTGGAGAGCACCTCCAGCCTGGCCTGCTTCACGAACTTCGCCAGCACTGTCGTCTGCGACTCGTTCGAACGTGACTACGCCAACCCGCTCCCGGGTGTCTGGGAGATCGAGGTGGAGTCCCGGCGGACCTCGCCGGCGCTGAACAACCCGTACCAGTTCCAGGCACGGGTGCAGGGCGTCGCGGTCGATCCGGCCGTGGTCGAGCTGCCGGCGGTCACCGCTGGCGTCGCGACCCCGGTGACCTGGTCGTTGAAGAACACCTTCGGCCCGGTCTCGGTGACCGGGCGCGGCGGCCCGCTCTCCAGCGTGCACGCCGAGCGGCCGCGCATCGTCGAGCTGGCTCAGCAGGAGTTCACCGTCGAGGTGCCGGCGGGGGCGACCACCTTCACCGCCCGCATCGGCAACCCGTCGAACGCCAGCGCCGACCTCGACCTGTTCATCTACCGGGGCAACACCCTCGTGGGGCAGCAGGCCGACGGTGACTCGGAGGAGGCGGTGACCCTGACCAACCCGGTCGCGGGCACCTACCGGGTCGTAGTGGACGCGTACGCGGTGGACGGCGCCGGTGGCAGCACCGAGTACGACTACCGGGACTCGTACTCGTCTCCGGCCCTGGGCACGCTCGCGGCGTCCAGCGGCACGGTCACCCTGGCGCACGGGGCCGCCGGCACCCTCTCGGGTACGGTGACCGCCCAGTCCGCCCCGCCGGCGGGCCGCACGCTCTCCGGTGAGCTGGCCGTGGTGACCTCCGAGGGCGCTGTCGTCGGTCGCGGCACCGTTTCCATCGGCGCGGTGAACTGACACCACCCGTACCGCACGCAGGGAGCCCGTCCCCGGATCTCCGGGGGCGGGCTCCCGTCTTGCTCGGCCCGCTGCCACTACCCGTCGACCGGTGCCGGTTCCCCACCCGCCGATCCGGTCCGCTCCGGGCGGCCACCGCAGAGACCGACCACGAGCAGCAGGCACCCGGCCAACTCTGCGGCACTCGTCAGGGCCGGGGCCGTGGCCAGGGTCGGCGTGAAGGTGAAGACCTGCGTGAACACCACACCCGGATCCACCGGGTACGCCGACAGCCGCTGCGGGCCGAGGGCCATGGCCGTGTCAAGGTGGAACATGGCGGCCAACGCCAGCAGCCCCGCACCGCAGGCCGCGAGCCGGCGTCCCTGCCCGACCAGCATCGTGGCCAGGGCGATCGCGCCCAACGCGAGCACTAGCGGCGGTGTCAGGGCCGCGGTGACGAACTCGATGCTGTCGGACCGCCCGCCGTCACCGGCCCAGGCCGGCCGAGCCTTGCGGAGACCGTGCGCCACCCGGACCGCCAGATAGCCGAGTACCAACCCGCCAGTCAGCACCGCGCCGACCAGGGCCCACCGGCTCGGACGGCCAGCGTGCCGCCTCGCCACCAGGGCCAGCACCAGGACGACGACCAGGGCCGCCCAGGTCAGTTCGAGGCCATCACGCAGTCGCCCGCTCAGCTCGAGCGGCTCGTACCGGAACACCTGCCAGCCATAGTCGACGCGGCCGGAAGGCATGGTCCGGACCGCGTCAAAGATCAGCACGGCGAGCCCGGCCGGCACCGCCCAGCGTGGCGACGGCAGTCCGGCGAACAGCGCGTACGCCAGGAGCAGGGCCAGCGCGAACACCTCGGCCTGGCGCAGGATCGGCGCATCCGTGAGCACCCCCACCACGTGCGCAACACCCAGCGCACCCGCCGCCACGAGAAGCATCGATCGATAACGCATCGACGCATCCTGCCACCCGCCCCCGACACCTTCTCGGTTGATCATGAGGTTGGCGGCGGTTCAGAGATCAACCACTGCCGCCAACCTCATGGTCAACACGGGTGGGTGGG
>NZ_POTX01000124.1 GCF_003236305.1 Micromonospora endophytica | reverse complement strand
GGGTTGGGAAGCTTCCCAACGGGTGGCGGGGCGGATTACATTGTCAGGTATCCATGGGAGCGCTCCCGGTCCCGATGGAACACACCCCCCTCGCCACCACCGCCGGCAGCTGTCCGACCCGCCGCCTGCCCGTCGCCACGGGCCCGGCCCGTGCTGCCTGCCTCGCATCGACAGGAGCACAGTCGAATGCACATCAGATGGCCCCGCCGCGCCGGAGCGGCACGACCCCGAACACTGTTGACCACCGCGACGGCGCTGCTGACCGGGCTCGCGCTCGCGGTCGGCGTCCCCGCGACCGCCTCCACCGCCGCGCCGACGGCCGGATCGGGCGCGCCGACCGCGGGATCGGACGCGCCGACGGCCGGATCGGGCGCGCCGACGGCCGGATCGGGCGCGCCGACCGCGGGATCGGACGCGCCGACGGCCGGATCGGGCGCGCCGTCGGCCGGATCGGACGCGCCGACCGCGGGATCGGGCGCGCCGCAGCACGGATCTGCTGCGGCGGATGCGGCACCCACCTTCAATTACGCGGAAGCGTTGCAGAAGTCGCTGCTCTTCTATGAGGCACAGCAGTCCGGAAAGCTGCCGGAGTGGAACCGGGTCTCGTGGCGCGCCGACTCGGCGCTGCGCGACGGCGCGGACGTCGGGGTGGACCTCACCGGAGGGTGGTACGACGCCGGTGACCACGTCAAGTTCGGCTTCCCGATGGCGTTCAGCGCCACCATGCTCGCCTGGGGTGCGGTGGAGTACCGCTCCGGCTACGCCGCCTCCGGCCAGCTCACCCACCTGCTGAACAATCTGCGCTTCGTCAACGACTACTTCGTCAAGGCGCATCCCGCACCGAATGTCCTCTATGGACAGGTGGGTAAGGGCGACGACGACCACAAGTGGTGGGGCCCGGCCGAGGTGATGCCGATGGCGCGGCCCGCGTACAAGATCGATGCGAGCTGTGGCGGCGCGGACCTGGCGGGGGAGACGGCGGCGGCGATGGCCGCGTCGTCCATGGTGTTCCGGCCGACCGACGCCGCGTACGCCGACAAGCTTGTCACCCACGCTCGGCAGCTCTACACCTTCGCCGACACGGTGCGTAAGAGCTACCACGAGTGCATCACCGACGCGACCAGCTTCTACCGCTCCTGGAGTGGCTACCAGGACGAGCTGGTGTGGGGCGCGATCTGGCTGTACCGGGCCACCGGCGACGCCGCGTACCTGACCAAGGCGGAGAGCGAGTACGACAGGCTCGGCACCGAGCCGCAGAGCACCACCCGCTCCTACAAGTGGACGGTGGCCTGGGACAACAAGCAGTTCGGCGCGTACGTGCTGCTGGCCAACCTGACCGGCAAGCAGAAGTATGTCGACGACGCCAACCGTTGGCTGGACTTCTGGACCGTCGGGGTGAACGGCGAGCGGGTCCGCTACTCGCCGGGCGGGATGGCCGTGCTCGACTCCTGGGGGGCGCTGCGCTACGCCGCCAACACCGCGTTCGCCGCCCTCGTGTACAGCGACAAGACCACCGACGCGACCCGCAAGGCCCGCTACAAGGACTTCGCCGTCCGGCAGATCAACTATGCGCTCGGCGACAACCCGCGCAACTCCAGCTACGTGATCGGCTTCGGCGCCAACTCGCCCAAGAACCCGCACCACCGTACGGCGCACGGCTCCTGGTGGGACAACATGACCGTACCCACGGAGACCCGGCACACCCTCTACGGTGCGCTGGTCGGCGGGCCGTCGTCGCCGAACGACGCGTACACCGACAACCGGTCGGACTACGTGATGAACGAGGTGGCCACCGACTACAACGCCGGTTTCACCTCCGCCCTCGCGCGGCTGACCCAGGAGTACGGCGGCAGCCCGCTCGCCGGCTTCCCGGTCCCCGAGAAGCCCGACATCGACGAGCTGACCGTGGAGACCACGGTGATGCAGAACGAGCCCCGGGCCACCGGACTCAAGGCGATCATCTACAACAAGTCGGCGTTCCCGGCACGGGCGCTGACCGACGCGAAGTTCCGCTACTACTTCCGCACCGACGCCGCCGGGTCGGTGCAGGTCACCCCCGGCTACACCCAGGGCTGCCCGGCGCCGTCCACCGCCCGCCAGGTCAGCGGCGACCTCTGGTACGTCGAGGTCGACTGCACCGGACACACCATCGCCCCGGCCGGGCAGTCGCAGCACCGGATGGAGATTCAGTTCAAGATCGGGGTGCCGGAGGGCGGCACCTGGAACCCGGCCAACGACCCGTCGTACCAGGCGACCGCCGGTCCGAACCGCAACGTGCCGCTCTACGTCGGTGGCACGCGGGTGTGGGGGCAGGAGCCGACGACCGAGGCGGACACCACCCCGCCGACCGTCCCCGGCACCCCGGTGGCCTCCGGGCTCACCTCCCGCTCGGTGACCCTGACCTGGCCGCCGTCCACCGACACCGGCAGCGGGATCGACGGCTACCAGGTGAGCATCCGCATGATCGGCAGCGACGCGATCATGATCCGCGCCAGCAGCACCAACTCGCTGACCATCAGTGACCTGATCCCCGCCCGGACGTACGTGTTCAGCGTGCTGGCCCGGGACAAGGCCGGCAACAGCTCCGTCGCGTCACCCACGGTGACCGTCACCACTCCCGCCGTCGACGAGGGAGACACCACCCCACCGACCGCGCCAAGCAGGTTGACCGCGTCGGCGGTCACCTCGACCGGGGTGACGCTCACCTGGACCCCGTCGACCGACAACGTGGGCGTCACCGGCTACCGGATCTACCGTACGGAGCTGGGTGAGGTCCTGCTCGGCACGGTCACCGGCACCAGTTACACCGTGACCGGGCTACGTCCGCAGTCGACCAACTACTTCTACGTGGTCGCCATCGACGCGGCCGGTAACGCCTCGCCGCCGTCGGCGATGGTCACCGTGACCACCTCGGCACCGCTGCCGACGTCGTCCTGCCGGATCGGGTGGAGCACGAACGACTGGGGCACCGGCTTCACCGCCAACATCACCATCACCAACAGCGGCACCACGGCGATCAACGGCTGGACCCTCGGCTTCACCTTCCCGAACTCCGCCCAGCGGGTCGGTCAGGGCTGGGGCGCCACCTTCCAGCAGACCGGCACGGCGGTGACCGCGACGAACCTCTCCTACAACGGCAACCTCGCGCCGGGCGCCTCGGTGAGCATCGGCTTCAACGGCACCCACTCCGGCACCAACCCGAGGCCCGTCAGCTTCACCCTCAACGGCAACACCTGCACCATCGAGTGACGGCGGGGGCCGGATCCGCGCGCTCACCCGGCAGGCAGCTCCACGCGCGCGGATCCGGGCCTCGGCCGGGGTGGGTGTGGCGCCGGGGTGGCTCAGTCCTCGGCGCGCCAGCGGTAGAACACCTTGGCCACGGCGTCCTCCGGGCCGCGCCAGGTGTCGGGACTGTACGCGCTGACGTACGGGCTGAGATCCTCCATGATCTTGGCGAAGGCCGGGGTGTCGTGGTTCTCCCGGACGGCGGCGAACGAGGCGTCGGTCTGCTCCAGCACATGCAGGTACACGTCGTCGATCGAGTACAGCCAGCGGCCGGTCACGCCGAGGCGCGCCGGCAGCTCACCGGCGTCGGACTCGCCGAAGATGCGCGCCACGTCCGGTTCGGCACCGGGCTTGATCCGGGCGACGATGATGGTCCGGTTCGGGCCGGTCGTCCCGCCGGCCGGCGGTTCGGCCGGCGCCCAGTGATAGAACTGCTTCGCCACCGAGTCGGACGGGTTCTTCCAGTACCTCGGGTACGGCGTCACGTACGGGGCGATGGCCTCGGCGATCTGCTGAAAGGCGGGCAGTCCACGGGTCTGGCCGGTCACCGCGGGGTCGGCGACCCGCTCGATGACGTGGATGTAGAGGTCGTGGAAGGACAGCAGGGTCCGGCCGATGACGCCGAGGTCCTGCGGGCGGGTGGTCCGGTCGTAGTAGCCGAAGGTGTCGGCGACGACGCGTTCGCTCTCTTCGCCGGGCACCATCCGGCAGACGATCACGTTGCGGAAGGTCATGACTGGGACTCCTTGGTGAGTGTGGTCGGTTGTGGACGCGGGGACACCGTCACGCGGCGAACCGAACGGGCAGTTCCAGCAGCCCCCGGAACGGCGACGCGGCCGGCAGCCGGCGCAGCTCGTCGACCGGCACCCCGAGCCGCAGCTCCGGCAGGCGGCGCAGCAACGTCCCGATGCCGATCCGCGCCTCCAGCCGGGCCAGGGAGACGCCCAGGCAGTAGTGGACGCCGTAGCCGAACCCGAGGTGCGGGCCGCGGTCCTGGCGCAGGTCCAGCCGGTCCGGGGCGGTGAAGTGTTCCGGGTCATGGTTGGCCGCGTTGAGCACCACGCCGACGATCGATCCGCGCGGGATGCGGACCCCCTGGTACTCGACGTCCTCGGTGGCGATGCGCGGGCTGGCCACCGGCAGCGGGCCGTCGAAGCGCAGCAGTTCCTCGATGGCCGAGGGCAGAAGCGCCGGCTGTCGCAGCAGCAGGTCGAGCTGGTCGGGGTGGGTCAGCAGCGCCACCACCGCGTTGCCGATGAAGTCGGCAGTGGTCTGGTGGCCGGCGAACAGCAACAGGAAGGTGGTGGTGACCAGTTCCGGTTCGGAGAGCGTCCCCTGCTGGTCGCAGGCGGAGATCAGCGCGCTGATCAAGTCGTCGGCGGGCTGGGCCCGCTTCGCCTGCACCAGTTCGGTGAGGTACCGGTGCAGCTGCGCCTGGGCCTCCTGCACGGCCGCCCGTTCCTGCTCCGGGCTGCGACGCGACGACCCGGAGGTCCGGATCACCTGGGTCCAACCGAGCACCCGGTCGTGGTCGGTCGCCGGTATCCCAAGCAGTTCCGAGATCACCAGCATCGGCAGCGGGATCGCGAAGTCACGCATCAGCTCGGCCTCGCCGTGCGGCACGATCTTGTCGAGCAGGTCGTTCACGATCTGCGTCACCCGGGGTTGCATCGCCTCGATCCGGCGCGGCGCGAACGCCTGCGACACCAGCCGCCGCAGCCGCGTGTGCTCCGGCGGGTCGGCGTTGAGCATGTTCTTGTTCAGGCCCGCCGAGTTCGGGCCGAAGATGCGCAGGTAGTGCTCCTGCGGGCCGTACAGGTCCTTGGACAGCCGGGGGTCGGTGAGCGCGGTGCGGGCGTCGTCGAAGCGGCTGATCAGGTACGAGTCGAACCGCGGCGAACTGACCGGGCAGACCGGCTGCTCGGCGCGCAGCCGGGCGAATGTCGGGTACGGGTCGGCGGCGAACTCGTCGGTGTAGAGCTCGGACGCGGGGATCGGGCACTCGGTCATCGGTCCTCCTGCGGCCCGCCGCGCATGCTGTGCAGCACCTGGTAGGTGTGGCGTTGCGCGGACTCGCGCAGGTCACGGATCACCCGCAGCAGCTCGTCGCGCTGGGCGCTGCGGCCGAAGGCCTCCAGCCGATCACGGTCGGACCAATCGCTGATGATCAGGTAGCTGCGCGGGTCGTCGGCGTCACGGACCAGGTCCTGGCGCAGGCAGCCGTCCAGCGCACCGATCTTCTCCGCCGCCGCGAGCCACTCGGCCTCGAACCGTTCCGCACACCCCGGCCGGGTCCGCATCGCCAGCACCGTCCGCACGGTGCTCACTTCGCACCCCCGAAGACCAGGTGCAGGTTCTTGCGCAGCCCGTCGGCGTCGATCGGCTGGCTGCGGAAGCTCACGTGTCCGTCCGGGCGGATCAGGTACAGGGCGGTGCTGGTGACGCCGTACCGGGCGCGGAACTCCCCGGCGGTGTCGCGCAGCACCGGCGGGGCGAGCAGTCGTGGCTGCGGGGCCTCCGGGTCGAGCAGCAGGTACGCGTCGAGTTCCCCGGCCGCCAGGGCCCGCAGGTCGGCGTAGATCTTCTCCACTGCGGCGACCGCCGCCTCGTCGGCCGTGCCGTCCGCGTACAGCAGGAGGGTGTGCCGGGTGCCGCGGGTGAGGTCGCGCAGCCGCAGCGGGTGACCGACGCCGCGGCGGTGCAAGCCACCGACGTCCGGTGCCTGCTCGCCCGGGCGTGGGCCGGCCCGCAGGGCGTCGGGGTCGGTGACGGTCTCACCGACCAGTGGGCTGTTGGCGTAGCTGAGCAGCATCGACATCTCCTGAAGGAACTGCCGCTTCAGGTCCTCGCGGTCCAGCTCGTCGGTGAACGCCATCCGCACCGCCCGGCCGACGATCTCCTCGCCCTCTGGGCGCCGTTCGGCCTCATAGCTGTCCAGCAGCCCCGACGCGGCCTTCCCGCGCACCGCCAGAGCCACCTTCCAGGCGAGGTTCCAGGCGTCCTGGATGCCGGTGTTCATGCCCTGCCCGCCGGCCGGCGGGTGCAGGTGGGCCGCGTCGCCGGCCACGAAGACCCGGCCGTGGCGGTAGCGGTCGACGATGCCGTGGCTGATCCGGAACACCGACGACCAGCGCAGGTTCGACGCCCGGGTGCCGGGCGGAGCCAGCCGGTCGATGGCGGCCTGCACGTCGGCGAGGGTCGGCTCGCCCAGTTCCTCGCTGAAGCCGGGAGGGGCGTCCTGGCCACCGGTCTGGGCGAAGAACCTCGGCGGCGCCAGGGTGGCGATCCGGTAGCGGGACTCGCCGCGCAGCGGCACGCAGATCAGCATGCCGTCCATCCGGCCGTCGGTCTCGTGCATGAACCGCAGCAGGTGCCCGTCGGGCATGTCCCAGTCCACGTCGACGTCGGCGAGCATGAACAGCTGCGGGAACCGGCCCAGCCCGCCGGCGAAGGTGAGCCCGAGCAGCTCGCGGACGGCGCTGTGCGCGCCGTCGCAGCCGAGCAGGTACTTCGCGCGTACCGTCTCCTCGCCGCCGGGGGTGTCGAGGGTGGCGGTGACGCCGTCGTCGTCCTGGGTGAAGGCGGTCAACGCGGTGCCCCGGCGGGGGCGTACGCCGAGGGTGGCGAGGCGTTCGGTGAGGATCCGCTCGGTTTCGTACTGGGGCAGCCCGAGGTGCGCGTACGGCAGTTCGGGCAGCTCCCAGCTCATCCGGTGCGTCTCGTGGCCGTTGACGAACACCATGTTGCCGGTCAGCCAGGTCCCGGCGTCCATCGCCTCGCGCACGACGCCCTGCTCCTCCCAGAGTTCCATGGTGCGGCAGTGCACCCCGATCGCCTTGTCGGCGTGCGCGGGCGGGGTGGCCCGCTGCTCCACCAGCCGGCAGTCGACGCCGCGCCGGGCCAGCTCGATGGCGGCGGTCAGCCCGGTGGGACCCGCCCCGACGATGAGTACGTCCGTTGTCGTGTGCACGTCGCTCTCCTTACTCGGTGTGCGGCCGCGGTCGGCGCCGGCCACATCGGCGGAAGCCGCCACGCCGTGGAACAGGCGGCGGCGGATCCGGAGCAGGAACTCAGCGATCGGTCCGGCCTCCTCTCGCGCGTGTGCGGGGTTGGCGATCCACCTGTGGAACTCGGCGGCACCGGTCCACTCGGCGAAGATGTGGAAAGTGTCCGAGCCCGGCTCGTGCAGCAGGTCCTCCCGCAGGTAGCCGGGCACGCTGGCCATCCGGTCCAGCACCTGCGGATAGCCGCGGTCGAACTCGGCACGCCGGGCCGCCGGCACGGTCAGCTCGACGTCCACCAAGACGGTCGAGCCGCCGTCGGGCACGTCGCGCATCACCCGGCGGTCGCCGGCGGCGGGCGGTTCGCACAGCGGTCGGACGGCCTCGGCGAACCGCGCGGCGATCGGCCCCTGCTCGTAGTCGCGCAGGGCGGCCTCGTCGGTCCACTCGGTGACGACGAAACAGGAGCGCGGGTCGGTGGCGTCGACGAAAAGGTCCCGCAGCAGGTTTTCGGGTAGCTCGCCGATCGCCGCGTGGGCCGCGTGCCAGGCGGAGGCCACAGCTGGTTCGCAGCCGGGACGGGCACGCAGCCGGACCATCGTCCTGATCATGTAGTTCCCCTTCGACGGCGCGTGCCGCGACCCTGCCAAAGGTCGCGTCATTGCGCCGTCACCGGAGACTGGCGGGCAGTCCGCCGTTGGTGACGCCCGGGAACGCCGTCGCTGCCCCGCACGAACGGGTGGATTGGCCGGACGGTCAGCTGGACCCGGGGCGGTTAGCCGGGCAGGTCGTCGGCGAGCAGATCCATCAGCAGGCCGTCGTGCCAGCGGCCGTCGTCGCCGCGCTCGTAGCGACGCAACACGCCTACCGGCCGGAAGCCCACCTTCGCGTACGCCCGGATCGCGGCGGTGTTCGCCGCCGCCGGGTCGATGGTGAACCGGTGGTGCCCGTGGGCGTCGATCAGGTGCCGGAGCAGGGTGCGGATGGCGTCGCCGCCGAGCCCGGCACCGCGTACCGACGGGTCGAGGAATACGTCCAGGCTGGCGTGCCGGTAATCCGGGTCCTCCTCGGCGTACCACTGGATCGCGCCGACCACCCGCCCGCCGTGCTCGATGGCGTACACGGTCAGGTTCTCGTCGGCGAGATCGGCGGCGACAGTGGCGGCGAGGTCGTCGTCGCCACGCCACCAGCGGCGTACCTCCGGTTCGGCGCGGATGGCGGCGAGAGCCGGCACGTCGGCGGCGCCCGCCGGGCGCAGCGTCACCGCCGCTCCGCGCAGCAGCATGTCAGCCTCGCGCCTGGCCGTGCTCGACGCAGGTCGCCGACCAGCCGACCGGCAGCACCTGCACCTTCATCCGCCGCCGGCAGTGCGCGCAGTACCGGGGCGGCTCCAACGCCCGAGCCGCCGCGCACCCCTGGTGCGCTCCGCTCCCGGTGGCCTCGCCGCACCTGTCGCACCACGGCCCGCCCGCACCGGCGGTGGCGGCAGCCGTCGGCCTCAAGGCGTCACCCATGGCGCGTCACAGCGTCGCCGAGAGCGCCTTGACCGGCATCTTCAGGTCGTCCAGCAGCTTCAGGTCGTCGGTCGCCGGCCGGCCGAGGGTGGTCAGGTAGTTGCCGACGATCACCGCGTTGATGCCGCCGAGCAACCCGTCGCGGGTGCCCAGGTCACCCAGGGTGAGTTCCCGGCCACCCGCGTACCGCAGGATGGTGCGCGGCATGGCCAGCCGGAACGCGGCGATGGCCCGCAACGCGTCCTTGCCCTCGACCACCGGACGGTCGCCGAGCGGAGTGCCCGGCCGGGGGTTGAGGAAGTTCAGCGGCACCTCGTGCGGGTCCAACTCGGCGAGCTGCGCCGCGAACTCGGCCCGCTGCTCCACCGTCTCGCCCAGCCCGAGGATGCCGCCGCAGCAGACCTCCATGCCGGACTCCCGGACCATCCGCAGCGTCTCCCAGCGCTCCTCCCAGGTGTGTGTGGTGACCACGTTCGGGAAGTACGACCGGCAGGTCTCCAGGTTGTGGTTGTAGCGATGCACGCCCATCTCGACCAGCTCGTCGACCTGCTCCTGGGTGAGCATGCCCAGCGAGGCGGCGACCTGGATGTCGACCTCGGCCTTGATCGCCGCCACGCCCTCGCGCAGCTGCGTCATCAGCCGGGCGTCCGGGCCGCGCACGGCGGCCACGATGCAGAACTCGGTCGCCCCGGTGGCGGCGGTCTGCTTCGCCGCCTCGACCAGCGAGGGAATGTCCAGCCAGACCGAGCGCACCGGCGAGGCGAACAGGCCCGACTGGGAGCAGAAGTGGCAGTCCTCCGGGCAGCCGCCGGTCTTCAGCGAGACGATGCCCTCGACCTCGACCTCCGGGCCGCACCAGCGCATCCGTACCTCGTGGGCGAGTTGCAGCGCGGCCGGTAGGTGCTCGTCGGGCAGGTTCAGCACGGCGAGGACACCGGCCTCGTCGAGGCCGACGCCGTTCTCCAGCACCCGGGTGCGGGCCTGGTCGAGGATCTCTGGCATGGCTCGTACCCTACAAGGCCGCCGGACCGGCAGGTACCGGGTCGATCCGCCGTCGGAGTGGAGCCGCCGCCCGCCGGCCGGCGGGTGGTAACTTCGCCCCGCGGTAGCGGGTCGAGGGCAGGAGGCGACGGTGGCGGACTGGCTGGCGGCGCTGGACCGCCGTGCCGAGCTGCGGGCGAAGGCGGGACTGACCCGCCGGCTGCGCCCGCGCGGCGCCGACGACGCCGTGGTCGACCTGGCCGGCAACGACTACCTGGGCCTGGCCACGCATCCCGAGGTGGTCGCCGCCGCCAGCAGAGCCCTCACCGAGTACGGGCTGGGGGCGACCGGGTCGCGGCTGGTGCGCGGCTCCACGTACGCCCACCACGCGCTGGAGGAGACGCTCGCCGGCTGGCTCGGCACGGACCGGGCCCTCGTCTTCTCCTCCGGCTACCTGGCCAACCTCGCCGCGATCCGGGCCCTGGTGCGACCCCGCACGCTGCTGGTCTCCGACGCGCACAACCACGCCTCACTCATCGACGGCTGCCGCCTGGCCGGCGCCGAGACGCATGTCACCCCGCACGCCGACGTCGACGCGGTCGCCGCGGCCCTGGCCGGCGCGCCCGGCCGCCCGGCGGTGGTGGTCACCGAATCGATCTTCTCCGTCGACGGTGACCTGGCCCCGCTGGCCCGGCTGCACGCCGTCGCCCGCGAACACGGGGCGTTGCTGCTCGTCGACGACGCGCACGCGCTCGGCGTGACCGGCCCGGCCGGAGCCGGCGCGGTGGCCGCCGCCGGATTGGCCGGTGCACCGGACGTGGTGGTCACCGCCACCCTCTCCAAGGCGCTCGGCGGCGCGGGCGGTGTGGTGGCCGGCCCGGCCGAGTACGTCCGACACCTGGTGGAGACCGCCCGGACCTTCATCTACGACACCGCCCTGCCGCCCGCCGTGGCGGCCGGGGTGCGCGCCGCCGTCGACCTGGCCCGGGCCGGTGACGAGCTGCGCGCCGAACTTGTCGAGCGGGCCCACCTCGCGGCGCGCCGGCTGCGGGCCGCCGGGCTCGACGTCAGCACCCCCGACGCCGCCGTCGTCTCGGTGACCGCACCAGGACCCGAGGCGGCCACCGCCTGGGCCGCCGCCTGCCTCGACCGGGCAGTGGCGGTCGGCTGTTTCCGCCCGCCCTCCACCCCGGACAGCCGGTCCCGGTTGCGCCTCACCATCGGCGCGGGGGTGGCGCGGGCGGACTTCGCAGATGCCCTGGAGGTCATCGTGGAATGCGCGCCATGACGGATCAGTGGCGGGGGCCGGTGCTGGTCACCGGGACCGACACCGAGGTCGGCAAGACGGTGGTGACCGCGGCGATCACCGCTGCGGCGCAGGCGGCGGGGCTGCGGGTCGCGGTCGTCAAACCCGGCCAGACCGGCACCACCGCCGGGGTGCCCGGCGACGTGGAGGCGGTCACCCGGCTGGCCGCCCCGATGACCGGCCGTACGCTGGCCAGCTTCCCCGACCCGCTGGCGCCGCTGGCCGCCGCGCGGGTGGCCGGGATGCCGCCGCTGGAGCTGTACAGCGCCGTCGACGCGGTCCGGGAGGAAGCCGACAAGCACGACCTGGTGCTCGTCGAGGGGGCCGGTGGACTGCTCGTACCGATGGGTCTGCGTCCCTCGGGCGAGCCCTGGACGGTGGCCGACCTGGCGGTGTCGCTCGGCGCGCCGGCGGTGGTGGTGGCCCGCGCCGGGCTCGGCACCCTCAACCACACCGCACTCACCCTGGAGGCCCTGGACCGGCGGGCCGTGCCGGCCGGTGTGGTGATCGGCGCCTGGCCGGCCACCCCGGAACTGGTGCACTGGGCCAACCTCGGTGACCTGCTGCCGAACCTGCTCGGCGCGCTGCCGGCCGGTGCCGGGGCGATGGATCCGGGGGTGTTCCGCCGTTCGGCACCGGGCTGGCTGACCCCGGCGCTGTACGGCGTGCTCGACGACTGGCGCGCCTGGGCCGACGAGATCAGCTGACTTTCGTCAGTGTCGACCCCGACCAGGGGTCGGTAGCGTGACCGCCGTGCGAAGCCGGTGGTGGAGCCACCCGAATCCGGGCGGGAGTTCCGAGAGATGGCGTGACCTGCTGCTCTGGGCGGTGGTGGCCGCACCGTTCGGATATGCCGGCGCCACGCCGCCGTACTCCTTCGACGGGATGGTGTCGCTGCTCGTCGCCCTGGGCGGGGCCGGTGCCGCGGCCGCGGTCAGCCGACGGCTGCCGCTGGCCGCCGTGCTCCTGGTGGTGCTCGGTACCTTTATCGACGCCAACTTCGTCTTCACCATCCCGGTGTTCAGCTATCTGACCGGGCGGCGCAGCAGCAGCACCACGCCGGTGGCGGTGGCCTTCGCGGTGATCGCGACCAGTGGCACCGTGCTCCACCTCGGGCTGCTCGACACCGGCATGGCCAACTGGTTCCTGCTCGTCACGGTGCTTCTCTTCGCCGGGGTGTTCCCCTGGCTGGTCGGCAGGTACCGGCGGCAACAGGTAGCCCTGGCCGCTGCCGGCCACCGCTACGAGCAGGCGCGGCAGCACGAGCGGCAGGGCGCGGCGGAACGGATCCGGCTGCGTGAACGGGCCCGCATCGCGCAGGAGATGCACGACTCGCTCGGACACGCGTTGAGCCTTGTCGCGTTGCGCGCCGCCGCGTTGGAACTCGCCGCCGACCTCGATCCCCGGCACCGCGCCGCCGCCGGGGAACTGCGGGCCAGCGTCGCGGCGGCCACCGCGCAACTGCACGGCATCATCGGGGTGCTCCGCGAGGAGACCGACCCGGTCACCGTCCGTCCCGCCGGGGACAGCATCGCCGACCTGGTCGACGGTGCCCGGGAGGCCGGCATGGCGGTGCGGCTGGACCTGCCAGAGGTGCTGCCGGTGCTGCCGGAGCTGACCGCGCACGCCGCGTACGGGCTGGTCCGCGAGGCGTTGACGAACGCCGCCCGGTACGCCCCCGGCGCCGAGGTGACCGTCAGCCTGCGCCAGCGGGCGGACGGGGTGGAGATCGGGGCGATGAACGAGGCACCGCCGGCCGGTCCGCTGCCCGGACCACCCGCCACCGGCTCCGGCCTGCTCGCTCTGGCCGAACGGGTCCGGCTCGCCGGTGGTTCGCTGCACACCGGGGTACGGCCCGACGGCGGCTTCGCGGTCCAGGCCCGGCTACCCGTCGGCGACTCGGCCGTCACCGGCGACCCGGCGCGCACCGGTGCCCCGACCGTCGCCGACCGCCCGGCTCTCGCCGGTCTCTCGGCTGCTGTCGGCCAGGTGGCCGCTGTCGGTCGTGAGGCTTCGGTCGATCCGCCGCCCCTCGCCCCGCTGGCGGAACGGCTGCTGGGCGAGGCGCGGCGGCAGGTGCGGCGCAGCCTGCTGGTGGCGTTCGGCACGCCGGCCGGTCTCGCGCTGGCGCTGGCACTGATCTACTACCCGGTCGCCACCATCGGCGCGGTGCTGGACCGCGACACCTTCGAGCAGCTGCCGGTCGGGGTGGCCCGGGCAGACCTGGTCGGCCTGCCGCCCCGACAGGTCGACCGGCCCGCCGGGGCGCCGCCGGGCTGCGAGTACTACACGGACGGGGCCACCTTTCCGTTGGCCCAGCCGACCTGGCGGTTGTGCTTCGCCGACGGGCGGTTGACCAGCAAGGAGCGGATCAACGAATGACAGGCATCTCAGCGGAGCCGGTCCGGGTGCTGCTCGCCGACGACGAGGCGATGATCCGGGCCGGGGTCCGGGCGATCCTCGCCACCGACCCGGGCATCGAGGTGGTCGCCGAGGCCGGCGACGGCCGGACGGCGGTGGAGCTGGCCCGCGCCCACCGTCCCCGGCTGGCCCTGTTGGACATCCGGATGCCGAAGCTGGACGGGCTCGCCGCCGCCGCCGAGATCCGCCGGCTGGTGCCGCAGACCGCCACCGTCATGCTGACCACGTTCGGTGAGGACGACCATGTGGCTCGGGCGCTGGGACACGGGGCCAGCGGCTTCCTGCTCAAGTCCGGCGATCCACGGGAGTTGATCGCCGGGGTGCACGCGGTGGCCGGCGGCGGGGCGTACCTCTCCCCGACGGTGGCCCGTCGGGTCATCGAGCTGGGTGGTGACCGGGTCGCCCGCCGGCCGTTGGCCCGGGACCGCCTGGCCGGGCTGACCGGCCGGGAGCGGGAAGTGCTGGCGCTGGTCGGGGCCGGATTGTCGAACGCCGAGATCGCCCGCCGGCTGCACCTGGTGGAGGGCACCGTGAAGACCTACCTGACCAGCATCTTCACCCGGCTGGAGGTGCGTAACCGGGTGCAGGCGGCCATCCTCGCGTACGAGGCGGGGCTGGTCGAGTCGCTCGACTAGCGCCTCGTCTTTGACGGGCGGAAGCGATTGTCGTCAGGACGGTGATTTCACGGTGAAATCAAAATTTCACGGTGAAATCGCGCCTGTTCACGAATGTGCTGCTGGCCTGGTCCGGTCAGCGGTGCACGAGGAAGGTGTCGGGCATCCGGAAGGTCAGGTTGTCCGGGCACCAGGGGGCCCGAGCCACGCGCACCCCGGCCAGTAGTTCGGCGGTCTCGGCGACCACCGTGGCGGCCTCCATCCGGGCGAGCTGGTCGCCGACGCAGCGGTGCGGGCCCGCCCCGAAGGCCAGGTGCCGGCGAGAACCGGGTTGCCCCGGCCGGAACTCGTCGGGGGCTGGGACGATCGCCGGGTCCCGCCCGGCCCGGGCCAGCCACAACACGATGCTGGTGCCCGCCGGCACCGCCGTCCCGCCCAGCGTGGTGTCCACGGCGGCGACCCGGCGCCAGGTGACGATCGGCGGCTCCAGCCGCAGCCCCTCCTCGACCACGTCGGCGACCGCGACCGAGCCGTCGCGCAGCCCGGCGAGCACCGCCGGCTCGCCGGTGAGCCGGTGCAGCAGCAGGGTGAGGAACTGCGAGGTGGTCTCCTGGCCGGCGACCAGCAGGAAGAACAGTGCGCCGACGACCACGTCGGGCGGGTGCCCGGCGGCCCGCAGCCGCCCGGCCAGGCCACCGCCGGTGGCGGCGAACTCGCGCAGCACCAGATGGAAACGACCCACCTCGGTGGCGAGGGTCTGCTGCCGGTCGGCGTCCAGCGGTGCCCAGAACAGCTCCAACGCGGCGCGGGCGAAGTCCTTCACCGCCGCCACCGGGGCGTCGGGCAGCTCCACCAGCCGGGCCAGCACCAGCAGCGGCAGGTCGGCGGCGAGTCCGGCGTGCAGGTCCACCGGTACGCCGGTGTCCAGGGTGGCGTCCAGCGCGGCCACCCGGCGGCGGACCAGTGCGGCCAGCCAGTCCCGCTGGGCGGCCACCCGGGTCGGGTGCAGCGCCTCGGCGACAAGAGCGCGGATCTCCGGGTGGCTGACGCCGCTGTTGTTGGCGAGCGTCGGGGGCAGCCGGAACCGGTGCGCGGCGAGGGTGCGCAGCGCGGCCACCGGCATCGGCGTGACCGCGTCCAGGGCGTTGTCCGGCCGGTACCTTATCGGGTCGGTGAGCACCTCGCGGACCAGCGCGTGCCGGGTCACCAGCAGGTGGGCCACGCCCACGTGGTCGGTGACCCGGGCGACGTCCGGCCACCGCTGCCCGCCACCATCGGCCCCGGGGCGTGCGCCGGCCACCACGCCGCTACCGGCCCCGGTCGCGTCGGTGGTCGTCGGGGCCCGCTCCCAGCTGCGGAAGAGCACGCGCGCCACGCTAGTCGGCCGGTTTCGCACTGCCCGTGCGCAGCTGCCAGACGGTGGTGCGCTTCACGCGTACGCTCTCCAGCGCCTCGCTGACCGGGACGTCGTAGCTGGCGAGTTCGTCGAAGCGTTCTCGGGGCAGGAAGGCGCGCCCGGGATCGCCGACCAGCACCTGCGCCCCGCCGCGCGCGGCACGCAGGAGGAACCGCAGCACCCGGTTGGTCATCACCTCGCTGTAGAACACGTCTCCGGCGAGAACCACCTCGGCGCCGCCCGCGTCGTCGTCGAGGACGTCGGCGAGTTCGGCGTCGACGCGTACGCCATTGGCTTCGGCATTGAGCGCGACGGCCGCGACGGCCAGCTTGTCGATCTCCACCGCGCGCACGGCGGCGGCACCGGCCCGGGCGGCGGCGATGGCCACCAGCCCGGAGCCGGCGGCCAGGTCCAGCACCCGGCGGCCGGCGACCAACTGCGGATGGTCGGTGACGTACCGGGCGAGGCCCTGCCCGCCGGCCCAGGCAAACGCCCAGAACGGTGGGGGTTGGTCGCTGCGGAACTCGCCCTCGGTCAGCTCCCACAGCCCGATCGGCTCGTCCGCTTGGTGCAGTCGCACCTCGGGCACGAAGGCGACGGGTGCGAGTCGGGCGTGCAGCCGGACGAAGGCGGTGGAGAGTTCGGACACCCGGCGATTGTGCCCGGTCACCCGTTACGGCGTGTCGCGGGTCTGCCGTGACCGGTTCAATACCGTACGTGAAATCGGGCATCTTGCTTCACAATACGTGCGAACACGCCCGTCTACCGGCTTCCCCCGGGCCCTCATAGCGTGGTGAGTGGAGGCGACCAACAGGAGGACGGATCGTGAAGAGGCTGTGGCGGAACACGCTACGGATCGGTGTGGCGCTGGCATGTCTCACGGGTGTGGACGTCGCCATGGCCGCATCGGCGCACGCGGCACCCGCCACCGAACTCAGCGGCCTGCCGAACCAGTTCATCGCCGGCGGGCGGGTGGAGACGATCTCTGCGGTGGTGTCGCGATCCGACCAGGCGGACTGCATCAAGGTCCGCTGGTCGATGGTGCTCGCGGTGCAGGGGATGCGGCTGGACCAGGTGCGGGTGGACCGGATCGAGGAAAACGGGTCGTTCCCGGTGGAGATCCAGACCGACGGCGACGTCGCCCGGCTCACCGACAGGCAACTCGACCCGGGCACACTCTGTCCGGGGCGTACGGTGACCGCGCAGTACCGGATGGCGTTCGCCGGTGACGTCGCGCAGGGCCGGATCAGCCTGACCGCCGAGGCGTACGACCCGAACCTGCAACTGCTGGCCCGGCAGAGCGCGCAGCGGTCGGTGGTCGGTCAGGGTGGGGCGGCCCAGCCGAGCAGTGCACCGCCGACCGCGCTGCCGACCGATGCGGCGACAGTGGATCCGGACGAGGAACCGACTGTGGACCCTGACGAGGAGAGTGACCTGGCCGACGACGCCGGTTACGCAGGTGGCGCGGAGGAGACGCCGGCGGCGGGCGCGGCCGGCAACCAGGTCTCGCAGACCGGCACCGGGATCGGCCTGACCGAGGCCGCGTTCCTGCTCGGTGGGCTGCTGCTCTTCCTCGGCGTGGGTCTGTTGCTGCGGCTGCGGCAACTCACCCGCGAACCCGATCCGGCCACTGCCGCCGCTGGTGCCCCTGCCGCGGGCAGCCCTGCCGCTGCGGGCCCCTTCGGCCGTTGGGAACGCCAACCCGGCCGCCGCTCCCAGTGGCGCACCGTCCCCCGCGACACCCCTCATCCCTGAGGCGCCC
>NZ_POTX01000123.1 GCF_003236305.1 Micromonospora endophytica | reverse complement strand
GGGGTGGGCTGCTCCGGGGCCCCGCCGGTCGAGCCGGTCACAGCCCTTCCGCCCGGTCCTCGCCGAGTGCGGTGAGCCGGTCGCGCAGCCGGGACGCCTCCGCCGGCCGCAGTCCCGGTACGCGGGCGTCGCTCGCCGCCGCCGCGGTGTGCAGTTGCACGGTGGCCAGGTCGAACGCCCGCTCCAGCGGACCGGCGCTGACATCGACGAACTGCATCCGGGAGTACGGCACGATGGACAACCGGCGCACCAGCAGACCGTGTCGCACCAGGAGATCGTTCTCGCGTTCCGCGTACCCCCAGGCGTGTACCGCCCGGACGATTGTCACCGCGCGCCAGACGGCGAACAGCAGCAGCACACCGAGCGCTACGCCAAAGGGCCACCTGCTGGTGACCGCCCAGCCGACGCCGAGGGCCGCCGAGACGACTGCCACCATGGCGGACAGTCGCAGCAACTCCACCCAGATCAGGTCGGGCGAGATCGACTGCCACTGGACCGTGGCCGGCCACGGTTCGAGCGGGGAGGACTGTGCCGCAGCCGGCGGTGGGCCGGCCGGTTGGTCACCGTTCACTGGCTGTTCCGTTGTGCGCGTTTCACCCTTCGAGCGTAGGCGATCCGGCCAGTGGCGCGACCTCGCGCAGGAAGCCTCGCGCGGTGAGAAAGTCGCTGAGCTGGGCGCGGTGCGTGTCGCAGGCGAGCCAGGTCTTGCGGCGTTCGGGCTGGTGAATGCGGGGATTGTTCCACCGGAGAGACCATCCGGCCGGGGCGCGACACCCGCGCGCCGAGCAGATCAGCGTCTGGGTGGAGGTGTCGGCATCGCTCATCCCGGCCAGTCTAGGGCGGCGGAAGAGAATGAGCGCCGGGCGGCCACGGGGGAAGCCGCCCGGCGACGAATGAATGGTACACACGCCGGGGCGGCATCTGTCCACTCATGATGGGCGATTCGCCTGGCGTGGGACGGCGTGGCGAAAATCGGTCGCTCCCCACATCGGCTCTCAGCCGGGCATGCGAGGCTTGGTAGCGCACACGCCACGACGACCGAATCATGCTGTGGAGGACCGGTGGCCCAGCCGACAATGCCCGACGCCCCGACGCCGAACGGCACGCAGCCGCAGCAGTCGCCCTCGGCGCCGACGACCACCCCGGCGCAGGACGCCAGCCTGCTGGAGCGGGCGCTGTTCGAGATCAAGCGGGTGATCGTCGGGCAGGACCGGATGGTGGAGCGGATGTTCGTGGCGCTGCTCGCCAGGGGGCACTGCCTGCTGGAGGGGGTGCCGGGGGTGGCGAAGACCCTCGCGGTGGAGACCCTCGCCAAGGTCGTCGGCGGCTCGTTCGCCCGGGTGCAGTTCACTCCCGACCTGGTGCCGGCGGACATCATGGGCACCCGGATCTACCGCCAGTCCAGCGAGAAGTTCGACGTGGAGCTGGGCCCGGTCTTCGTGAACTTCCTGCTCGCCGACGAGATCAACCGCGCGCCGGCCAAGGTGCAGTCGGCGCTGCTGGAGGTGATGAGCGAGCGTCAGGTCTCCATCGGCGGGGAGAGCCACCGGGTGCCGGACCCGTTCCTGGTGATGGCGACCCAGAACCCGATCGAGCAGGAGGGGGTCTATCCGCTGCCCGAGGCGCAGCGGGACCGTTTCCTCATGAAGATCGTCGTGGGTTATCCGACCGACGCCGAGGAACGGGAGATCGTCTACCGGATGGGGGTCGCCGCGCCCGAACCGACCCGGGTGTTCGACACCGACGACCTGATCGCCCTCCAGCAGAAGGCCGACCAGGTCTTCGTGCACAACGCGCTCATCGATTACGCGGTCCGGTTGGTGCTGGCCACGCGTACCCCCGCCGAGCACGGCATGCCCGACGTCGCGCAACTGATCCAGTACGGTGCCAGCCCACGCGCCTCGCTCGGCCTGGTCCGGGCGACCCGGGCGCTGGCGCTGCTGCGCGGGCGCGACTATGCCCTGCCCCAGGACGTGCAGGACATCGCCCCGGACATCCTGCGGCACCGGCTGGTGCTCAGCTACGACGCGCTCGCCGACGACGTGCCGGCCGACCATGTGGTGCATCGGGTGATGTCGACCATCCCGCTGCCGTCGGTGGCACCCCGCCAGCAGGCGACACCTGCGGGTGCGGTGGCACCGACCTCGGGGTGGCCCGGGCAGCGGCCGTGACCTCGTCCACCCCTCGATCCGGCCACCGGGACGGCACGCCGGACCCGGCCACCGACCGTTCCGGCGCGGTGCTGTCCCGGCTGCAACTCCTGGTCACTCGCAAGCTCGACGGCCTGTTGCAGGGTGACTACGCCGGTCTGCTGCCGGGGCCGGGCAGCGAGGCGGGCGAGTCGCGGGAATACCGCCCCGGCGACGACGTACGCCGGATGGACTGGCCGGTGACCGCCCGCACCACCACCCCGCACGTGCGGCGTACGGTGGCCGACCGGGAGCTGGAGACGTGGCTCGCGGTGGACCTGTCGGCGAGCCTGGACTTCGGCACCGGCCGGTGGCTCAAGCGGGAGGTGGTGGTCGCGGCGGCGGCGGCCGTCACCCACCTGACCGTGCGCGGCGGCAACCGGATCGGGGCGGTCGTGGGCAGCGGTGGCGACCTGCCCGCGCCACGGTGGGGCCGCCGCGCGCCGGCCGCTGCGGCTGGTCCGGGCCGGCTGGTGCGGTTGCCCGCCCGCCCCGGGCGCCGGGAGGCGCAGGGCATGTTGCGCGCCATCGCCGACACCGAGATCCGACCCGGCCGCAGCGATCTCGGCGCGCTCATCGACATGCTCAACCGCCCGCCCCGGCGGCGCGGTGTCGCGGTGGTCATCTCCGACTTCCTCGCCCCGCCGGAGCAGTGGGCCCGCCCGCTGCGCAAGCTGCGGGTACGGCACGACGTGCTGGCGATCGAGGTGGTCGACCCCCGGGAGTTGGAACTGCCCGATGTGGGGGTGCTGCCGGTGGTCGACCCGGAGACCGGCGAGCTGCACGAGGTGCAGACCGCCGACCCGAGCCTGCGACACCGCTACGCGGCGGCGGCCGCCGCCCAACGCGCGCAGATATCCGCCGCGTTGCGCTCCGCCGGCGCCGGGCACCTGAGACTGCGTACGGACCGAGACTGGCTGCTGGACATGGTGCGCTTCGTGGCCGCGCAACGGCACGCCCGCACCCGAGGGACGACGAGATGATCCGACTGCTGCAACCGTGGTGGCTGCTGGCCGTGCTGCCGGTGCTCGCCCTGGCCGCGTTCTACGTCTGGCGGCAGCTACGCCGCCGCGACTACGCGCTGCGGTTCACCAATGTGGACCTGCTGCGTACCGTCGCGCCGAAGGGGTTGGGCTGGCGCCGGCACGTGCCGGCCACCGCGTTCCTGCTCGCCCTGCTGGTGCTGGCCGGCGCGCTGGCCCGGCCGGCGATCGACACCCGGGAGCCGCTGGAGCGGGCCACCATCATGCTGGCCATCGATGTCTCGTTGTCCATGCAGGCCGACGACGTGGCACCGAACCGGCTGGAGGCGGCCCAGGAGGCCGCCAAACAGTTCGTGGCGGAGCTGCCGGAGACGTACAACGTGGGGCTGGTCTCGTTCGCCAAGTCGGCGAACGTGCTGGTGCCGCCGACCAAGGATCGGCCGGCGGTGACCAGCGCCATCGACGGGCTGGTGCTGGCCGAGGCGACCGCGACCGGTGAGGCGGTCTTCACCTGCCTGGAGGCGATCCGGTCGGTGCCGGCCGACGGCGCGGCGGGGATCCCACCGGCGCGGATCGTGCTGCTCTCCGACGGGTACCGCACCGCCGGCCGTTCGGTCGAGGAGGCGGCGGCAGCGGCGCAGGCGGCGAACGTGCCGGTCTCCACCATCGCCTTCGGCACCGACGCCGGCCACGTCGACATCGGTGGCCAGTTGCAGCGGGTGCCGGTGGATCGGCTGGCCCTGGCCGACCTGGCCGAGAACACCGAGGGCTACTTCTACGAGGCGGCCACGGTCAGCGAGCTGAAGCAGGTCTACCAGGACATGGGCAGCTCGATCGGCTTCCGCACCGAAGCCCGCGAGGTCACCCAGTGGTACGCCGGCATCGGCCTGCTGCTCGCCCTCTGCGCCGGCGCCCTCAGCCTGCTCTGGTCCTCCCGCCTCCTCTGACCGACCCGCGTTGATCATGAGGTTGACGGCAGTAGCTGAAGGCCGCTAACCTCATGATCAACGCGGGTCGGTCAGATGAGTTGGGTGATTGCTTCGATGATCAACCAGAGGCCGCTGATGGCGAACAGGGCGGCGGCACCGTACTTGATGGTCCGTTCCGGCAGCTTGCGGCCGAGCAGCCGGCCGACCACGATGGCGAGCGCGTCCGCGGCGACCATGCCGATGGTCGAGCCGATCCAGGTGCCGAACCAGCCGTACTGGGTGGCCAGGGTGATCGTGGCGAGCATCGTCTTGTCACCGAGTTCGGCCAGGAAGAACGCGACACCGACGGCAAACACCGCCGACTTGCCGCCCTTGGCGGCCTTGTTCTTCTCCTCCTCGGTGAGCGTGTCACCGCGCAGGGTCCAGAGGCCGAACCCGATGAAGGCCAGACCCGCCAACAACGAGATCCAGCCGGTGGGCAGGGCGGCGCCGAGGCCGTGCCCGATCGCCACCGAGGCCAGGTGCACCACGGCGGTGGCGACGGTGATCCCGATCAGGATCGGGACGGTGCGATATCTGGTGGCGAAGGCCAGGGCCATGAGCTGGGACTTGTCTCCCAGCTCGGCAACGAAGATCACGCCGAAGCTGACCGCCAGCGCGACGAGGAAGCCTTCCATGACGTCCTTCCGGATCGGGCCGGGAGGAGGTACGGGGATGCCCTCGACCCGGCTGCTACAGCCTGGGTCGAAGGTCTCGCCCGCCTCGTGTTCGCGAGGCCGCGTGGCCGGATGCCGGTGGGCATCAGTATGTCGACCACGACGTTACGGGCTACTCCCCTTCGCTGCGCCCCAGCCTAGCCGACCACCAGCCGATCCGTGTCGCCGGGTCAGTCGGCCCGGGCCAGGGTCACCCCGAACCGGCCCTCCGGGTCGGTCCAGAACCGTTCGGGGTGAAACCCCGCGGCGGTCAGTTCGGCGGCGATGCCCTCGGGGCGGAACTTCGCCGACACCTCGGTGCGCAGATCCTCCCCGGCGGCGAAGTCGACCTCCAGATCGAGCACCCGCACCCGCATCGGCCGCTGGGCCCGCAACCGCATCTCGATCCACTCCCGGTCCGGGTCCCAGAGCGCCACGTGTGCGAACGCCTCGGGCGCGAAGTCGGCGCCCAACTCCCGGTTGAGCACCCGCAGCACGTTGCGGTTGAACTCCGCGGTCACCCCGGCCGCATCGTCGTACGCGGGCACCAGCACCGCCGGATCCTTCACCAGGTCGGTGCCGATGAGCAGCCAGTCCCCCGCTTCGAGCGCGGCCCGGGTGCGGGTGAGGAACTCGGCCCGCTCGGTGGGCAGCAGGTTGCCGATGGTGCCGCCGAGGAAGGCCACCAGCCGCGCCCCGCCGGTGGGCAGCCGGTCGAGATGGCGCGTGAAGTCACCGACGATGCCGCGTACCCGCAGCCTCGGGTAGTCGGCGGCGAGCGCGGCGGTGGAGGCGCGCAGAGCGCTCACCGACACGTCCAGCGGCACGAAGGTGCCCAGGCCACCGCGTCGGCTGAAGGCGTCCAGCAGCAGCCGGGTCTTCTCCGACGAACCGGAACCGAGTTCGATGAGCGTCTTCGCGCCGGTCAACTCGGCGATCTCGACCGCGCGTACCTCCAGCACCGCGCGCTCGGCCCGGGTGGGGTAATACTCGGGCAGTCGGGTGATCTCATCGAACAACTCGCTGCCCCGAGCGTCGTAGAACCACTTCGGCGGCAGCCACCTCGGGTCGGCGATCAGGCCCACCCGCACGTCGTGGCGCAGGGCCCGGCTGACGTCCTGGTCATCCAGGTGGATCTCGAGCGGCTCAGCGCCCATCTGTTTCCCCTCTCCCGTGGAATGTTTCGACCTTTCGGGCTCCGACGCGAGCCCGACCGGCCGGGCTCACCATGTCTCGATCGGCTGTTGCCGCACCTCACTCGCGGTGGCCAGCACCAGGTGGCCCTCGGGCACCGCACGC
Organism: Micromonospora endophytica; assembly: GCF_003236305.1. Classification (GTDB taxonomy): domain Bacteria; phylum Actinomycetota; class Actinomycetes; order Mycobacteriales; family Micromonosporaceae; genus Micromonospora; species Micromonospora endophytica. Next base: position 11,185 of record NZ_POTX01000123.1, on the reverse strand, counting down.
CAGCCCGGCTCGTCGTCATGCGGTTCCGAGGCCAGCAGCACGGCGTCGGACGTGGCACGCAGGGACAGCGCGTGCCCCGCCGTGGTGGCGATCACGCGCTGACCGTCGGTGAGCAGCAGGTTGAGCCGCGAGCCGGGGGCGGCAGTGGCGACCGAGGTGACCGTCTCGGCGACCGCCCGCGCCGGTGCCACGCCCGCGCGCAGCCGATCCCGGACCAGCGCCCACAGCAGCGCCGAGTCGGTGGCCACGTCGAGGGTGAGCAGGTCGCGTACGGGTAGTGCGGCGGCGAGCGGCACCATCGAGTCCGGCCAGCCGCGCACCACACCGTTGTGGCTGAACAACCACCGCCCCTCGGCGAACGGCGCGGCCGCAGCGTCGACGATCGCCATGCCGACGGTGGCGGACCGCACCGCGGCCAGCACCGCGCCGCTGGAGGTGACCGCCGCGAGCTCGGCGATCGTCGGGTCGCTCCAGATCGGCTGGGCCCGGCGGTAGCGCACCGGCGGACCGTCACCCGGGTACCAGCCGACGCCGAACCCGTCGGCGTTTATCGTCCCGCCACCGCGCATGTCCCGGGGCAGCCAGGACTGGCGCAGCAGCGAGTGCGGCGGATCGAACAGCAGCTCGCGCAGGGTTGTCGGCGGCCCGAGGTAGGCCAGGTGGCGGCACATCAGACGACCGGCTCCGCCAGCGTCACCGCAGGGCCTCCTCGCGGCTGGCGTCACGGGCGCAGCGGAAGCCACTGAAGATCTGCCGCCGGATCGGGTAGTCCCAGTTGCGGAACGTGCCCCGGCAGGCGGCCCGGTCGGTGCCGAACGATCCACCGCGCAGGACCTGGTAGTCGCCGCCGAAGAAGACCTCGGAGTATTCCCGGTACGGGAAGGCGGCGAAGCCCGGATAACCCCGCAACGGGGTGGCCGTCCACTCCCAGACGTCACCGATGAGCTGGTGCACGCCCAGCGGTGACGCCCCGGCGGGGTAGGCGCCGACCGGTGCCGGCCACAGGTGCCGCTGCCCCAGGTTGGCCCGCGCCGGGGTCGGCTCCTCGTCGCCCCAGGGATAGCGCCGGGAGCGTTCGGTGGCCGGGTCCCAGCGGGCCGCCTTCTCCCATTCCGCCTCGGTGGGCAGGCGTTTGCCCGCCCAGGTGGCGTACGCCTGTGCCTCGTGGAAACAGACGTGCACCACCGGCTCGTCGTCGCGGACCCGGTCCCACCGGCCGAAGCGGTGGTACGCCCAACCGTCGCCGTCGGGCCGCCAGTGCATCGGGGCGTTCAGCCCGGCCTGCTGGCGGTGTCGCCAGCCGACCTCGCTCCACCAGCGCGGGTCGTCGTACCCGCCGTCGGCGATGAACTCGCGGTACGCGCCGTTCGTCACCGGTGCCGCGTCGATGACGTACGCGGGCAGCTCCACCCGATGGGCGGGGCGCTCATTGTCCAGCGCCCACGGGTCGGTGTCGGTGCCCATCACGAACGGACCGGCGGGCACCAGCACCTCGCCGGCCACCCGGCTGGCTGGTTCGGGCGGCGCAGGCGCGTGCAGCACCGCGGGGCCGACCCGCAACTGGTGGGTGGCGAGCATCGTCTCGTCGTGCTGCTGCTCGTGCTGCACGATCATGCCGAAGGCGAACCCGTCGACCACCAGCCGGCGACTGTCGAAGGCCACCCGGTCCAGCAGGTCGTGGACCTTCTCCCGGACGGTGGCCAGGTAGGTCCGCGCCTCCGCCGGTGGCAGCAGCGGCAGCGACGGGCGGTCCCTCCGGGGTTGCTTGAAGGCGTCGTACAACTCGTCGATGTCGCACCGGACCGGTTCCCGGCCGCCGACGTCGCGCACCAGCCAGAGTTCCTCCTGGTTGCCGACATGGGCCAGATCCCACACCAGCGGGGACATCAGCGGCGAGTGCTGACGCATCAGCTCGCTGTCGTCGACCGCCTCGGTCAACAGGGCCGTCCGGGCCCGGGTGCGTGCCAGTTCCGCAGCGATCCGGCTCCGCAGCCCCTCCGCGTCGCCCCGGTCGGTCACGATGTCGGTCACTGTCGCCTCCTCGTGGCGGCCTGCCGCCGCCGTCGTAACCCCTTGTCGATCTCGTCGTGCAGGGCCGCCGGCAGGTCGAGCCGGCGCAACGCCGCCAGGGCCAGGTCGAGCAGCGCGGCGGCGGCCGAGGCCAGGCCGGGGTCGGCCAGGCCGTGCCGGGCGGCGACCGCCCAGTGCGCGGCCACCGGCATGGCCACCGCGGTCGCCGCGTCGACGGTGTCCGGGTCGGCCAGCAGGGTGGCCAGCACCGCCAGCGGCAGTATCCAGTCCCGGCCCGGTTGCGCGTCCAGGTAACGCACTTCGAGGTAGCCGCGGGGGCGTACCGGCGGGAAGAGCGTGCTCACGTGGTAGTCCAGGTCATCGACGGTGGGCGGCCGGGGCAGCGCGCCGTCGAGCCAGTCGCCGAAGGTCACGCCCGGCGGTGCGGTCCAGTCGCCGGCGCCGTCGTCACGGACGCAGAGCAGCGGGGCGGCGAGCACGTACGCCGTCCAGGTGGCGACCGGATCCGCGTCGGCCTGCCCGGGCGTCCAGACCGGGGCGGTGCGGGCCGGGTCAATGCGCCACCAGGCCCGCATCCGCGCCGACGCCCAACCGGTGTCACGGCCCGCGTGCCGGCCGGCGGTGGCGAAGGCGGCGACCAGTGGCGGCCCGACCGCGTGCACGAGCGCCCACCGGGCGGTGAGCTGCTCCGGCTCTCCCGCGTCAAGGCAGACTTGCAGACCGGCGGTGCTGTACATCATGGTCCGCCCGGCCGAGCTGCGCCGGTCGAAGAACTGGCGCATGGCGCGGTAGCGGGGCGTGTCGATCACCGGCCGAGGGCGCCGGTGCGGATCGATGCCGGCGCCTCCGAGACGCAGGCCACCGGCCTCCAGCAGGCGGGTGAGCTGGGTGATGTCGGCGTGGGTGGCCGCGACCAGGGCGGCGACGGACGCCTGCGGCGGGGTGGAGATCTCCAGTTGGCCGCCGGGCTCGACGGTCACCGCGCCACCTCGGAGCAGTCGCCGGGCCGGGCTGGTCGGATCGAGCGTGGTGGGACGGTAGGGTCCCAACGCCGCGGAGAGCCGCGCGGCGTCGATGTGACGGGTGGGATCGACGGCGTCGTGCACCGTCCATTCCAGCTCGACACCGGTGTATGTGGGTGGGCCGGTCTTGAAACAGATCCGGGCGAGATGCCGGGCCGCGGCTGCGCGATCGCGCAGCACCACGACGCGGTCAAGCTCTGGCGACATCACCACGCGACGGCTCCCTTCCCGGTGCCGGTCCGGCCCTGCCACCGTAATCAATCCCTGTGACATTTCCCGACCGTCGGCCGTCCTATTCCTGTCTATCAGGAGACGATCCCGCCCCGAGCGTGATTCACCCGCCCGCCGTCGAGTCCTCCTCGGCACCATGCTTGGCCAGCCAGTTCGGGTCGGTCTCGGCAAGCAGTTCCCGGCAGTAGGCCGACACGTTCTCGGCGCCACCGGCCGCGGCCACGAGGTCGGCGAAGCCAGGCGATGCCAACGCCTTCTCCCGCTGACGCGCGGGCTTCGACAGGTACGCCTTGCAGTGCCCCGCGTCGCCGGAGCGCAGGTTCGTCGTCGCCTCAGGCACAGGTGACGGGGACGCGGGGTTGGTCGAGGTCGGCGACGGCACACCTGACGACGGTGTGGTCGGGTCGCCGGTGGACGTGCCGGCGGTGGAGTCAGGCGGGCCCGGGACGCCGGTGGAGGCCGTCGGCGCGCCGGTGGGCATCGGCGCGACCGTACCGGGTGCCGGTGGTGGCACCGATTCGTCCGGCGCGTCGAGACCGGCCGCGGCCAGCGCGACGCCCGCGGTGGCGGTCGCGGTGAGGCCGGCGAGCCAGAGCACCACCCCGGCGGTGAGCCGACGGCGACGCGGCCGGGCCGCGGGGACGCCGGCCCGCCGGGCCTCGCGGAAGGCGGCGAGTGCCGCCTGCTCACCGTCGAGTTCGCCGGGCCGGGCCGGGGCGGCGGCGGCCCGCAGCAGTTCGGCCAGCGGGTCCGGTGCGGCCGGGCTCCGCGGTGCACGGGCGCCGTCGAGCAGCCGGTCGTCTCCGGATCTGCCGGCGGAGCGCGCCAGCCGGCGCAGGATCATCCCCATTCTCGCCATGTCAGCCATCCACCGGCTCGGTCCGGGACGCCTGCGATGAGCGACCGGTACGCGGACGCGGCACCACGCCGTCGGGTGACTCGACGTGCCCGGCTCGCTGTTCGAGCAGTAGCGCCAGCCGCCGCAGGCCGCGATGGGCGGCGGTGCGCACCGCTCCGGCCCGGCGACCGAGCACCCGTCCGGCGCTCTCGGCGTCGAGCCCGATCACCGCCCGCAGCAGGACCGCCTCGGCCTCCCGAGGTGGCAGGGACGCGATCATGGCAAGCGCCGCCTCGGTGCCCAGACTCTCACCAGCGTGTTCGGCGGTGTCGGCCGCACCGGGAACCTCGGTGAGTTCCTCGACCGGCACCGACAGCGTCGGACGGCGGCGCTGTCGACGCAGGTGGTCCATGGCCCGGTTCCGGCCGATGGTGACGACCCAGGCACGGAACTCCCCACCCGTGAAGTTGGGCAGGTCGCGGGCGACCTGCAACCACGTCTCCGACGCGACGTCCTCGGCGTCCGCGCCGACCAGGGCGGTCAGATAGCGCAGCAAGCCGGGCTGAAGACCGCGGTAGAGGAGGCGAAATGCCTGCTCGTCACCGGCCTGAGCCGCCTGGACGGCCTGACTCAGCTCGTCGCGGTCATGACCCTGCCGCTCCCGTTCCACCGGCCCTCTCGTGGGACGTCTGCCGGACCGGCACCCGCGGTGCGGCCCAGACCTCCGGGGGCGGCCCCGACACTTCCGGTCCGCCCGTCGACCTGTTCACCAGCCTGACTGGCAGATCAGCATCGCCGACCGGAGTGGCGGACGACAACCGCCGACCGGACGGCGAATCGACCGTACACGACGCCACCCGACCCCCTTCAGCACCTCGGTGCACTCGCGGCCGAGGGCGGGGCGCGGACACCAGACGAGCAGAATGGTGACGTCCGGCGACAGAGGACTCACGGAGGGCCACGGGGTGAGTTTCCATGCCGCCGGACCCCGCACCCGCGACCGCGCCGTCGGTGGCCACTGTGGGTACGGTGGAGCCGTGTTGTCTTCGGAGGTCGTACTCAGCGGTCGCTACCGCCTGGACGAGCGTGTCGCCACCGGCGGCATGGGAGACGTGTGGCGCGGGACAGACCTGATCCTGGGCCGACAGGTCGCGGTCAAGGTGCTGCTGCCGTCGCTGGTCTCCGACCCCGACTTCATCGCCCGGTTCCGCGCCGAGGCCCGGATCATGGCGGCGTTGCGCCACCCCGGGATCGTCCAGGTCTTCGACTGCGGCGAGGACGAGTTGCCCGACGGCGGGCGAGCCGACTATCTGGTCATGGAGTTCGTCACCGGCGTCCCGCTGTCGAAGCGGATCGAGGCCCAGGGCCGGCTGGACGTGAGCGAGACGATGTCGGTGGTGGCGCAGGCGGCGCAGGCGCTGCACGCCGCGCATCTCGGCGGGATCGTGCATCGCGACGTGAAGCCGAGCAACCTGCTGGTGCAGGAGGACGGCACTGTCGTCCTGGTCGACTTCGGCGTCGCCCGCTCGACCAACGTGACGAGCATCACCAGCACCAACGCGGTGCCCGGCACGGCCCTCTACATGGCACCCGAGCAGGCCGCCGGACGCCCCGTCTCCGGAGCGACAGATCTGTACGCCCTCGGCGCGGTCGCCTACTGCTGCCTCACCGGCAGCCCGCCGTTCACCGGCGACAACCCGCTCCAGGTCGCCGTCCGGCATCTCGACGACCCGCCGCCGGAGCTGCCGCACGACATCCCGGAGGCGGTGCGGGTCCTGGTCGCCCAGGCCCTGGCCAAGGATCCCACCGACCGGTTCAGCAGCGGCGCGGCGATGGCGGAGGCCGCCCGTACGGCGGTGTCGGACAGCTCCCTGCCGACGGCGATGGTGCCGGCCGCCGCAGGGCTGCGGCAGGCCGGACCGCAGATCCCGACGGACGCCACGGTCGCGGACACCCCGCCGACCGGCCGGCGGCGCGGCACGCTCGTCGGTGCCTTCACCGCCGTGGTGGTCGGGCTGGTCGCGCTCGGCGCGGCGCTCGGCCTCATGCCGGAAGCCGGTGCCCCGGCCGTGAACGTGCCTACCAACTCGCCCAGCGCTCAGCTCACCTCCGACGCGGAACCGGTGCCCAGCCAGGGCGGAAGCACCACCGTCCAGGCACCCCCGCTGCGCCCGGGCAACTCCACGGCGAGCCCCACCGGCACCCGTTCCCCCTCGCCGAGCGCGACGCAGCCGAGCGAGTCGGCCGCGCCCGAGCCGCCCGACCCGACCCCCTCCAGCGACGGACCATCCGCCGGACCGACCACTCCCAGCGCGGAACCCACGCCGCCGTCGCCGGCGGCCCCACCCACGCCGAGCGCCTCCACGCCGCCGGAGGGTGGCGGCGACGGGGGTGCCGGGGGCGCCAGCCGGGACTGAGCCGGCCCCGCTTCCGACTCTCCCGACATCACCAAAACGGACATCCGCCGCTACCATACGCATTACGCTCCTGACGGTCAGTTGTCGCCATCGGTCTGGGAGCTGCGGTGAGTGTGGAGAAGCTGGTCGTCATCGGCCAGGGTTACGTCGGCCTGCCGTTGGCGTTGCGGGCTGTCGAGGCCGGGTTCGACGTGGTCGGCCTCGACGTCGACGCCGACCGGGTCAAGCGGCTCGCCTCGGGCGAGTCGTTCGTGGCAGACATTCCTACCGACCGCCTGGGCCGGGCACTGGGCAGCGGACGCTACCGCCCCAGCACCGAGTACGTGGACGCGGCGGGTTTCGACATCTGCGTCATCACCGTGCCCACGCCGCTGCGCGACGGCACCCCGGACCTCAGCTTCGTGGAGCAGGCGGGCACCGGAATCGGTCCGTACCTGCGGCCGGGATGCGCGGTGGTGCTGGAGTCGACCACCTATCCGGGGACCACCGAGGAGTTGCTGCGGCCGCTGCTGGAGTCGGCAAGCGGCCTGCGCAGCCCCGGCGACTTCCACCTCGGGTACAGCCCGGAGCGGATCGACCCGGGCAACCGCACCTGGCGACTGGAGAACACCCCCAAGGTGGTCTCCGGCGTGGACAGCGCCTCCCTGGCCCGGGTCGACGGCTTCTACCGCCAGCTGGTGGAGCGGACCGTCCCGGTGGACTCGACCCGGGTGGCCGAGCTGACGAAGCTGATCGAGAACACCTTCCGCCAGGTCAACATCGCCCTGGTCAACGAGCTGACCATGCTCTCCCACCAGCTGGACATCGACGTGTGGCAGGCGATCGACGCGGCGGAGACGAAGCCGTTCGGTTTCATGCCCTTCCGACCCGGCCCCGGTGTCGGCGGGCACTGCCTGCCGATCGACCCCTGCTATCTGTCCTGGCAGGTCAAGCGGCGCCTCGGCCGGCAGTTCCGGTTCATCGAGCTGGCCAACGACATCAACCACGAGATGCCCGAGCACGTGGCGCAGCGGGTGATGGCGGGACTGAACCGGTCCGGTCGGTCGATCACCGGCGCCCGGCTGCTGCTGCTCGGCCTGACCTACAAACGCAACACCGCCGACATGCGCGACTCCCCCGCCGTCGAGGTGGCCCGCCGGCTGCGAGAGCTGGGCGGTGAGGTTCGCGCGGTGGAGCCGTACGCCGAGCCGCACCAGCTCCCCGACGGGGTGCTGACGGTGGACCTGACCGAGCAGGAGTTGCGCGCGGCCGACGGCGTCGTGGTCGTCACCGACCACGACGCCTTCGACTACGACCAGGTGGCCCGGCACGCCCGCTACGTCTTCGACACCCGTCACCGCTGCACCGGCCCCACCGTCGAGCACCTCTGACAGTTCACTGGTCCGCGAGTGCCTCCACCACCGGCACGGCCAAGGCCCGTCGGGCCGGCAGCACCGACGCGGCCAGGGCCGCCAGCACCGCCACGGCGAGGATGCCGCCGAGCTGCGCCCAGGGCACGACCAGGGTGAACTGGCCGCTGATGCGACCGAGCATCGCCATCGCCCCGGCCGCTACGCCGGTGCCCAGGGCGACCCCGAGGACCGCTCCCACAAGCGCGGTGAGCACCGCCTCGGTGGCCAGCATGGCCCGCATCCGGCCCCCGGTGAGTCCGACGGCCCGCAGCACCGCGTTCTCCCGGGTCCGTTCCACCACGGACAGGCTCAACGTGTTCGCCACGCCCACCAGCGCGATGACCACGGCCAGGCCGAGCAGCGCGAGCACGAAGGTCAGCAGCATGTCCACGGTGCCGGTGAGCATCCGCTTGTACGCCGCCTGATCCATCAGGTTGACCGTGGGGTAGTCGGCCAGCACCTCCGCTATCGCGGCCCGCGCGGAGGCGGCCGACACCCCCGCGGCCGGATCCACCTCGGCCAGATAGCCCCGCACGTCCGGAAAGAGGCGGGTGAAGTCGGCGGCGACGAGATCGACCAGGTGACCGGTAGGCGCCGAGTAGACCTCCCCACCCGCGCCGGTCACCACGGCCGCCACCTCGAACTGCGCTCCGCGCAGCGTGATGCGGTCCCCGGCGGACCAGCCACGCCGCGTCGCCAACTCCCGGTGCACCAGCACCCGGCCGGGTCCGAGCCGGTCGACCTGGCCGGCCAGCACACCGTCGAGGCGTCTGTCGACGAGCGCCGGGTCGGCGGCCCGGAACACCACGTCGTCGACGGTGTGCGTACGGGCCTCGTGCACCAGGCCCAGCTCGGGCCGGGCGGCCAGCGCGTCGACCACCCCGACGGGCAGGTCGACGCCGATCCCGGTGACCACGAAATCCACCCCCACCTGGGCGTCCACGCCGCGTTCGATGGCGGCCTTGGTGCTGCCCGCACCCACCACGAAGGACGCGACCAGACCGATGCCGATCACCAGCGCGGTGGCGGTCGCGGCCACCCGCCGTGGATTGCGGACCGCGTTGGCCACGGCGAGGGCGGAGGTGGCCCCGAAGATCCGCCGGACCGGCGCGCCGAACACCCGGATCAGCGCCGGCACCAGGACCGGACCGAACAGGACGATGCCGAGGAAGCTCAGGCTCCCGCCGAGGGCGACGAGCAGGATCTGTCCGGCGGCGGCCGCGCCGGCCAGCGCCGCGACACCGGCGGCGAGCACCACCGCCCCGCAGGCCAGGCGTGCCCGACCGGCGGGGCGGGTGACCTGGATCGCCGCGTCGGTCAGCGCGGCCACCGGAGCCACCCGGGTGCCGTGCCAGGCCGGTACGAGGGCCGCGCCCACGGTGAGCACGGTGCCGGCGACGAGGCAGCCGAGCACCGTGCCCGCGGTGACTGTCACCTCGCCGTGCAGCGGCAGGGACAGCCTGCTCAGCACCGCGGTCATCCCGACGGCCAGCCCGGCTCCGACCACCACCCCGAGCCCGGAGGCGACCAGGCCCAGCAACCCCGACTCCAGCAGCGTGGCTCGGAACACCTGGCCCCGGGTGGCGCCGACCAGACGCAGCAGCGCGGTCTGCCGGGAACGCTGGGCCAGCACGATCGTGAACGTGTTCACGATGACGAACGCGGCCACCACCACCGCCACCCCGACGAAGGTCAGCAGCAGCGTACGGAACTGATCGAGGTCGCGGACCGCGTCGGTGACGGCCTCGTCGAGGATGACCTGCCGGGTGCGTACCGTCGGCTCGGTGCCGACGACCGCGGCGATCCGCTCGGCCAGGACCCGGTCGGAGACCCCCGGTTCGGCCGCCACCATGATCCGGTCGAAGCCCGCGCTGTCGGCGACGGCGAGCGCGTCGGGGCCGACCAGCCCGATGAACGGACCACCGAGGTCACGCGCGGTGTTGGCCACGTCGACAGTGCCCACCAGGGTGTACGGGCGGGCCGCTCCGCTGCTGCCGCCCACCCGGACCGGGGTGCCCAGGGCGAAGCCCTCGTCGGCGACGGTCCGGTGGTCGAGCACCACCTCACCGGGCCGGGTGGGCAGCCGCCCGGCCACCAGGTCGTACGACTGGAGGGCGGGATCGGCGGGCACGGCGGCGAGGAACCCGAAGCCGAGCACGGGCCGACCGTCGGAACCCACCACCCCGGCGGTGCCGGTCAGCTCGCCCTCGGCCGCGCGCACCCCGTCGACCGTACGCACCCGGTCGACCAGGGACGCCGTGCTGGGCTCCCCGTCGGTGTGCACGTCGACGTCGGTGTGCCGGTCGAAGGTGGCGGCCCGGTCGTAGGTGCCGGCCCGCATCCCGTCGACGAAGATCAGTGTCCCGGCGATGAAGGCGACGCCGAGGACCACGGAGACTGTGGACATCAGCATCCGCAGCGCCTCGGCGCGCAGCGCACGCAGGGTCAACCGGAACATGGTCACCACCCCCGCACCGGGCCGTCGGCCGGCGCGCCGGCGACCGCGGGATCCAGGTGCGCGAGCACGTCGAGGATCCGTTCGGCGGTCGGCTCGGCCAGCTCCCGGACCAGCCGACCGTCGGCGAGGAAGACCACCCGGTCGGCGTGCGCGGCGGCGACCGGGTCGTGGGTCACCATCACCACGGTCTGCCCGAGGACGTCGACCGCCTCGCGGAGCAGCCGGAGCACTTCCGCGCCGGAGCGGGAGTCGAGGTTGCCTGTCGGTTCGTCGGCGAAGAGCACCCACGGCCTGGTGATCAGGGCCCGGGCCACCGCGACCCGCTGCTGCTGGCCGCCGGAGAGTTCGGCCGGGCGGTGCCGCAGCCGGTCGGCGAGCCCCACCGCGGCGACCACCTGGCGCAGCCAGGCCGGATCGGGCCGGCGGCCGGCGATGGCCAGCGGCAGCACGATGTTCTCCTCGGCGCTGAGCGCGGGCAGCAGGTTGAACTTCTGGAACACGAAGCCGATCCGGTCCCGACGCAGCAGGGTGAGCCGCCGGTCGTCCAGGCCACCCAGCTCGGCGTCGCCGACCCGGACCGCCCCGGAGCTGGGCCGGTCCAGGCCGGCCAGGCAGTGCATCAGGGTCGACTTGCCGGAGCCGGAGGGGCCCATGATGGCGGTGAACCGGCCGGCGGCGAAGTCGACGTCGACGCCGTCGAGGGCGACCACGGCGGCCGGGCCGGTGCCGTACCGCTTGCGCAGTTCCCGGGCGGTGACGGCGACGCCGGCGGTGGGCTGGGCGGGTGGGGCGAGAGA
>NZ_POTX01000122.1 GCF_003236305.1 Micromonospora endophytica | reverse complement strand
CCGCAAACCGTAGCTTACGTTACGGTAACGCTTGTTACGGGAAGGGTGATGGGATGGTCTCGGTCCAGCACGAACCATGGGAGTCGCGCGACGCCACCCGGCTACGCGCCGCGCAACGCGCCGAACTCGACGCCCGCTACAGCAACGACGACCACGAACCGGGCGCGCCGCCCAGCGCCGAGACGGTGAGCGTCTTCCTGGTCGCCCGCGACGACGCCGGCGCCGCCGTGGGTTGCGGTGGGCTGCGCCTGCTCGGCCCCGACTCCGCCGAGATCAAACGGATGTACGTCGAGCCGGCCGCCCGGGGCACCGGCGTGGCCACCGCCATCCTGCGCGCCCTGGAGGCGGCCGCCCGCACCGCCGGGGTGCACGCCCTGCTGCTGGAGACCGGCACCGCCCAGCCCGACGCGATGCGCTTCTACGAGCGCGAGGGCTACCACCGCATCGACAACTTCGGCCCGTACCGGGGCGCGGCCCTCTCCGTCTGTTACGCCCGCGACCTGGCTTGACACCTGCGCGACAGGCGATGTCGGCCGGCTGTCCGAGGAGTGTCCGGATACGACAGTTCGGCGGGCTGCCACGCCTTGTTTCCGCACCTATACTCGCGGTGAAGCTCCCGCCGCCACGGCCACCACTCCCGGCCCGCCCCGGCGACTGCCACGACCTCAGCCACCCCATGGCCAGAGTCCCAGGCGCGGAGGTGCGGTGCTGTACTTCTTCCTCAGCTACGCAAGGGGTGACGAGGACGCCCTCGTCCAGCGCTTCTACGAGGATCTCAGCGCAGACGTACGACTGATCGCCGGCCTGCCCCGCGACAAGCCTGTGGGTTTCGTCGACCGCACCATGCTGCTCGGCGAGCGGTGGCCGCAGCGACTCGTGGACGCCCTGGGCAGCTGTGGTTCCTTTCTGGCTCTGATGACACCTCGGTATTTCCAGAGTCGGGTCTGCGGCCAGGAGTGGCAGCTCTTCTCCGACCGCACCGCCCACTTCGCACAGCGCCGGGTGGACGCCTCGCTGCTCAAGCCGCTGATGTGGATCCCGGCCCTGCCGGGCCGGATCCATCCGGTGGCCCAGCCTCTGCAGTACACCTCGGACAGCATGGGCGAGCTGTACCAACGCCTCGGCATCCGGCAACTGATGCGCCTGCAACGACACGGCGACGACTACCGCACCTTCGTGTTCGAGCTGGCCAACCAGATCGTGGCGAGTGTGGACACTCATCCGCTGCCGATGGAGCACCGTCGGCTCGATCTCCAGAGCGTCCCGAGCGCCTTCCACGACCAGCCGGCACCGGCCCCCGGCGCACCGGTGCGCACCGGTCCCAGCAGCGCCATGCTCGTCCAGTTCATCGTGGCCGCCACCAGCCGGCAGGAGATGCGCGCCATCCGGCAGGACGTCTCGGTCTACGGCGACGACCCGCTCCAGTGGGCGCCGTACCGGCCGCCGATGCCCGAGCCGCTCGTCGACTACGCCCGGGAGATCGCCGCCGACCACAGCTACCGCTCCACTGTGCTCGACGTCGACCGGCTGGCCCACGGCACCGACCCGGCCACCCGGTACCACCAGATCCTGGTGCTGATCGTCGATGCCTGGTTGACCCGGCTGCCGGCGCGGCGACAGGCCCTCATCGACCACGCCTCGGCGGCACTGCGCAACGAGGGCGCCGCCACGGCGGTGCTGATCCCCAGCAGCCGGGAGGATCCGGAGACCCGGGAGCACTGGCAGTTGCTCTCCCGCGGCTGCCGGGAGGTCTTCGAGGAACTCACCCTTGACGACGAGCTGTACCGGTCGAACATCATCACCCACCGGGCCTTCGAGGAGTTGCTGCCGGAGGTGCTGGAGGTGGCCCGCAACCGGGTGTTCAGCCGGGCCTCGGTGCACCGGCCGCTCGGCCAGTCGACGGACACCTCACCGCCCCGGCTCGACGGCCCGTGGGCCGGCCTCGGCGATGAGCCCGCAACGGAGGACCACAGTGACGACCACTGACCCGCGCGAGGCGATCACCGGCGGCGAGGGCCGGATCGTCACGTTCTACTCGTACAAGGGCGGGACCGGGCGCACCATGGCGCTGGCGAACGTGGCCTGGATCCTCGCCGCCAACGGCTACCGGGTGCTCGCCGTCGACTGGGACCTGGAATCCCCCGGCCTGCACAAATACTTCCATCCGTTCCTGCTGGACAAGGAGCTGCGCACCTCGCGCGGGGTGATCGACATGGCCCGGGACTACGCCGAGGCCGCAGTACGCCCCGACGAAGAGACGGAGGATCCGGACTGGATCAGCACCGCCGCCGACGTGCTGCGGCACGCGGTGTCGCTGGACTGGAAGTTCCCGCCGCCGAGCCACGACGTGACAGGTGGCGCCCGGCCAGTCCTGCGGGGCTATCTGGACCTGCTGCCGGCCGGTCGGCAGGACCCGTCGTACACGAAGGCGGTCAGCACCTTCGACTGGCAGGCGTTCTTCGAGAAGCTCGGCGGCAACCTCTTCCTGGACGCACTGGCCGCCAGCATGCGGGACAACTACGACTACGTGCTCATCGACAGCCGCACCGGGGTCAGCGACGGCGCCGGCATCTGCACGGTGCGGCTGCCCGACGCGGTCGTCACCTCGTTCACGCTCAACGAGCAGAGCATCGACGGGGCCGCCGCGGTGGCCCGCTCCATCGTCAGGCAGCGCGGCGACCGGCCGATCCGGATCCTGCCGGTGCCGATGCGTGTCGACAACGCCGAGCAGCTCAAGCTGGAGGCCGGGCGGGACCAGGCCCGTCGCCGGTTCACTCCGCTGCTGCCCCGTCTCTCGCCCGAGGAGAGCGACAGGTACTGGGGCGAGGTCGAAATCCCCTATCAGCCCTATTACGCCTACGAGGAGATCCTCGCCACCTTCGGCGACCGGGCTCATCACGAGGCCACCCTGCTCGCCGCGTACGAGCGGTTGACCCGGGCGATCAGCGAGGGCGTGGTGGAGAATCTGCCGCCCCTTGACGACCAGCTCCGTCGCAAGTGGCTGGCCAAGTTCGAGCGGCAGCGGCTCACCGGCGCCACACCTGACGTCTTCGTCAGCTACGCGGCGCAGGACCGGGCCTGGGCGGAGTGGATCTGCGACGAGCTGCGTACGACCGGGCTGCGGGCGGTCATGCGGGAGGTGGAGTTTCCCGCCCATCCGGCCGGCGGCGACCCGACCGCCATCGGTTTCACCGACGCCGCCCGGCTCATCGTGCTGCTGTCCCAGGAGTACATGCAGTCGCCGAGCGCCCGCGAGCTGTGGCAGCAGGCCACCCGGGACGCCAGTGTCGGCACCAGCTACCTGGTGCCGATCCGGTTGGACAACTCCCGCGCCTCCGGGCCGTTCGTCGACCGCATCCCGGTCGACCTGGTCGGGGTCAACGAGCAGGAGGCGATCGACCGCCTGTTGGAGGCGCTGGGCCATCCCACCCGGCCGGCCGGCGACCCGCAGGACGCCCAGCGACGCCGCCGCTTCCCCGGCAACGAACCCCCGCTCTGGCGGGTGCCGCTGCCGCGTAACGTCCAGTTCGTCGGGCGCGGTCTGCTGCTGGAGGAGATGCGCGACTGGCTCTCCAGCGCCGAGGCCGGGCACGGTCCGCTGGCGCTGCACGGCCTCGGCGGCGTCGGCAAGAGCCAGATCGCGTTGGAGTACGCCTACCGCTTCCGCGGCGAGTACGACATCGTCTGGTGGATCTCGGCGCAGCAACCAAGCGTCCTGCGCCTGGCCCTGGGCGCACTCGCCGACCGGCTGGCCGCCGAACTCGACATGCCGTTGGGCGGCAGCGTCAGCGATCGGGTCCAGTGGGTGCTGGACGTGCTGCGCCGTGGCGTGCCGTACCGCCGCTGGCTGCTCATCCTCGACAACGCCGACGAGCCGACGGAGCTGACGGAGCTGCTCCCGCAGGGGCCCGGACACGTGCTCGTCACCACCCGCAACCACGCCTGGACGCGGCACGCCCGGACGCTGGAGGTGGGTTCCTTCGACCGGGCGGAGAGCCTCGCCCTGCTCGGTCGGCGGGCCCGGCACCTCACCGGCGGTGACGCGCAACTGATCGCCGAGCGGCTGGGCGACCTGCCGCTCGCCATCGAGCAGGCTGGTGCCTGGCTGGCCACCACCGGCGAGTCGCCCGAGCAGTACCTCGCCCGGGTCCGGCGCTACCTGCCGGACATGCTGGCCGAGGAGCTGCCGGCGGACTACCGGCAGACCGGCGCCGAGCCGTGGCTGGTCTCGCTGGACAGTCTGCGCGAACGCAACCCGGCGGCGGCGAAGCTGCTGGAGGTCTGTTCCTTCTTCGCCAGCGAGCCGATCCCGATGTCCCTGATCAACGGGGACCGCTTCATCAACGTGCTGCTCCCCTACGACCAGTCGTTGCGCGATCCGCTGCTGATGGGGCGGACGCTGCGCGACATCGGCAGGTACGCGTTGGCCCGCATCGACAGTGTGCGCGGGGGTGGCCGGGGGCGGGGCCAGGAACGCGCCGACGACGCCGGGCAGACCAGCCTGCGGATGCATCCGCTGGTCCAGGAACTGATTCGGGAGTCGCTCTCCGCCGAGGAGAAGGTCGAAAACCGCCGCCACGTGCACGCCATCCTGGCCGCCGCCAACCCGAAGGATCCCGACCAGCCCGACAACTGGCCGATCTACGCCGAGTTGTGGCCGCACCTGCTGCCGTCCCGGACGCTCGCCTCCGACCAGCCCGAGGTGCGGCAGCTCCTGCTCGACGTGGCCCGCTACATGTGGATCCGGGTCGACTTCGGCACCTGCGCCGAACTCGCCGAGCAGGCGATCGAACTGTGGCAGGAGCGGTACGGCCCGGACGACCCGCAGGCGTTGATGATGCGTTTCCACCTGGCCAACGCGCTGCGGCTGGAGGCCCGTTACCAGGCGGCCCACGACATCGACCGCGAGGTGTACGACCGACTCAGCCGCACCCTGGGCCAGGACCACGAATACACAGTGATCGTGGCTGGCAGCCTCGCCGCCGACCTGCGGGCGCTCGGGTTCTTCGAACGCGCCCGCGAGCTGGACACCAGCACCGAGCGACTGGCCCGGGACGTCTTCGGTGAGGACCATCCCCGGGCCCTGATCGCGGCGCACAACCTGGCCATCTCGCTGCGCCTGGTCGGTGACCTGCGCGGTGCGTTGCGCCGCAACGAGCGCACCCTGGCCCGACGCCGGGAAACGCTCGGGCCGATGCATCCGTTCACCCTCTTCTCCGCCGGGCAGTACGGCCGCGACCTGCGCGACACCGGTGATCTGATCGAGTCACGCCGGATCCTGGAGGCGGCGGTGGAGGCACACCGTCAGGTGCTCGGTGAGGAGGACGCCGAGACCCTGCGGGCCCTGAAGAACTACGCGGTCACCCTGCGCAAACTCGGTGAGCTGGAGCGGGCCCACACGCTGAGCCGGGAGGTGCTGCTGCGGTCCCGCCGGCGACACGGCCCGGATCATCCCGACGTGCAGGCCAGCGCCATGAACCTGGCCTGCGACGAGTCGGCCATCGGCGACGACACGGGGGCGCTGCGCCGGGCCCGACCGGTGTACCGGTGGTACCGGGACCACATGGGCGAGGATCACCTGTTCACCCTGGCCTACGCCAACAATCTGGCGATCTTCCTGCGCAAGGTGGGCGACACGGAGGCGGCCTTCGAGCTGTCCGACCGGGTGGTGGCCCGGTTCACCCAACGGATCGGCGCGGACCATCCCTACACCCTGGCCGCCAACATCAACCTCGCCAACTGCTGGTTCAGTCGCCGCGAGTTCGACGCGGCGCTGCTCAACGACCAGGAGGCGTACGACCGCAGCCGGCGGATCCTCGGGCCGGCCCACCCGGACACCCTGGCGGTGGCGAACAACCTCGCCACCAGCCTGAGCGTCACCGGCGATCACCGGGGTGCCCGCACGCTGCGCGACCAGGTCATGCCGTTGTTCCGGCGGGTGCTCGGGGAGGAGCATCCGAACACCATCGCCCTGGTCGAGGCGAACCGGCTCAACTGCGATCTGGAGCCGCCACCGACCTGACCCGCACCGGGGCCAGCCAGCGGGACAGGTCGAGCGGATCCACCGCCACACCCACCTCGGCCAACGCGCTCAGCACCGCCCGGCACAGCTCGGGATCGGCCCGTAGTGCGGAGTCGGCGGCCGGCAGCCGCGCGTCGGCGAGCGTCAACCCGACCCAGGCCGCCACCTGGTCCGGCTCGTGCCGCAGCTGCCGCTGATACCACGTCCGGGCGGTCAGGTGATCGTCGGCGGCCAGCGCCAGGTCACCGGCGGAGGCGGCCGGCAACACGTCGGCGAGGCGTTCGGCACCACGACGCAGCCGGTCGAACCGTTCCGGGTCGGCGAGCCGCAGCCGGACCAGGTCCAGCCGGGGACTGCGGCTCAGCCAACGGCCGTCGGCCGGTCGTACCCGCAGCGCGACGGTGAGCGCAGGGCAGGCCGCACCGGCCCGCCACGCCTCGACGAGCCGTGCCACGATCCGAGGATCAGGCCGCCGGTTGCGCAGCCGCCACACCGTCCAGTGGTCGTCCGCGGCCTCGCGGGCGAGCGCGGCGGCTTCCGGCGGCACCGGGTCGTCGCGCCAGCCGTCGATCACCGTACGCAGCCCGGCCACGAACCGCCGGCCGGCCGGGGTGAGCTGCCCGTGCGACTCGACGTCCACGCAGGTGCGTCCCACCCGATCCCGCCAGCGGGCGAACTCCGTCTCGGCCAGCCGCACCTGGCCGGCGGTGACCGCCGTGCGCCGGGTGCGCCAGAACTCGGTCACCGCGACGAAGGCGTACACGCCTTGGAGGGCGGCGCCGAGCGGACGCGGATCGTCGCGCCAGGGCGCGTAGTAGTAGTGCTTGTCGTCGGGGTCGTAGAGCGGCTCGATGTCGATGGTGGCACCGAGTTTCGCGTGCTGGAACTCGTGCATCAGGCCGAGCGCCAGCCCCTGGCCGTCGGCCGGCGGGGTCATCGACACCGCGCCGAAGGCGTCCATGCTTGTCACGTTCACCCCGGCGCTGGCCGAGTCGGCCTCCAGCGGGACGAGGGTACGCAGTCCCTCGGCGATCGCCTCGGCATGCCCCCGGTGGTACCGCACCAGGATCGGCCAGGCCCCGTCGAGCAGCCGCTGCCAGCGGTCCACCGCCGCGGGGTCCAACCGGCCGGTGGCGCAGAGCCGGTGACAGTCGCGGTACGGATCGAGATCGTCGAGCCAGAGGCGCAGGGTGAGCCCACCGGCGGTGCTGGACAGACTGTGCAGCCCGGACCAGCCCTCCGTCTCGGTCCCGCGGGCACCGGCGGGAGCCGGCTCGCCGGGCCCGAGTGGGGGCAGCTCGACCGGGCCCACCCGGGTCCGGCCGCCGGTGTGGGACACCGTGACCGGGCCTGATCCGTTGACCCGGGCCCGACCGAGGGAGGGCAGGAAGACCGCACCGTCGCGCGCCGGCACGGTGAGCGTGAACTCCAGGCCGGCCCGGATCGCCGCCGCCACCGCCAGCCCGCCGAGGTAACCCAGGTCGACACCGACCGGGCCGGCAGACTCGGGCCGTACCGCCAGCCCCGCCGTGGTCCGGCCGGACGCGGCGGGTACGGCCGTAGCCGCGCCGGGTGGCGCAGCGGGTACGGCCGCCGGGGCCGGCGCAGTGCGGGCGGATCGTGCGGTGGCCGGATCGGGTTGCCGTAGCCGGCGGAGGGTGACCGCCAGCCACGCGCCGGTGTGCGGCAGGGTCAGCAGCGCCGGGCCGAGCGCCGGATTCCGCCGTACGGCCGCGGCGAGCAGCGCGAAGTAGCTGCCGGTCTCGGCCGGATCGGCCAGGTCCAGTACCGCACGTAGCTGGAGCATCCGCTTGCTGAGCTGCCCGGCGCGCAGCGTCCGGACCAGATCCGCGCCGCCCGCCCCGGCAGCGAGAGCGTCAAGGTCGGCCGGGCGCAGCCGGTGGTAGCGGCTCACCGTCAGCCGCCTCGCAGCCCGGCCAGATCGGCCCGCAGCCGGCTTGACACGTGCGCGATGAGCAGGCGGAGGTCGGCGCAGTAGACGGAGGGGTTGGTGAAACTGCCGGCCCGGTACCGGTGCGGATAGTTGCCGCCGCCGCAGACCTGATGCACCGGACAGCGCCGGCACTCGGCCGCCAGCGCCGCCACACCGGCCTGCCGGATCGCCACGGCCGGGTGGCGCAGCACGTCGTCGAAGGTGTCGTCGAAGACCGTCAGGGCGGTGTCGACCGCGCCCGGGTAGCTGGAGCGCAGCGTGTCGACCTGTTCGTAGCCACCGTCGGTGTTGACCACCACGGCGGCGACCGGACTCAGCCCGACCGACTCGGTCCGGCTCTGGCCGCCGAGCAGCAGGTTGAGCAGTTCCTCGAAGAGGCGGACCCGGGTCAGCCGCACCGGCGCGTCGTACCACGCGTCGAAGGCGTCGGCCAGCCACCTGCCGTACCCGCCCTCGGCGGGCCCGACCCGGCGCGGCGGCGTCTCCCAGTTGGCGTGCGGCAGCAGGAAGTCCACCATCGGTGGTCGGTGGGCCAGCAGTGCCTGGTACGTCCCACGTGGATCGGCGTCGAGGTCGACCACGCAGAGGATGCCCGCGTACGCCTCGGGCCGCCCGGCGAGCAGGCGCAGCGCACGCTCGACGGCGTCGAAGCTGCCCCGACCGGAGGCGTACCGCCGGTGCCTGTCGTTGCTGCGCCGGTCACCGTCCAGACTGACCCCGACCAGCACCCCCGCCTCGGCCAGCACGGCAAGTGCCCGCTCGTCGAGCAGGGTGCCGTTGGTCTGCACGCTGATCCGGGCCGACGCGGGGCTGACCGCCGCCCGCAGTCGCTCGGCCATCCGCGCCAGGGCCGGTGCGCCGGCCAGCAGCGGTTCACCACCGTGCAGCACGATCCGCGCCGCCGCCAACCCGTGCGTGTGCACATGCTCGGCGAGCCGACGACAGGTGTGGTCGAAGACCTCGGGGGACATCAGCGGCGGGTCGGTGCGGGCCCGCCGGTCGGCCAACTCGTACATGTAGCAGTAGTCGCAGGCCAGGTTGCACCTGCTGTGGACCTTCAGGATGAACTCGGAGAAGGGCACCGGCCGCGTCGGGGCCGGTCGGTGTGCCACCGCCTGCCCACGCCGCCCGTCGCCCGGCACGTCACATCGCCGAGTTCCACCCGGCGACCGCGTCCTGCGGGCGGTCGATCTCCTCAAGGATGCGGCGCAGCGAATGGCCGAACGCCGACTTGTCGAGCTCCGGCAGGTCGGCCAGGCTCACGTCGCTGAGGTCCGCGAGCACCCCGACGGGGCCGTCTTCGGTCGTATCCATAGTGATCCGTCCACCCGCGAAGGAAACTCGCGCCCGAATGAGTGACAACTTGTGCAAGAGGCACCGGACCAGAGCCCGCCCCCACCGCCGAACCGTCGGCGAACCGGGTCATCGTATCGGCATCA
Source organism: Micromonospora endophytica (assembly GCF_003236305.1). Classification (GTDB taxonomy): domain Bacteria; phylum Actinomycetota; class Actinomycetes; order Mycobacteriales; family Micromonosporaceae; genus Micromonospora; species Micromonospora endophytica. The sequence continues at coordinate 8,184 of NZ_POTX01000122.1, read as the reverse complement.
TGCCGTCAGAGGGCACCCGGGCGGTCAACCGGTTCAACGTTGCAGTGCCGCCGGGGGACGCGCTCCGTCGCCTCTCCGACACCGGCCCGGGGTCACCTGCCGGCGCGGGCCCGGAGCAGTTTCGGTGCCGCGGCCAGGCCGGTGACCGGACGGAACGCCCGGGCCGCATTCACCAGCGCGGCGTACTCGTCCTCGGTGAGGTCGATCTCCGCGGCGGCGGCGTTGCGTTCCACCTGCTCGACGCTTGACGCACCCGGGATGGCCACCACGTTCGGGTGACGCAACACGTACGCCAGCGCGATCTGGCTCGGCGTGGCGTCGTGCGCGGCGGCCACCTGACGCAGCGTCTCGATCAGCGCCGTGCCCCGTTCGAGGTTCTCCGGCAGGAAGTACGGGTTGGCCCGGCGGACCGCGCCGGTCGGCGGGTGGTGTGCGTCGTACCGGCCGGAGAGGAAGCCCTGCGCCAGTGGGCTGTACGCGATGACCAGGCGGCCGGCCTGCTCCGCGTAGGGCAGCAGGTCCTCTTCCGGCTTGCGGTCCAGCAGGCTGTAGCGGACCTGGTTGCTCAGCACCCGCCGGCCCAGCGCGACTTCGGCGACCTGCCAGCGGCGCAGGCTGTAGTCGCTGACCCCGACCTCACCGACCAGGCCGACGTCCTGCAACGTACGCATCCCGCGCATGGTGGTGTGGTCGGCGACAAGCGGGTTGGGCTTGTGCACCTGGTAGAGATCGATGGTGCTGACGCCGAGTCGGGCCGCCGAGGCGACCGCCCGCTGCTGCACCACGGAGGCGATCGGCAGCACCGGCAGGATCTTGGTCGCTACAGTGATCTTGTCCCGGTCGCGCGCCAACGCTGCGCCCAGGATCCGCTCGCTGCGCCCGAAGCCGTAAACCTCGGCGGTGTCGAAGACGGTGACGCCCAGCTCGACGGCGCGCCGCACGATGTCGCCCGCCAGCCGCTCGTAGTCCGGCCCGTAACCCCACTCGCGCGAACCGAACTGCCAGGTGCCGAGCCCGATCTTGGACAGGGGCTTCGGAGTGTCGAGCCGCACGTAACGCATGCCGCCGAGGCTACCCGCCCCACCCCTTTCCCGCCCGGTGCCTGCCGGCGTGGGTCACCAGATGCGGGGGTTGGCCCGGTGGTTGCGCACCGTGCAGGGGCGACCGGGGGGTGGTCCGCTGCGGGAGCCGCGGGAGCCACGTAGCCACTTGCCGACCAGCACCAGCAGCAGCACGCCGAGCGCGCCGCCCGCGTACAGCGGCCAGCTCAGGCCGTCCAGCGAGCTGACCGAGGCCACCGGGCGGGCCAGCGCGCCGGCCGGCAGCTCGTTACGCGACGCGTCGGTCGCCGCGTCGCCGATCAGACCCTCGTCACCGGCCGCCGCGTCGCCGCCGGGGGCGGTCGGCTCCGCTGCGGCGTCGGCGGCCGGCGGCGTGGTCACGTCCGCTACCGGAACCGACGATGGCTGGGCCCGGCTGCCCGGCGGTTGGATCTCCACGTCCGAGCAGGAGTAGTAGGTGTCGGCACTGTCCGAGGTCTGCCAGATCGTGTAGATGATGTGCCGGCCGGTCCGATCGGCAGGCAGGCGCACGGACATCTGGTATTCCCCGTCGCGCAACTGCGGATCGGCGACCCTGAGGAACGGCATGGTGTCCAGATCCGCCCAGGTCAGTTTCCCGGTCCCGAGGTAGTCGGCGCGAGTCAGGTAGAACCGGAAGACGCCCTGGTGCGGCACCGTGCTGCGGTAGCGGAAGGTGAGCTGCGCGCCTGCCGTCAGTCGGGTCGTCGGCCAGTCGGTGCGTGCCAGGTCCAGTCCCTGGTACGCCGACAGCCCGCCGCTGCACAGCTCCCCGTCCGGGATCTGCTCGCGGTCGCGGCCGTCCACCCCGTACACCCGGATGTTGTCCCATTCCCGGACGGCGGCGCCGGTCCTGATCGCGGCCAGGCAGGCGGCGGTTTCGGCGTGCTCGCCGTTCGGGGCGCAGGCCAGAGCCCGGCCGACCGGGAACGACGGGGCACCTTGCGCATAGGCGGGCGACGCGCCGATCGTCGCCGCGGCGACGGCGGCGAGCATGGCGGCGATTCGGCGTACGGTCATGACAGTGGTCCTCCCAGGCATCAGTACGGATGGGAAGGGCCAAAAGGTTCGATGCGCGGCGCAACAGTCCGCACGGAAACGAGTCGGCCGACCCTGCCTCGGTCCGCGGGCCCGTCCGTAGCGTGAACGGTGGAGGTGCCTGATGCGAGTGGCCGTGTTCAGCACGAAACCGTACGACCGGAAGTTCCTCGGCGCAGCGAACGCCGCCGGTGATCATGAGCTGGTCTTCCTGGAGCCCCGGTTGACGGCGCAGACCGCCCGGCTGGCCGAGGGAAGCGCCGCGGTCTGCGCCTTCGTCAACGACGACCTGGGCGACGAGGTGCTGGAGCGGCTCGCCGAGGTCGGCGTGCGGGTGGTCGCGCTGCGTGCGGCCGGTTTCAACAACGTCGACGTGGCCGCCGCCCGCCGGCTCGGCCTGACCGTGGTACGTGTGCCGGAGTATTCACCGCACGCCGTCGCCGAGCACACGGTCGGCCTGATCCTCGCGCTCAACCGCAAGATCCACCGTGCCTACAACCGGGTACGCGAACACAACTTCGCGCTCACCGGGCTGCTCGGCTTCGACCTGCACGGCCGTACGGTCGGCATCGTCGGCACCGGCCGGATCGGCGTCTGCGTCGCCCAGATCATGACCGCCTTCGGTTGCCGCGTGCTGGCCAGCGATCCGCAGCGCAGCGACGCGGCGATCGCGGCCGGGGCCGAGTACGTCCCGCTGGAGCACCTGCTCGCCGAGTCGGACATCGTCACCCTGCACTGCCCGCTCACCGCCGACACCCGCCATCTGATCGACGCCGACCGGGTGAAACTGCTCCGCGAGGGCATGATGCTGATCAACACCGGTCGGGGTTCGCTGGTGGACACCCGGGCCGTGATCGACGGGCTGAAGAGCGGCCGGATCGGTTACCTCGGCCTCGACGTGTACGAGGAGGAGACCGACCTGTTCTTCGAGGACCTCTCCGACCGCGTCCTCGGCGACGACGATTTCGCCCGGCTCACCACCTTCCCCAACGTGCTGGTCACCGGGCATCAGGCGTTCTTCACCTCCGACGGGCTGCACAGCATCGCCGCCACCACGATCGCCAACCTGACCGCCGTCGCGCACTCCGGCCCCGACGCCGTCACCGGTCCGGCCCGGGTCTGCTGACCCGGCCCGGATGCCGCTGTCCTGGCTGTTGCAAACCGCCCCGCCGAGCACCTGGACTGACACCGAAACGGATCTTGGTGCGAAAGCGCCCCGTTTCGGGGGCACTTTCGCACCAAGATTGCTGTGTTCTCAGGCGCTAGCGAGCAGCTACCGGTGTGGTTCGCTTGGTGGTGGCCACGCCGGGCTTGGTGTTCAGGCGGGTCGCGGTCACCCGCACGCTCAGCCGGTGCCCGACGTCCGCCTTCTTCGGCAGATAACTGGAGCCGGTCGCCCCGGATATCGCCTTGCCGTCACGCAGCCACTGGTAGGAGAAGGTCAGGCCGGGCTGGTCCCAGCTGCCCGGGGTGACGGTGAGCTTCGTACCGACCTTGGCCTTGCCCTTGATGGTTGGCGCCTTCTTCACCTTCGGTGCCGGCCCCGGCACCGAAGGCACCAGCAGGCTCGCCATGGCCACGTTGCCCGCCGTGTCGATGGCGCGGTACTGGACGAGGTGCCGGGTGTGGTCGAACCGCACCGGTGACCGGTACCGCTGCCAGGCGCCGAAACCGTCGCGGTACTCGATGCGGGCCACCCCCGAGTGGGCGTCGCCGGCGGTGATGGTCAACGTCCGCTTGTCGAGTTTGCCCCGTACGGTCGGCAGCACCCGGTCCACCTTGACCGTGGTCGACCAGGTCTCGCTCCACCACAGGTTGGCGCCCTGGGCCCGGTAGTCGATCCGGTAGCTGCCGTGCGGCAGCGGCACCGGGTCCCGGTAAGGGAACCAGCCCTTGCCGTCGATCTGGTATTCCACCAGCCGGACGCCGTCGCCAGCGGTCAGCGTCAACGCGGCCTGACCGCCGTACCAGCCGTCGCTGCCCGCAGCGGAGATCGACACCTTCGGTTGCCCGCCCTGGTAGCGCAGCGGCGGCACGCTGGTCAGCGTCGGCACCACGCGGCGGATCGTGCCGTCGGGCTCGTGGTACAGCCGGTCGATGGTGGTCTCCCGGTGCGTACCGTCGCCGCCCGGGATGGCGAAGCGGTGGTACGCGATGTACCAGTCGTCGGTGCCGGGCACCTGCAGCACCGAGTGGTGTCCGGTGCCGAGGATGCCCTGGCTCGGGTCCTTGGTGAGGATCTCGCCCTTGGCCGTGAACGGGCCCAGCGGGCTGGTGCCGATGCCGTAGCCGACCCGGTAGTTCTCGCTGCCGGTGTCGTCGATCGACCAGGACAGGTAGTAGGCGCCGTCGCGCTTGTGCAGGAACAGGCCCTCGCGGAAGTCCGTCAGGCCGGTGAACCGCACCCGCTTGCTGACGTCGTACGAGATCATGTCGTCGTTCAGCGGTACCGCGTACGGCGTGCCGTTGCCCCAGTAGAGGTAGCTCTTGCCGTCGTCGTCGGTGAAGACCGCCGGGTCGATCTGCTGTGCGCCGTTGTAGTCGTCCTTGTTGACCAGCGGCTTGCCCAGCGGGTCGACGAACGGCCCGAGCGGCGAGTCGGCGACCGCCACCCCGATGTTCTGCTGCGCCGAGAAGTAGAAGTAGTACTTGCCGTTCTTCTCGATCGCCGCCGGCGCCCAGGCGTTGCGGTCCGCCCAGGAGATGTCGGGGCCGAGGTCCAGGATGGTGTCGTGCTCGGTCCAGTCGACCAGGTTCCGGCTCGACCACACCTTGAAGGTGCTGCTGCCCCAGCCGGGGAAGCCGTCGGTGGTGGCGTAGATGTAGTACGTGTCGCCGAACCGGACGATGTTCGGGTCGGCGTTGTAGCCGGGCAGCACCGGCGAGCCCATCGACACCGCCCGCACCGTCCACACCCGGGTCGCCCCGGTCGCGTCCCGCACGGTGACCGCCACCGGCTGGCGGTAGTCCCGGGCCCCGGTCGGGGTGACCGTCGAGGTCGAGGCCACCACGTACGTCGGCGCGAGCCGGCTCAGGTCGGTGCCGGGCCGCACCGGCAGGGTGACAGTGCCGGTGTTCGGGTCGATCATCGCTGGCACCTTCAGGCTGTCCAGCGTCACCGCGACGATGCCGGTGCCGTTACCACCCAGCCCGGCCACCTCGGCGTCGCTGAGCGCCCGGTTGTAGATCGCGAAGTCGCGAACCTGGCCCTTGAGATACCGGTCGGAGCTGTACTGGGAGCGGCCGAGGTAGTTGGCGGTGGTCCACCCGCCGCCGATGTCACCGGGCCGGTTGACCACCCCGGTCTTCTCGGCGACCCGCACCCCGTCCAGGTAGAGCCGGGCGGTGCCGGCACCGTTGAGGGTGTACGTGAGCGTCTTCCACACCGCACGCGGCAGGGCGGTGCCGTTGGTGACGGTCTCCTCGGTGGTCCAGTTCCCGGTCGCCAGCGAGGTCCGGTAGTTGTTGCCGGTGGTGAAGAGGTAGCCGTTGCCCGCGCCACCCGAGGTGTTGCCCAGCCCCCAGATGAAGTACGGCGTGGCCTGGTCGCTGGCGATGTTGACCTGGACCGACACGGTGATCTCGTCGAGCCCGGCCATGATGTTGTCGGGCAGGCCGACGTGTCCGTTGCTGCCGCCGAGGTTCAGCGCGCCGTCGCGCCAGCCGGCGTCACCGGCCAGGGTGCCGTGGTAGCCGTTGCCGGAGGCGTCGGTGGCGGTGCCACCGCTGCTCTGGTTCAGCGGGTAACGCAGCACCAGACCGTCCTCGGTGGCCCGGACCGGTGGCGGCGCCTCGGTGAGCGCCTCGTTGAGGGCGTCGAGTTCGGTCTTGGTGACCGGGATGACGGTGCCGTGTCGGGGGCTGGCCGGCAGGCGGTAGCTGGCCGGCACCCGCCAGGTCGGGTTCTCCAGGTCGTTTGTGCCGAGCGGGATGTAGCCCCGGCCGCCGTACTCGTCGACGAAGAGGTAGTACTTCGACCCGGAGGTGTCGCCCGGGTTGGCCTTGAACACCGTCGGGCCCTCCACCGCCGAGGTGCCGGCGTCGCGGCCGATGCAGGCCGTGATCCGGCTCCAGGCGGGCCGGCCCGGCAGGTCGACGGCGGTCAGCGAGGTCGCCTTCTCCTGGATGATGTCGGAGCAGCCGGTGCCGCCACCGCCCTCGTCCTTGGTGAACCGGTAGTAGGTGTCGCCTTCCTTGATCACCGTGGAGTCGATCCGCGACTCGCCCCGGTCCTGCCAGATGGTGGCCGGTGCGAAGGTCACGAAGTCCCGGGTGGTGGCGGCGAGCATCCGGTTGTAGGTGTTGCCGGTGTGGTTCGGGTCGTTCTCGGCGTACAGCTTGGACGCCCAGAAGACGAGGTATTCACCCCGCTCGTCGTCCCAGTACGCCTCCGGTGCCCAGGTGTTGCCGGCGGTGGGTGGGGAGACCTCCACGTGCCGCTGCTCGGACCAGTTGACCAGGTCGGTGGACTCCCACACCTCCAGGTAGCGGCTGCCGTGCCGCTGGGAGGCGTCCCAGTCCCCGTTGCGCCCGATGGACAGGTCGGTGGCGATCAGGAAGAACCGGTCCCCCTCCGGGCTGCGGATCAGGAACGGGTCACGCAGGCCCCGGGTGCCGAAGGTGGACTCCAGGGTGGGCTTGCCACCGTTGAGTTCGGTCCACTGGAGGGCGTTGTTGCCCTGGCTGGCGGCGAAGTAGATCTTCTCGCCCTCGATCGAGTTGCCGGTGAAGTAGCTGAACGCGTAGCCCTCGTACGGCGCGGGTGCGGGCAGTTGCCGGACGGTCAACCTGATGGCCCGTTCGACCCGGGCCGCACCGACGGCGACAGTGGCCGTGACGGTCACCGGCACGTCGCCGGCGCCGTGCGCCGGGCGGTTGACCACGCCGTCGGGTGCGACCACCGCCGGCCGGTCGGAACGCCAGGTGACGGTGGCCCCGTGCCGGCCGCTGGTGGGCAGGGTGAGATTTCCGCGTACGTCGTCAGGATGCACCAGCGACAGCGCGGCGGCTGCCGCGGCGGCGCGGTCCTCGTCCGACTCGTCGGGCAGCACGGTGGCGGTGAAGGTCTTCGTGTCGGTGGCGGCGCCCCGGCTGAGCGTGGCGGTCAGGGTGACAGTCGCCGGCCCGTCGGCGGCGGTGGGTCGGGTCACCACGCCGGTCGGGCTGATCGTCGCGGGGCGGCTGGACGCCCAGGCGATCGCCGCGCCGTAGCCGCCCCGGGTGGGCAGGGTGAGCCCGCCGGTCACCGCCGAGAGGTCACCGAGGTCCAGGGCCGCGGTGTCGCGGGCGACCCGGGTGGCGTCCGGCAACGCGACAGCCGCCACCTCGTCGGCGGCCAAGGCCCGGTCGTAGATGCGGAAGTTGGCCACCTGAGCACGCAGCATCCGGTCGGTGGCGTAGGTGGAGCGGCCGAGGTAGTTGGCGGTGGTCGTACCGTTGCCGACGGCGCTGGGCAGGACTGTGACGTTGGTGTTCCGCGCGACCTCGACACCATCCTCGTAGAGGGTGCCGGTGGTGCCGGTCTGGGTGTACGTGACGGACTTCCACACGCCGCGGGCCAGGTTGCCGCCCTTGGCGGTCACCCGTTCGCCGGACCAGTTGGTGGTGGTGATGGCGGCCCGGAAGGCGTCGCCGCTGGCGAAGAGGTACCCGGTGCCGGCGTTCGAGGTGGCCGGGTTGCCCAACCCCCAGATGAAGTACGGGGTCTGTTGGTCGGGCTCGACGTACACGTCGACCGAGACGGTGATGGCCGACAGGCCCTTCATGATGTCGTTCGGCAGTCGGACGTGGTCGTCGACCCCGTCGAGCCGGAGTCCATCCTGGTTGGTCCAGGTGCCGCCACCGACGAGCGTGCCGTGCCGGCCGTGACCGGAGGTGTCGGTGACCGTCGTGCCGGTGCTCTGGTCAAGGTCGTAGCGGAGCACCAGGCCCGCGGTGACGTCAGCGCTGGGGGCGGCTCGCGTCGGTGTGGCCGGCAGCAGCCCGGCGGTCAGCGCGGTCGCCACTGCGGCGACCAGTGTGCTGGTCAGACGTCGCGGCCGGGGGTTGGGGGTGAGGGGTTTCCGGG
>NZ_POTX01000121.1 GCF_003236305.1 Micromonospora endophytica | reverse complement strand
GGATTGGGGTAGTCGGGGGGATGGAGCAGGGGGCGATCTCCGACTACGGGTTCCTGTCCGACTGCCGCTCGGCCGCGCTCGTCGGCCGGAACGGATCGATCGACTGGTGGTGCCCGGACCGGTTCGACGCGCCGTCGGTCTTCGCCCGGCTACTCGACCCGGCCGGCGGTCACTGGTGGCTCGGGCCGGTCGCTCCCGGCCGGGTGCAGCGGTCGTACGAGCGGGACACGCTCGTGTTGCGGACCGTGCACCACACCCCGGAGGGCAGCGTCGCGGTCACCGACGCGCTCGCCGCCGAGCAGGGTGCCCGCGCGCACGAACTCGGCATGAACTCGCCGGCCGTGCTGCTGCGGGTGGTCGAGGGTCTCTCCGGTCGGGTCCGGATGGGCGTGGACTACCTGCCGCGACCCGAGTACGGCCTGATCACCCCGTACCTCCGCGAGCAGGACGACGGTTCGGTGCTGGCCCGGGCCGGCCCGGCGGTGCTGGTGTTGCGCGGCGACGGGCTGCGGCTGCGCGTCGTCGACGACCGGGTCCGGCACACCTTCGAGGTCGCCGCGGGACAGGTGGTCGGCTTCGACCTCGCGTACGCGGCCACTCACGGTGCCCCACCGGCGCGGCGGGACGCGGTGCCGGGCGTCGCCGACACCGTGCGGGCCTGGCAGGCGTTCCGGGAGAGCCATCACTACGACGGTCGGCACGCCGAGGTGGTCCGGCAGAGCGCGACGATCCTCACCGGTCTGACGTACGCCCGCAGCGGCGCGGTCGCCGCGGCGCCGACCACGTCCCTGCCGGAGCTGCTCGGTGCCGACCGCAACTACGACTACCGCTTCTCCTGGTTGCGCGACTTCGCCATGACCATGCGCGCGATGTGGGTGGCGGCCTGCCCGGACGAGGCCTCCCGGCTGTTCGCGTGGGCCGCCTACTCCACGGGCCGGATCGGTGCCGAACCGGTGCCTGTGGTGTTCGGGTTGGAGGGGGAGCGGGACATCTCCGAGCACTTCTGCGACAACCTGGCCGGCTACGCAAACAGTTCGCCGGTACGCATCGGCAACGACGCCTGGCGGCAGCGGCAGCTCGACGTGCCGGGCGAGGTGGTCTCGGCGATCTGGAAGTTCCGCGACTACCTCGGTGCGCAGTTCGGTGCGGAGCTGCGGGAGATGGTCCTCGGCCTCACCGAGCAGGTGGCCGCCACCTGGCACCTGCCCGATCGGGGCATCTGGGAGCACCGGGACGCCGAACGGCACTACCTCTGCTCCAAGGTGCTCTGCTGGGTGGCGATGGATCGGGCGGTGCGGTTGGCTCCGCGACTGGGTGAGCGGGCGGACGTCCGGCGGTGGGCCGGCATCCGGGACGAGATCCGCGCCACCGTGCTTCGCGAGGGGTACGACGAACGTCGTGGCGCGTACACCGGGGTTCTCGGCTCGCCCGAGTTGGACGCGGCGGTGCTGTACCTGCCGGTGGTGGGTTTCCTGCCCGCCCAGGATCCCCGGATGCGGTCGACCATCGAGGCGGTGGAACGGGAGTTGGGTGCGGACGGGGGCTTGATCCGACGCTGGGCGGACGACCCCGGCGGCTTCCTGCTCTGTTCGTTCTGGCTGGTGGAGTGCCTGGTGCTGGCCGGTCAGCGGGAGCGGGCCGAGCGGCTGTTCGAGGAGGTCACCGGGCACGCCAACGATGTCGGGCTGCTCAGCGAGCAGATCGATCCGGGCACCGGGGCGCAGCTGGGCAACATGCCGCAGGCGCTGTCACACATCGGCCTGATCAACGCCGCCTGGCGGCTGACCGACCCCCGCGTCGACTAGTCTCTGCGGTTTTTCCTCGATCAATTCTGCAACATTCCTGCAACCCATAGGCATTGACTCTGATCTTTATGCGGGCCTAGCCTTTCTCGTGCGGGAAAGCCCTTTCCTCAGGCTTTCCGGGAGTCACCACCACCCGCATCCAGGAGGACAACCGTGCGACACAGACTCGTCAGAGGGCGGCGCCCACTGCTGCTCGCAGTGGGCGCGGGCGCGACCGTCGCCGCCCTCGCACTCGGCATGGGCACCTCGGCCTTCGCCGCCACCGTCTTCACCGACAACTTCGACGACGGCGACGCCTCCGGCTGGTCCAAGTCCGGCGGTGACTGGGCGGTGAGCGGGGGTGCCTTCACCCAGTCCAACACCGGCAGCGAACTGGCCCGTCAGTTCGCCGGCCAGACCGCCTGGACCGACTACCAGGTGCAGGCCCGGGTGCGTCCGACCGCGTTCGGCTCGTCGAGCGCCCTGGTCGGCCTGGCGGCCCGCTCCAGCAGCAACACCAAGATGTACCGGCTCGCCCTGCTCGGCTCCGGCCGGGCCGAACTCCAGGCGGTCAACGGCAGCCAGGTCACCGCGATCGGCTCCGCCTCGATCGGGATCAGCACCGGCACCTGGTACACGCTGCGCATCGAGGCCAGCGGCAGCACGATCCGGGGCTTCGTCAACGGCAGCCAGATCGCCTCGGGCAGCAACAGCCTGGTCTCGGCCGGCCGGATCGGCCTGATCACCTCGTACGCCAGCGGCGGCTTCGACGACGTGACCGTGGACTCCGGCGGCGGCACCACCCCGCCGAGCACCACGGCGCCGCCGGCACCGACCACGGCCCCGCCGAGCAACCCGCCGCCGGCAGGCAACTGGCCGACCCCGACCTCCAGCCAGAAGGTCGACGCCACCATCCCGGTCTCCGGCAGCTTCGACGGCGGCATGCGGCGCTACTACGGCATCGGCGACGGCGGGCAGGGCGAGAGCCAGGACCCGATGTTCGTGCTCGCCGCCGGCGCCACCCTGCGCAACGTCATCATCGGCGCGCCGGCCGGCGACGGCGTGCACTGCGAGGGCAACTGCACGCTGACGAACGTCTGGTGGGAGGACGTCGGCGAGGACGCGGCGACCTTCCGCGGCGGGTCGACGTACACCGTCGACGGAGGCGGCGCCCGCTCCGGCAGCGACAAGGTGTTCCAGCACAACGGCGGAGGCACGGTGTACATCCGCAACTTCCGGGTGGAGAGCTCCGGCAAGCTCTACCGGGCCTGCGGCAACTGCTCCACCTCGTACCAGCGGCACGTGGTGATGGACAACGTCACCGCCACCTCGACGAAGGTGCTCGCCGGCATCAACACCAACTGGGGAGACACCGCCCGGTTCAGCCGGATCACCATCCTCAACGACGCCAGCCGCAAGACTGTCATCTGCGAGAAGTACCGGGGCGTGCCGAAGGGCAGCGAGCCCACCAAGATCGGTGAAGGGGCCGACGGGGTGAACTGCATCTACTCGTCGTCGGACATCACGTACCGCTGACCCACAACTGCGGTCCGGCTCCAGCCGACGCCCCGGGCGCCCGACGGCCCCGGGGCGTCGCGCTGGCTGGTACCCCGCCGCCAATGGCGGGTCGCCGGCATGGCGGCGACGATCGGGGGTAGAACGGTCGGTATGGACCACGCTGACCACCCCGTCGCCGTTCTCCCCGGCGACGTCCGGATCCCGCTGCTCGGCTTCGGCACCTGGCAGGCCACCGGCGAGGCCGGTTTCCAGGCTGTGCTGGCCGCACTCGACGCCGGTTACCGGCACATCGACACCGCCACCATGTACGGCAACGAGAAGGAGGTGGGCCGGGCCGTACGCGAGAGTGGTCTGCGCCGGGAGGACGTCTTCATCACCACCAAGCTGCCACCCGAGCGGGTCGGCCGGGAACGGGAGACGATCGAGGAGAGCCTGCGCGCCCTCGACACCGAGTACGTCGACCTGTGGCTGGTGCACTGGCCGCCGAGCGAGCCGGGTGACCTGATCCCGGCCTGGCGGGAGATGATCGCCGTACGCGAGGCGGGCCTGGCCCGCGCGGTGGGAGTCAGCAACTTCAGCACCCTGCAGATCGACGAGCTGATCCAGGCGACCGAGGAGAACCCGGCGGTCAACCAGATCAAATGGGGCCCGCACCTCTACGACCGGCAACGGCACGCCGAGCACCGCGATCGTGGCGTGGTGCTGGAGGGCTACAGCCCGTTCAAGGCCACCGACCTCGCCGACCCGGTGCTGGCCGGCATCGCCAGCGCGCACAACGTCTCACCCGCCCAGGTGGTGCTGCGCTGGCACATCGACCACGAGATCGTGGTCATCCCCAAGTCGGTGACGCCGGAACGGATCCGCGCCAACGCCGACGTCTTCGGCTTCTCGCTGACCGCCGAGGAGATCCGCGACATCGACGCCCTCGGCCAGGGCTAACTAGAGGCGTACCTGCAGCAACGACTCGCCGCGGGGGATGTCCCCCCACGATCACCGCTATCGCTCCGTACAGGGATTGTTTACTGTGCGCAACCCCTGATCAGCTAATTGACCATCGTGAGCACCCTTCATAGATTCCTCGTGATCTTCTAAATCGATCGAACGGGGAGCGCATGGTCGAGCGGTGGATTCTGCGTGCCTTCCTCGGGCCGACCGCTGGCGGGCGACCTTCGAGACCCGAGTCGTCGCCGTTGCGCGGCAAGGTGGCCCTACGGGTAGGGCTCGCGTTCAGCGCGGTGGCCGCGGTAGGGGCATCGGCAGGCGTGGCCGCTCCGGCCGCCGCCGCCACACACGCACCGCCTGTCCAGGCGTGCGATGCGAGTAGGTCCACCGAATGGGAAGCGCTCGCGACAGCATCCGCCTGTGACCAGCCGGTCGTGATCGACTCCTCCCGGACCGAGTATGCCCAGGTTACGGCGCAGCCCGATGGTCGGCTGCGGTACGAATCGGCGGTAGAGCCGCAGCGTACCCGCCGAGCCGACGGTTCGTGGGCCGATGTGGACCTCACCTTGCGGGTCGGCGCGGACGGCTTGATTCGCCCGGCTGCCTCCGTAGCCGACGTCGCGTTTTCCGGTGGCGGCGAAGATCCGATGGTGGAGCTGCGGCGGGGCGGCAAGTCCATGCAGCTGTCCTGGCCGGAGTTGCTTCCCGCCCCGACCATCTCGGGTGACTCGGCAACCTATGTCGATGTATTCCCCGGCGCTGACCTGGTGCTCCGGGCCACGCGCACCGGCTTCACCCACGTGGTGGTGCTCAAGACCGAACAGGCTGCAGCCAACCCGGCAGCTCGTGCCATCACCCTTGAGCGAGACGGGGATGCGGCAATCACTCGGCTCCCCAACGGAGCACTGCAGGCAACGGTCGACGAGATCACCTTTGCCCGGGCCGAGCCGGCTGTGATGTGGGACTCCTCGCTGGCCGAAGTAATGGACACTGAAGTGCGGCCGTGGTTGATGCGCTCGGATGCGGTCGCGGCCGGCGACGGGGCTCGTACCGCTCGGGTGAAGACCGAGGTGACCCCGGACGGCGACCTGCGGTTGGTTCCGGACGCGGAACTGCTCGACTCCGACACCGCGACTTTTCCGATCTTCGTAGACCCGGCCTGGTCGGTCGCTCGGTCGAAGTGGGCCTATGGGACCAGCAACAACTGCACCAACACCGACTACTCCGTGGCGCGGGTGGGTCTGAGCCCCGAGGGGCCTTGTGTCGGCGTCCGTTTCCGCTCGTACTTCGAGTTTCCCACCACCAATGGCAAGGTGTCGCTGAAGAAGAAGTTCATTTACGACGCCTACGTCCAGATGTCGTTATATCACTCATGGTCCTGCGATGACACTCGGGCGAACCTGTACCTGACGCCGGCCATCAACGCGACAATGAAGGCCTCGTACTCGTCCATGAAGTTGAACTCGCACTTGGCGGCAGCATCGGGGCATGCCAACAAGGGTCGGGGCTGTTCCGACTCTCCTCAGCCCGACATGCCGATGAACTTCGATACCGAAGCACTCAGGATTCAAGTGCAGAAGGCGGCGGACAACAGCGCGAACTCGATCACGTTCGGCTTCAGCGCCCGTGACTCGGACGGCACGGATGAAGGCGCGGAAAATCGCTGGAAGAAATTCACTCCGGGCAAGGCGAAGCTAGTCGTCGACTACGACTCCAAGCCGGGGAAGCCAACTGGTCTGCAGGTCTCCCAGGTGGCGTGTCTGTCCTCGGGTGCGGTCTCCATCGGCACGTTGACCCCGACCTTCTCCGCGGTCTATCCAGACGCCGACTCCGGTCAGACTCTGACCGGCACGTACGAGTGGATCGAGGTACCGGCCGGAGGCATGGGCTCGGTCACGGACACCTCGCCTGCCCGCCGGCCGCCACCCAACCGTCCCGCTGCCACGGCTGGTGGCCGGGCCACCACCACCCAGGTCAGTGTGGCCAAGGACAGAACCTACGCCTTCCGGGTCCGGACAACCGACCCGAAACCCTATAATCAGACAAGCAGTTGGAGTGCTTGGTGTCAGTTCAAGGTCGACACCACCCGACCACCAGTGTCGGTGTCGGTGGTGAACCCGGCCTCCGGTCCCGGAACTGCTGTCACCTTCCTGATCACGTCGTCGCACAGCGACGTCACCCAGTTCAAATACGGCTGGACAGGGCCCACGACGGTCGTAGCGGCCAGTGGGAGCCCGAAGAGCGCCACGGTCACCCTGACGGTGCCGACGTACGGGCAGAACACCCTCTTCGTCGCAGCGGTTGACGTCACCCTCAACGAGGGTTCCGGTAGCCATGACATTTTCGTCGAACGTCCCTCGCCGGCGGTGGCGCACTGGGGTCTGGAAACCTACCCCGGGCAGAGCCAGGCTCAAGCGTTGCAGGACAAGCAGCCAGCCCTGAGCGCGGACACACCGCTGGTCGCCAGTAATGTGACCTGGCTGGACGGAAGCCGGCTGGTCGGTGGCCAGACGGCCAGTTTCAACGGCACTTCCTCGCAGGCTGTCACTGCCCAGCCTGCGGTCAACACCGCAGGTTCCTTCAGCCTGGCCGCCTGGGTGAAGGTCGATTCGTACCCGGATTGCGCCAACCTCGCGGTCCTGTCTGCCGACGGTCCGACCAGCAGCGGCTTCATCCTCGAGTACGACTGCTGGGCAGACCGGTTCCGCATGCGGGTAGCCGATAAGGATGGCGGCAACCTCGTGGAAGCCGCTGCGCCCACCCCCTCGATCACGCGTCGGTGGACGCATGTAGCGGGGGTGTGGGACGAGACAGATCGCAAGGTCAAGCTATACATTGACGGACTCTTGGTCGCCTCGGTGACGCCGCCGAGCACATGGCTTGCCAGTCGCGGTGCCGGCTATGCGGTCACGGGAGGGCTGGTGGTCGGACGCGCCCGCTGGTCGAGTTCGAACTACGCGTTCTTCCGCGGCGAGATCGCCGATGTGCAGGTTTTCGACCGCGTGCTGGTGGAGCAGGACTTCACTGGTGCAGTGAGAGACGAGGAAGCCTCCGGTGGCGTGGATGAGCCCGGCTTCTTGACCCCGATCCTGGTAGGCCGATGGGACTTCGGGGTGGCGCGTCCTTGTTACCTGCAGGATCTTCCGGACACCTGTGACGCGATGGACGGCACCGGTTTCAATCGGTGGCTCGCACTGCGGCGAGGTGCCGAGATCGGTGCCGGCAACCGTGACAACGGTCTGCATCTCGATGGCTACTACTTCCCCGAGGAAAACCCGGAGCCGTGGGAGCCAACGCGGGAGTGGGGAAAGACGGCGTACAAGAACGGCGTTAGCGTCGACGGCGACGGCAGTGAGCGGACCATCTGGGCGGACACGCCAGTACTGCGGACAGACCAGTCCTTCAGCGTTTCGGTCTGGGTCAACCTGACCCGAACTGATGTGAATCAGATGATCGTGCTGCAAGACGGTGTTATCGCCAGCGGATTCTACCTCTACTACAGCACCGATGGTGGTGTGTGGAGGTTCAAGATGCTCAACAGCAGCGCGACGCCCGACAACGGTAGCGGTGCCAGCTTTGCCAATGCCCCCGCACCGGATGCGACGGACAGTTGGCACCACCTGGTCGCTGTGCTCGATGCCGGTCGACGGCAGATGCGGCTTTATGTCGACGGCGACCTCAAGAACACGTCCACCCTCGCTGCCGCTTGGCAGCCCTGGCAGGCAAATGGGCCGCTGGCCGTCGGCCGGAGTTTCGATGACAGGTGGGATCCGCTGCATGGTGCCATCGACGACCTTGGTGCCTACCAGGGCGCAATGACCGACGCCCAGGTGCGGACCCTCTATGAGAGCGAGGTCGTCGAGGGCGAGGAGTTGTGAGCCCTTCCCGACCAGCATGAAACCCGCAGTCACGATCGGATCCTCGACTGCTCAAACACCTTGTTCGCCACATGCCCGCCGAGCGCTGGAGGCATTCTGTGTCATATTCGTCCGATCCAGCACCTCCGTCGTTGTCGGCCGTGACTCGACGACTGGCTCGGCGGCGTAGGCTCACCGCGACCTTACGGGCGATGGTTGCCATGGTCATGGCGGTGACTCTGCTCAATGGCCTACCCGCTCGGCAAGCCGCAGCAGATCCGAAGCGACTATTGCCCCAAATAGATGAAGTGGACCGACATGGTCGACAGGTGCAGCCCAAGGCTTGGCCCTACCTGAGGCAGAAGCAGGTTGCCGCCCCTGACCCGGTCTGGCCCAAGCCAGGTCGGAACCGCGCTGTGTTGGCCGCGTCCGATCTTCGGGCGGCAGGCCTGACCCAAGCCGGTGACTCGCCGATCTTCGTCGGCCGACCGATCGACGCGGGGAACCAACCCCTTTCCCAGGTTGACGTTACGGTCTTGGATCGTGCTGGCCTGCCAGAGGGGTGGCGCGACGGCGTGGTAATGCGGCTGGACACCTCGGTTGGCGTAGCCGCAGCAGCGACCCTCTCGGTGGACTACTCGGGATTCCGATGGGCCTACGGTGCCGACTGGGCAGCCCGTCTCCGGCTCTGGCAGCTGCCCGAATGCGCATTGATCACGCCGGAAAAACACGGATGCTCGGCTGTATCACTTGACTCGGCGAACGACTCCGCAGCGGAGCGGGTGTCGGCTGAGGTGGACGTCCGCCCGCGCCTGTTGGCCGCGAACCGGGGACGGCTGGCGGCCGAGGGCGAGGTGTCAGCAAGCCTCGGTGGCACGCTGGTCGCTCTGACGGCCGACTCCGCAGGTAGCTCAGGTGATTTCGGTGCCACCACGCTTTCTCCGTCAGCGACCTGGTCGACCGGCGGGAACTCCGGCGACTTCTCCTGGACGTACGGGCTACGTGTGCCGCCGGGAATTGCCGGGCCCACGCCGCCAATGTCGATCGACTACTCCTCGTCGAGCGTGGACGGGCGCTCGGAGGTCACGAACAACCAGCCTTCGTGGCTGGGCGAGGGCTTTGACTACTGGCCGGGTTACATCGAGCGGCAGTACGTGTCGTGCAGCGAGGACATGAAGGATGGTGGTAACAACTCACTCCGAACCGGAGACCTGTGCTGGCGCACGGACAACGCCGTGATCAACCTGAACGGGAAGGGCGACGAGTTGATCTTCGAAAAGGCGAAGGGCTGGCACAGCCGCAACGAAGACGCATCGAAGATCGAGAAGCTCACTGGCACCCAAAACGGTGATAAGGGAGACCCCGAGGATACCGGCGAGTACTGGCGCGTCACCACCTCCGACGGCACACAGTACTACTTCGGTCTGCACAGCCTGCCGGGTCACACGACCGGGACGGATTCGACCTGGACAGTGCCGGTGGCGGGTAACCACAGCAAGGATCCGTGCTGGAAATCCGGGGGATTCCTCGACTCGTTCTGCGACCAGGCCTGGCGATGGAACCTGGACTACGTTGTGGACGCGCGGGGCAACACCGTGTCGTACTGGTACGCGAAGGAGACCAACAGGTACGCCCGCAACAACCAGAACGCCGACACCAGGTCCTACGACCGGGGTGGGCATCTGACTCGGATTGATTACGGCACCTGGGACCGGGGCGCCGCCGACCGGTCGATCGCGGCCAAGGCGCAAGTGTCGTTTGATGTGGGTAACCGCTGTGTTACCACCTCGTGTGGCACGCGCGATGCCACCAACTGGCCCGACACCCCGTGGGACCAGGAGTGCACGGGCTCCACCTGCAACGGAAAGTACGCGCCGACCTTCTGGACCACCAAGCGTCTCGCCAAGATCACCACTCGGGTGTGGGACACCACCAAGAGCACGCCGGACTGGCAGCCGGTGGATTCCTGGACCTTTGGTCATTCCTTTCCGCCGCCGGGCGACGGCTCGGACCACGCCGGTCTCTGGCTCGACAAGATTGTCCACACCGGGCACGTTGGAGGTGTGCGGGCAATGCCGCCGGTCACGTTCACTCCGGTTTCATTGCCCAACCGGGTCCGCACCATGAACAACACCGCGAATAACTGGCAGCGGATCGACTACATCATCACCGAGGCTGGCGCTCGAATCGACCTGGAGTGGGACACCGAGGAATGCTCCGCGTCGAACGTGCCCGCCCAGGAGCACGAGAACACCATGCGGTGCTACCCGGTGAAGGTGCTGGATCCGGACGACCCCAGGCGTGAGCGGCTGAAGACTGAATGGTGGCACAAAAACAGGGTGAAGTCGATCTCTGAATCGGACCTTCCGACTGATCCCACCGGGCATCAAGCGCCACCCGTCTTCACCTACTTCGACTACGTCGGCTCTCCTGCCTGGCGCTACGCCGACGATGACGGCCTGGTGAAAGCTGAACACAAGACGTGGAGCCAGTTCCGCGGCTGGGCGCAGGTCAAGACCCGGATCGGGCAGGCGGGTGCGGGGCAGACATTGACCGTTACCAGTTATATGCGTGGTCTGAATGGCGATCGGCTGGCACCGGCGGGTGGCACCCGTAACGTCACCGTGCCGGCCTCGCTGGGCACCGAGACGGTTTACGACGAGGACCAGTTCGCTGGAATGGTGCGGGAAGAGGTGGTGTGCAACGGCGTCGAGTCGAAGCCGGTCTCCAAGACGGTTAACGTGCCATGGCGTTCTTCGGCGACCGCGACTCGTACCATCAGTGATGTATCGGTCACCGCGCGATTCACCAAGACCCGCGTGTCATACACGGCGACGGCTTTGGGGGTCGACGGTGCCCGCGGCTGGCGTACCACCCGTAGCGAGTCTTGGTTCTCCGACACCTACGGCACCCTTGAACGTACGCAAAACGACGGCGATATCACCCGGTCCGGCGACGAGAAGTGCACCGTCCATCACTACAACCGCAATATCACCAAGAATCTCCTGTTGTTGGTGAAACAGACGACCACCACGGCGCTGCCCTGCGGGACCAGCCCGACGCGTCCGGAGCACGTCGTCTCCGACACGCGCACCTACTACGACGGCAAGAGCAGTCTCGACGCTGCTCCGGACCGCGGCGAGCCAACGCGTACCGATGCGCTGAACGGCTGGTCGTCCTCAGACGGCACCGTCTGGCAGACCGTCGGTCGGATGACCTACGACGAGTTCGGTCGGGTTGCGAGCAGCACGGACGTGCGGGGTAACACCACCCAGACCATGTACACGCCGGCCACCGGAGGGTTGGCTACCGCGATCACTACGAAGAGTCCGGAACCATACAACTGGACCACGACGAATCAGCTCACGCCCTACTGGGGCACTATCACGAAGACCACCGACCAGAACAACGGCATTAGCGAAACCGTGTACGACCCGCTTGGTCGGGTCTGGCGGGAATGGAAACTCGGCTGGTCGCGGGCTGGCCACGAGGCCACCCCGTCGGCTGAGTACACCTACGAGTTTGCAACTAACCGGAATTCCTACCCGCACGTCGTGAAGAAGGTACTGAACGCGGCGGGTAGATACGTGACCTCATACCACATCGCGGATTCCTTGCTGCGTCCGCGGCAGACCCAGACGCCAGGCGTCGGGGGAGATCGGGTCGTCACCGATACGGTGTACGACGAATGGGGGCGGGTATCGGCGACCTATCAGCCGCACGTCGAGCCGGGCGATCCGTCCGGAACTCTGTGGTGGGAGCCGGAATGGTCGGTGCCTGCGGTGGCCCGGACCATCTACGACCGGGCTGGCCGCCCCACGGCCGGGATCTTCCTCTCTGGTTACGGAGAGGACAACCTGGTTGAGCGTTGGCGGACCACCACAGCCTACGAAGGTGACCTGGTCAAGCTGACGCCGCCTGATGGCACGGCACCCACGACCACTGTCAGCGATGCCCTTGGCCGCGTGGCGGAGCTACGCAAGCACACCACCGCTGCTGGTGTAAACGGTGACTACGTGTCGACCTGGTACACGTACGACGGCAAGGGTCAGTTGACGAAGTTCGCCGATTCCGACGGCAACGAGTGGACCTACAAGTACGACGTCAAGGGCCGCCAGTACGAGGCCGTCGATCCGGACAGGGGCAAGAGCACCAACGGCTACAACGAGTACGACGAGTTGGTGTCAACCACCGATGCCCTTGGCAACAAGCTATGGCGCGGTTACGACGCTCTGGGTCGGCAGACGGAGCTGCGTGAAGGCTCAGAGACCGGGCGACTGCAGGCCCGGTGGCGCTATGACAGCCTCTACACCGGGTCGACAGTGCGGGCCAAGGGACAGCTCGCCGAGGTGTTCCGCTATCGGTACGAGCCAGCCGGATCGACGCATATATATAGGTGGCAGGTCGGCGGCTTCAACGAGCGCTACCAGCCGACAAACGTCAACTTTGTCATTCCTGCCATCGAGGGAACCTCGCTGACTGGCACCTGGTCCTACGGCTATGGCTATTCGCCGTACGACGGCACTGCCTCGAGCATGACCTACCCGGCGGGTGGAGGATTGCTCGCCGAGACCGTCACCACCTCGTTCGACGAGGCGACCGGCCTGCCGCGAGATCTCAAGACCACCAACGCGGCGGGCACGTACGTCGCTGGTCAGCGGTACACCGTCTACGGCGAGCCGACCGTCACGACGCGTAAGACCGCGGGCGGGGTCTACGTCGAAGACAGCATCTACTACGACCCGCACACCCGGCAGGTCACCCAGACGGCGATCCGGCCGGAGACGGCTACGGGCACGGTCTCGGACCGGAATTTTACCTACAATCATGCTGGCGGCATTACCGCCATCAAAGACACCCCGCAGATCGGGCAGGCCGACCAACAGTGCTTCCGGCCCGACCAACTACAACGGCTCGCGATCGCCTGGACGCCGAGGGCAGACATCGACTGCGAGACCGACCCGAGCGCGGCGAACCTCGGCGGTCCGGCACCGTACTGGCTCCAGTGGGAGATCGACCACGTCGGTAACCGGACCAAGGAGATCTCCACTAGCGCCTCCGGCCAAGTGACCACCAGGGCGTACACGCTGCCGGCTGGTGGTGCCGGCGTGGCGCGGCCACACGCGGTGACCGAGGTGACTACCCAGGTCGCGGGTCAGTCCAACACGGTCACCAACTACGCGTACGACGAGGCCGGCAACATGATCTGTCGGCCGGCGGGAACAGTCACGAACAGTTGTCCGAACGGTAGCGGTTCGCAGCGGCTCGACTGGGATCCTGAGGGACGGCTCGCCTCGGTGACCGCGGCGGGTAACTCTGTGGAGACTAACGTCTACCACGCCGACGGCACCCGCTGGGTTCGACGGGACGCCACCGGCACCACCCTCTACCTGCCCGGGCAGGAGATCCGCAGGGACAATGACTCGGCCGTCACGGGCACGCGCTACTACAGTTTCGCCGGCCAGGTCTGCGCCATGCGTACCTCGACTGGGTTGACCTGGCTCTACGTTGACCATCAAGGCACCCAGCACACTGCGATCGGCGCCGCCTCCCAAGCGGTGACGGAGCGCCGCCAGTTGCCGTACGGCGGGCCGCGCGGAACCAGCGGTAGTTCGTGGTTGAACGAGAAGGGCTTCGTTGGCGGCGACAACGATCCCAGCGGCATGGTGCTCATCGGTGCCCGTCACTATGACTCGGCCCTGGGCCGGTTCGTCTCAGTGGATCCGTTGATGAACCTGACGTCGCCGCAGAGCTGGAACGGGTACGCGTATGCGCACAACGGCCCGGTCAGCCTCAGTGACCCGAGTGGACTGTACGTCTTCGAAGACCCGGACGGCGGTGGAGAGCGTTTCCCGACGCCCAAGGACGGCGCGGACGAGGCGAAGAAGGAGCGGGAGCGGCGCCAGGACGAGCAGAGCCGGGTGCGGCGCCAGCTTGACCCGGATACGGGCCTGGTGCGTCCCGACCCTCCGCCATTTGCCTTCTATGTGACGAGCTACTACTGCGGCTACGGCTTCATGCCGGGCGGCTGTCACATCACCTCTCGCTCGGACGAGGACATCGCCAGAGCCTTCGCGACGTATGTCTGCGCCTACTACGAAGACTGTGCCGCCGAAGAGGCGTACCGGCAGGACAACGCCTTGACCTATCACGAAAACATGAGCAACGTTCCAGTTCTCGGGGTGCCGTCGAGCCTCTTCCTCGCGAACGACGCCTACCAGAAGGGCGACTATCTCGGGGCCGCCCTGGAGGTTGTCGGTCTGCTTCCCGCAGGCCGGGCTGGCAAACACGGGCGTCGCCTGGGATGCCGCAACAGCTTCCCGCCCGGCACCCTGGTGCTGATGGCGGACGGCACGACCAAAGCGATTGAGGATGTCCGGGTCGGTGATGTAGTGGAAGCCACTGATCCGGAGACCGGAGAATCAGGTCCCCGCACCGTGACCGCCGAGATCACCGATTCCGGCGAGAAGACCTTAGTGAAGCTTGTGCTGGATGTTGGCACCGCCACGGAGTCCGTCACGGCCACCGACAACCATCCCTTCTGGGAAGACAGCGAGCGCAAGTGGACCCGCGCCGGGGACCTGCGCGTGGGGCAGCTGGTGCGTACGCCGGACGGCAGCCGGGTCCGCGTCATCGACATCGTCGCGTACAACCTGCCAGCCGTCGTCCACAACCTCACCGTCGACGACCTCCACACGTACTATGTGCTCGCCGGCAATGTACCGGTGTTGGTGCACAACACGAATGGATGCTGGCCCGGTCTGGATGTTCTCTCGGCAACTGGGGCGCGTCCTGCCAAGGGCGGGTTGACCCACGCCGGTCGGGAATATCAGAAGCACATGGGTAGAGGGGAACTTCCGAAGGTGCCAGGAAAGGAACTGGACACGGCGGGCCAGGGCTACTTGGACGATATTCTGACGACGCCTGGGACGCGGCGTGTGCCCATCAACGGTGGCAGCTTCAATGGCGGAAACTATTACATTCGCCCGGATGGGGCCGGTGCAGCCTTCGACAGTAACGGTGTATTTCAGTACTTCGGGAAATTCTCTTGATCACTATAGAGCCAGCTACGCTGCGTAGAGCGGATGACAGTCGACTCGGCGAGCTCGCGGCGACACTTGCTGGCCAACGGCTGGTTGGTGCGCGGTATGTGACTCCGGCCGGCGCTGGCTGGGAAAATTACAGTGATATCGAAGGTGTTCATGATGTCGACATGGGAGTCGAATTGGTCACGGATACGGGTCTCAGTCTGGAACTGTCGTGGGCGACGCCAGGTCGCGAAGAGGGATTATCTCTGACGCTGGGTCGTGAAGAGGAACGGACTTCAAGCGACCTTGTTGACCTCGTGGATGTCAGCGGGCATCAGGACTGGTTGGGCATTATCGGCAGTTTTGTGGAAGTGGTCGCCGTTTCCTTCTGCGTCTATAGCGACGACTTATCGGTCAGGCCGTGGTCCTTCCGGATCGGACTCTCGAATGGCTCATCAGTAACAGTCGCACTCGGTGAGACCGAGGGCAATTTCATTCGTTACTTGCCGGACAATCTCGTCGTGATATTGGACGAGGCTGCAGCTAGAGGCTATGAAATCGCCGATGGTCTTCAACCCGCGTGGGGTGAAGTTGTGCCGGACGCAGAGTAGCCATCGGTCCCCTGGGTGTGCGATGGTCGGCCCGCGTTGCCGTCAGGGTTGTCGTCACGGCTGACCCCGCATGCAAGTGCATCGATGGGTGCCCGTCGGTCGAGATCAACGGGAAGCCTGGCCGCTCGGTGGCGTGCCGTGTTGCGGTGCGGTCGGTCCCGGAAGCGGTCGCCGTGCTGTGGCGGTCGCGGACCTGGTCGACGATTGCCCGTTACGAGAGTTCCCCGACCCGTTCCCCGCCGGATCATGCGCCCCGTAACCCAGATGCTCGGTCAACTCCGCCCGCAACCCCCGCTCCAGGACGGCCCTCACCAACTCCGACAGGAACCCACCCGGCCCCGTCAACCGCAGACCATCACCCTTGACCTGCGCCAACACCGCGTCAAGAGCCCGATCGTCGACCAGGTCCGCGACCGCCTTCCGCGCGGCCTGCTTCGCCACCTGCTCATCGAGCGCCGGCGCGGACAGCGGCAACCGCGGCCCGTCCACGGCGACCTGTTCCCCGTCGACCGGGAGACCCCGACCCTGCGAGTTGACCATCGACATCGTCATCACACTTGTCCTATCTGTGCCGACCGGCTCCTACCGGCCATAACGGATATTCACCTCAATCCGTTACACAGATCTCTCTACAAGCCCCTCGGAAGCGGCCACGGCAGTCCTCGGCTCGGACATCAGCGGCTACCCGGATGAGCATCCCCGCCGGTTGCAGGACCCGGCCTACGTCGGTGTCGCCTCCATGGTCGCCGAGGGGCGGCCCGGGTTCACCCGTGACGGGTACGCCGGCTACGACCACCTCACCACCGCGACCCACGCCGAGTGTGGAGCGCACCTGTTGCGGGCGCTCAAGGGTGTACACGAGTCGGACCCGGTCGGCCAGGAATGGGCCGAGGCCATGGCGAACACCCTGCTCATCGCCAAGGACATGATGACCGCCGCCGCGACAGCCGGGCGTAGCAGCCTCGAAGACGCTCAGGTCAGCTTCATCCGCTCTCGGCCTACGCCGGAGCGCTGTCGAGCGGGCGGGAGGCAACCGCCGCCAATCCGAGGTCCACCGCCGCGAAGCTGGTCAACCGCTTCACCCGCGACGCCGCCGAGATCCTGCGGTTCACCACCGACACCGCGATCTGGTTCTCCAACAACCAGAGCGAACGCGATCTCCGACCCACGAAGCTGCAACTGAAGATCAGCGTTACCTGGCGAAACCTGCAAGGCCTCGCCGACTTCGCGACCCTACGGTCCTACCTGTCCACCGCGAGTAAACACGGCGAAGACCTCCTCGACGTCCTCACCGCCCTATTTACCACCGGCCCCTGGCTCCCACCAGACTCTGCCGCCCACACAAGCTAAACCCGCTACCGGCAGCGTCAGGACATCGATCGGCGGGAAGCCGGCGACACCTGGGCAGATCTCGACCTGGTGTTCGCCACCGCGACCGGCGGGCCCCTCGACCCCGCCAACGTGCACCGTCAGCACGAAACGATCTGCTACCTCGCCGAGGTCCGATACATCCGCTTTCACGATCTCCGACACACGTGCGCGACGCTGCTGCTGGAACAAGGCGTCGAACTCGTCACCATCAAGGAACTCCTCGGCCACGCCCGGCTGCACGTCACCGCCGACATCTACGCCCACGTCCGACCCCGCCTGCACCGCAACGCCATCGAAGCCATGAACCGAGCCCTACAACCCGACGACACCGACCCAGACGACGACACCCCACCCGCCGACGACTGACACCCGATGAGCCACCCCCGCTTTCATGGAGCTTCTTGACCATGGTCTGATGGCCGTGGGGGAGGAAGTTGTCCGTGGCAGCACCGAAGAAGTACCCCGACGAACTGCGTCAGCGCGCTGTGCGCTTGTACCGC
>NZ_POTX01000120.1 GCF_003236305.1 Micromonospora endophytica | reverse complement strand
GCCCCCGCACCGGCCGCCGCCCAGGTGCAGACCGACCGCAAGCCCGGCGGCGAACGCCAACTCGACGTGCGCTACGAAGCCCAACCCAACTTCTACTTCTGCGGCCCCGCCGCCGCCCGTAACGCGCTGAGCGTGCAGGGCAAGAACATCGACGTGTACGACATGGCCAAGCGCATGGGCACCACCGAAGCCGGCACCAACTCCATCAACGACATCACCCCCATCCTGAACAAGGAGACGGGTAAGGACGTCTACCGCTCCGTGGAGATCCGCGACGCCGACGCCGCCACCAAGCAGGTTGACAAGCTCCGCGACGACGTCGTGCGCACCGTCGACGACGGCCGCGCCGTGGTCGCCAACATCGCCGGCACCACCACCGACACCGACGGCACCACCCACAGCTTCGAAGGCGGCCACTACATCAGCGTCACCGGCTACCGCGACAACGGCAACCAGGTGAAGATCGCCGACTCCGCCGACCCCAACCAGGCCGAGTACTGGATCACCACCGACGCACTCGCCAACTGGATCGCCAGCCGCGGCTACAGCGCCACCAGCTGACCCCGCGACACCACAAGGGCCGACCTCCCACCCCGGAGGTCGGCCCTTGTCGACACCACGACAACGTCAGTGAAGATGCGGCGTCAAGCGGTCGCGGCGGGGGTGAGGAGCTCCAGGCGGTTGCCGTGCGGGTCCTCGGTGTGGAAGCGGCGCAGCCCCGGCAACTCGTCGCCGCCCCAGGCGACGGGGTATCCGGCGGCGGTCAGCCGGTCGGCGAGGGCGTCCAGGTCGGGCCGGAGCAGGGCGGGATGCGCCTTGCGGGCGGGCCGGAAGTCGTCCTCGACGCCGAGGTGCAGTTCGGCACCGTACCCGGTGAACCAGCAACCGCCGCGGGCCGCGAGTGCCGGCGGCTTGGGCACCTCGGTCAGGTGGAGCAGGCCGATGTAGAAGGCCCGCGAGGCGTCCTCGGAGCCCCGTGGGCAGGCGAGCTGAACGTGATGGATCATGGATGCACCTCCCGTCCACACGATGGCAGCGGGTTGACCTAATAGCAAGACGGACGTACGGTTTTGTTGACAGCGCGAATCGGCGGTAAGTGTCGCCTAAGCTCGGCGGCCTTCCGGCCGGTGCGACAGACTGCTCAGGACTACTCACGGTCGCTGGTGTGAAGGAGTACGACGTGGCGAGCCTCGACACCTTCGGTGCGAAGAAGCAGCTGCGCGTCGGAGACGCGAGCTACGAGATTTTCAAGATCAGCCAGGTGGAGGGCCACGACCGGCTCCCCTACAGCCTGAAGATCCTGCTGGAGAACCTGCTGCGGACCGAGGACGGCGCGAACATCACCGCCGAACACATCCGCCAGCTCGGTGCCTGGGATCCGACCGCGGACCCCAATGTCGAAATCCAGTTCACCCCGGCGCGGGTGCTGATGCAGGACTTCACCGGCGTACCGTGCGTGGTCGACCTGGCCACCATGCGCGAGGCCGTCCGCGAGCTGGGCGGTGACCCGACCAAGGTGAACCCGCTCGCCCCCGCCGAGCTGGTCATCGACCACTCGGTCATCGCCGACCTGTTCGGCCGCGAGGACGCCTTCGAGCGCAACGTCGAGCTGGAGTACGAGCGCAACAAGGAGCGTTACCAGTTCCTGCGCTGGGGCCAGACCGCCTTCAACGAATTCAAGGTGGTCCCGCCCGGCACCGGCATCGTGCACCAGGTCAACATCGAGTACCTGGCCCGTACGATCATGGAGCGCGAAGGACAGGCGTACCCGGACACGGTCGTCGGCACCGACTCGCACACCACGATGGTCAACGGCCTGGGCGTGCTGGGTTGGGGCGTCGGCGGCATCGAGGCCGAGGCGGCCATGCTGGGTCAGCCGGTCAGCATGCTGATCCCCCGCGTGGTGGGCTTCAAGCTCTCCGGTGAGATGCCGGCCGGCACCACCGCCACCGACCTGGTGCTCACCATCACCGAGATGCTGCGTAAGCACGGCGTGGTCGGCAAGTTCGTCGAGTTCTACGGCCCCGGTGTGAGCGCCGTGCCGCTGGCCAACCGGGCCACCATCGGCAACATGTCCCCGGAGTACGGCTCCACCGTGGCGATCTTCCCGATCGACGCCGAGACCGTGCGCTACCTGGAGCTGACCGGCCGGGACCCGCAGCAGGTCGCGCTGGTCGAGGCGTATGCGAAAGAACAAGGACTCTGGCACGACCCGGCCCACGAGCCGTCCTACTCCGAGCAGCTGGAACTGGACCTGGGCACCATCGAGCCCTCGCTCGCCGGGCCGAAGCGCCCGCAGGACCGGGTGCCGCTGGGCAACGCCAAGACGCTGTTCCGCGCCGCACTCACCGACTACGTGGCCGCCGACGAGACCGGCGGCGACCCGGGCCGCAAGCCCGGCGTGCCGCAGCAGGAGAAGCCGTTCGGCACCGCCGGCCACGCCGACGAGGCCAGCGCCGAGTCGTTCCCGGCCAGCGACCCGCCGGCCAACGGGGTGAGCGACCCCGCCGACGCCCCGCGCGACCTGGTCACCGCGGCCGTCGGTGCCGGCGGGCGGGCCAGCAGCCCGATCCGGGTCACCGGCGAAGACGGCGTCGAGTACGAGCTGGACCACGGCGCGGTGGTGATCGCCGCCATCACCTCCTGCACCAACACCTCCAACCCGCAGGTCATGATCGGTGCGGCGCTGCTCGCCCGCAACGCGGTGGACAAGGGGCTGAACCGCAAGCCGTGGGTGAAGACCACCCTGGCCCCCGGCTCGAAGGTGGTCATGGACTACTACGAGCGGGCCGGCCTCACGCCCTACCTGGAGAAGCTCGGCTTCCACCTGGTCGGCTACGGCTGCACCACCTGCATCGGCAACTCCGGCCCGCTGCCGGAGGAGATCTCGGCGGCGGTGAACGAGGCCGACCTCGCCGTGGTGTCGGTGCTCTCCGGCAACCGCAACTTCGAGGGCCGAATCAACCCCGACGTCAAGATGAACTACCTGGCCTCGCCGCCGCTGGTGGTGGCGTACGCCCTCGCCGGCACGATGGACATCGACCTGGCCAACGAGCCGATCGGTGAGGACAGCGCGGGCCAGCCGGTCTTCCTGCGCGACATCTGGCCGAGCACCGCCGAGATCCAGGACGTCATCGCCTCGGCGATCGGCGCCACCGGCTTCAGTGCCGCGTACGCCGACGTCTTCGCCGGTGACGAGCGCTGGCAGTCCCTGCCGACGCCGACCGGGGACACCTTCGCCTGGGACGGCGAGTCCACCTACGTCCGCAAGCCCCCGTACTTCGAGGGCATGCGGCGCCTGCCGGCGCCTGTCCTCGACATCGGTCCGGCTAGGGTGCTGGCCAAGCTGGGCGACTCGGTGACCACCGACCACATCTCCCCGGCCGGCTCGATCAAGGCCGACTCCCCGGCCGGTGAGTACCTCGCCGGACACGGTGTGCCACGGCACGAGTTCAACTCGTACGGCTCCCGCCGGGGTAACCACGAGGTGATGATCCGCGGCACGTTCGCCAACATCCGGTTGCGTAACCAGCTGGTGCCCGGCGTCGAGGGTGGCTACACGGTCAACCACCTCACCGGTGAGCAGACCTCGATCTACGACGCCTCGATGGCTTACCAGGAGGCGGGTGTCCCGCTGGTGATCCTGGCCGGCAAGGAGTACGGTTCCGGCTCGTCGCGCGACTGGGCGGCCAAGGGGACCATGCTGCTGGGGGTCAGGGCGGTCATCGCCGAGTCGTACGAGCGGATCCACCGCTCCAACCTGATCGGCATGGGCGTGCTGCCGCTTCAGTACCCGACCGGCGAGAACGCCGAGTCGTTGGGGCTGACCGGCACCGAGACGTTCACCATCACCGGCGTGACCGGGCTCAACGACGGCGAGACCCCGCGCACGGTGCGGGTGACCACCGACAGCGGGGTCGAGTTCGACGCGGTGGTGCGGATCGACACCCCGGGTGAGGCCGACTACTACCGCCACGGCGGCATCCTCCAGTACGTGCTGCGGCGCATGATCGCCAGCTGACGTACCCGACAGCGAAGGGCTCCTTCCCGGCGTGGGAAGGAGCCCTTCGTCGTACGGCAGGGGTGCTGGGGCGCGACCGGCGGCGGACCCGGCCGGCGACCCCCGGTCGTCACTCGGCCCGGCGGCGCGCGTCCCGGACCTTCATGGCGTGCTCGACCAGGGTGATCAGCACCTCCTTGGCCGACTCGCGGTTGCGGGCGTCGCAGAGCAGCACCGGCACCTCGGGGTCGAGGTTCAGTGCGGCCTGCACCTCGTCGAGCCGGTACTGCCGGGCCCCCTCGAAGCAGTTCACCGCCACCAGGAACGGGGTGCCCCGTCCCTCGAAGTAGTCGATCGAGGGGAAGCAGTCGGCCAGCCGGCGAGTGTCGGCCAACACCACGGCGCCGATCGCGCCGAGGGCCAACTCGTCCCAGACGAACCAGAACCGGTCCTGCCCCGGGGTCCCGAAGAGATACAGCACCAGATCGTCGCTGATGGTGATGCGACCGAAGTCCATCGCCACGGTGGTGGTCTGCTTGGTCTCCACCCCGGACAGGTCGTCGATGCCGACGCCCGACTCGGTCAGCACCTCCTCGGTGCGCAGCGGACGTGTCTCGCTGACCGCGCCGACCATCGTCGTCTTGCCCACCCCGAAGCCGCCCGCGACCAGAATCTTGATCGCCGTGGGCAGTGCGGCTGCGCCCGACGGCCGCTCAGAGTGCCCGTAGTCCATTGATAACCGCCTCGAAGATGCTGTGGTCGGGAATGCCGAGGGTGCTCTGCGGCTCCCGGATCTGTACCAGGTTGCGCGCCACCAGATCACCGAGCAGGACCCGCACGGTGCCGACCGGCAGGTCCAGGTGTGCCGCGATCTCGGCGACGGACTGCATCCGCTGGCACAGTCCGACGATCGCCAGATGCTCCGGGCCGATACCGATCTCCGGAGACACGTCCTTGCGGGTCGCCGTCACCAGGGAGATCAGGTCGAACGTGCCGGTGACCGGCCGGGCCCGGCCGCCGGTCACCGCGTACGGACGGACCACCGGGCCAGCATGGTCGTCAACCCACTGATGTTCGGCAGATTCTCCCTGCACCGTCATGCGTGCTACTTCTCCCCGTTTGTCTGGTCCGCTGATCGACTGGGCGAGGCGACGTACTTGCCGACCCGGGTGACCAGCATGGCCATCTCGTACGCGATCAGTCCCACATCGGCGTCCTCACTGGCCAGAACCGCGAGGCAGGCGTTGCGACCGGCGGCTGTGACGAACAGGAAGGACGACTGCATCTCGATGATTGTCTGCTGCACCTGCCCACCGCCGAACCGCTTGCCCGCGCCCCGGGCCAGGCTCTGGATGCCAGCCGCCATCGCCGCCAGATGCTCGCCGTCGTCACGGCTGAGCCCCTGCGAGGAGGCCATCAACAGACCGTCGGCGGACAGCGCAACCGCGTGCTCGGCCTGCTTGACCCGGCCGACCAGGTCATCCAGCAACCACGCCAGGTCGGCACTCGAAGCCGTCTTCTGCCCCACTTCGTCGTCCTCTTCTCCTCGGCTCTCGCCGTGCTCATCTGTGCCTGGCCGGCGGTCGTGCGGTCCGCCCGACCGCGGCTCAGGTCGCTTGTTGGTCGGCGCCGTCGGGATCGTCCCCGTCGGCTGCCTGACCGGTACCGCCGAGCAACCGGGCGGCGTCGGTGCGCCCGCGCCTGGTGCCGGTCTGGTACGAACTCATCATGCGCCGCACCTGTTCGGGTTCGCGGATCACGTCGTCGTCCTCCTCCGCCGCCTCCGGTTCGTCCCGCAACGCGGGCGCGAGGCTGGCCTGCCGGATCCGAACCGGAAGGCCCGACTCGGTGCGACTCGGCTCGCTGTCCACACCGACACCGCCCGGCTCGGGTGCCGTGGGCACCGGTTCGATCGGCGGACGACCGCCGGTGTTCTCGATCAGCCGGTGGGGTGCCCGTGGGACGCTCTCGGTGCTCGACGTCGAGGTGACGGGGAGCCCGATCGGAATGGTCGGCCCGTCCAGTGCGGAGTAGCCGGGCCGGCGCCGTGACCGGGTCGGCAGCCCGGTGCCGTCGGTGTCGTCCACCGGCCCGAGGTTGAGCTCGACCGGTACGTCCTGACCGCGTTCGGCCACGCCGTCGTGCCCGGCGTCGGCGGTGCGGGGTGCGGGCGGTACGGGCGGTGCGGGCGGTGCCGCCGGCGCGGCGAGGGCCACCGGCGCGGTCGTCCGCTCGGTCCTGGCAGCCGGCCCCGGACCGGCGGCCACGGCCGGCGCCTCGGTCCGGGTGCCGACGGGCGCCTCGGGCTCGGCACCGTCCACGATGATCAGATCGCTCGGGATCAGCACCACGGCAGTGGTGCCGCCGTACGCGGACTCCTTGAGCTGCACCCGCACCCCGTGCCGGTCGGTCAGCCGGCTCACCACGTACAGGCCGAGCCGGGACGCGTCGGCGAGGTTCAGCTCGGAGCGGTCCACGATGCGGTAGTTGGCCGCGGCCAGGTCTTCCTCGGTCATCCCGAGGCCGCGGTCCTCGATCTCGATGGCGAAGCCGTTGGCGACCAGTTGCCCGCGTACCTCCACCGTGGTGTGCGGCGGGGAGAACGAGAGCCCGTTCTCGATCAGCTCGGCGAGCAGGTGGATGACGTCACCGACCGCACGGCCGGCCAGCGACACACCGCTGATCGGCAGCACCTGGACCCGGGTGTAGTCCTCGACCTCGCCGACCGCGCCCCGGATCACGTCCACCATCGGCACGCTGCGCCGCCAGGCCCGACCGGGGGTGGAGCCGGAGAGCACGATCAGGTTCTCGGCGTTGCGCCGCATCCGGGTGGCGAGGTGGTCGACGCGGAACAGGTCCTCCAGTTCCTCCGCGTCGTGCTCGCGCCGCTCCATCGCGTCCAGCAGGGTGAGCTGGCGATGCACCAGGGCCTGGGTACGTCGGGCCAGGCTGAGGAAGACGTCACGCACCGCCCGACGCAGTTCGGCCTGCTCGACAGCGGTCCGGATCGCGGTCTCCTGCACGACGTTGAAGGCCTTACCCACCTGGCCGATCTCGTCGTCGCCGAACTGGAGCGGTGGGGCCTCCTTGCTGACATCCACCTGCTCGCCTTGACCGAGTCGCTCCACCACGCTCGGCAGCCGGTCGTTGGCGAGCTGGAAGGCGGCGTCGCGCAGCCGCTGCAACTGCTGGACCAGGGCCCGCGCGGTGGTGATCGAGACGATCACCGAGGCGATGACCGCGAGCAGGCCGAGACCGGCGGCGAGCACCAGCCGGACGATGACCCCGACCGCGACCGGGACGGCGCTCTTGACGATGTCGTCACCGCCGGCCAGCACCACGTCGCTGATCTCGACCATCGCCGGGCCCGTGGTCTCCGCCCAGTCCTGGCCGGTGAAGGGCGGCCGGGAGCTGCCGGAGCCGACCATGATCTCGTTTTCCAGCTCGGCCAGCCGCTGGAAGCTCGGAGCGGCGATCAGCTGCGCGTAGCGTTGCTGATCGGCGTCGGGAAGCCGGACGATCGCCTGCTCCGCGAGGAACTGGCGGGCACCCACCACCCGGGTGAACTCGGCCCGCTCGGCGGGGGTGATCCGGCCGGCGGCCAGCACACCGGCGAGCATCGCGTCCTCCTGGGACAGCAGCTCGCGAGCCCGGTTGAGCCGGATCAGCTGGGTGGTGTTCTCGGCGACCTCGTCGTCGTCGAGGTTGCCGAGTTCGTCGTACACCTGGTAGATCGACTCGATCAGCTCGGTGAACGCCGTGCCGGCCTCGCCGCGGCCGATGTTGCGCTCGTCGACGGCGGTGCGGGTGTCCCGCAGCGCGTCCAGCCCCTGCTGCAGCAGGGCGACGCGTTCGTGCAGGTCGTCGCTGCCGAGCAGGCTCACCTGCCAGTTGTCCACCGATTCGGCGAACTCCGCGGCCAGCTGGTCCGTACGCTGACGCAGCTGCTCCAGCTCGGCCCGCTGGGCCTCCTCGGGCCGGCCGAGATAGACGAGCGAGCTGCGCCGTTCCGTCTGGAGCTGGAGCAGCAGCGGCTCGGTGGGATCGAACACCCGCACGTCGAGCGCCTGCACGCCGACCAGGTTCACACCCTCCCGGACGGTGACCCAGGCCGTGAAGCCCCAGAGCGCCACCAGCGAAGCCAGCAGAGCCACGACCTTGGTACGCAGATTCGAACTGCGGGAACCCATTACACCGTCCCTGGCCCTGAGCGAGTTGATCTGTCAGTCAGCGGCGTGTCGCGCGCACCGACCCCGGCGCACGCTAACAGCGTCACCGCAGCAACTCAAGCGGTCGTGATCATGCCCTGGTCGGCCCCCTGCTGGCGTGGGACTGATGCGCCGCCACGCGCCGTCTCGGTCGCCGCGAACGCCAGTCGCCGGGCCGCGATCACCGCCGCACGGACGATGAGTATCGGCGTGTAGAGGTCCTTGTCGTGCCACAGTGGTGGGTGTTCGGTCGGTTCGGCACACAGTGGTTCGAGGGCCCTGAGGACCGCCTCCCGCACCCGGGGTCGGATCGGCCGCCCTGCGCCGAGCAGCACGTGCACCGCGTACGCCGTCTCCTCCGTGGTGGTCGACCAGCGTCCCCAGCCACCGTCGTCACGTTGGGTGGCCAACACCCAGTCCGCCGCCCGGTCGACGGCCGCGTCGGCCACCTCGGCCGGTGCGTAGCCGGCCAGGGCCAGCGCCGCGCAACAGGTGGCGTAGTAAGGCGAGGCGTGCCATCGGTCGGCCCACTGCCCGTCCGGTTGTTGTGCGTCACGCAGCCATCCGGCGAGCCGGGTCACCCGGGGGGCGTACCGCTCGGCACCGTCCCGCGCGTTCCTGGCGTGCCAGCCCAACGCCTCCAGCACGTGCGCGTTCGTGGTGATCGAGTGTCCGTCCTCCCCCTGCCAGGTGCAGAAGTGCGTGCCCAGGTCGAAACGGAGCAGGCTCGCCGGGTCCACCGGGTGTCCCAGCCGGGCGAGGGCGTACAGGGTGGCGGAGGTGGTGTCGGCGTCGGTCGGCAGACCGGGGCCGGTGGCCGCGCCGTCGGGGCCGAGGGCGGCGACCAGCTCACTGACCAGCCCCGGCGACGGCGTCACCGGCAGCCCCACCCGGACGAGCGTGGCCAGCGACCAGGACCGTTCGAAAGTCGTGATCGGCGTGCAGCACGGCACCGGCCCACCGTGCCGGGCCACGACGGCGTCGAGGTAGGCCCGGGCGGCGCGGTCCGGCGTACGCCGGTGGGCGAGCCAGGCCGCGGTGGCCGCCGGCGAGGCGCCCACCGCACCCTCGACCGGGGTGACTTCGGTACGCGTGGCGGCGGCCGCGCCGAGCACCTCGTAGGCGTGCCAGAGTTTGCTGGGCACCGGGTGGTCGGTGGCGAGCAGCGCGGCGACCGCGTCGACCCGGCGTCGGTCCACCGGGGGCAGTGCCGGCCCGAACTCGCCACCCAGCTCGGTCAGGTGCGCGTCGATCCGCGCGGCCAGGGCCGGCACGATCAGATCCGCCGCCGGGGTGTCCGGCATGGACGTGCCGTCGGCCAACCGTCGAGCCAGCGCGGCCAGGCCCCGGGCGGTGGCGGCGGCGAGTTCGGCTCGGGCCGCAGTGCCGGCCGGATCAGCCCGGACCAGTTCGGCGAGCAGTCCCTGCACCGCGCTGGCCGTGGGCACCAGGGCGTACCCGCCCGCCGGGCCCCAACTGCCGTCGGCACTCTGCTGCGCAAGCAGGTAGGCCAGCCGTCGCCCGTGCCCGTCCAGCCACGGGGCGTCGGCGACGAGCCGTCCGGTCTCGTAGACGGAGTTGCTCACCTGCCCGGCCGGTTCGCGTTCCAGCAGGGCGACCAGATCGCGGGCGGCGGCGGTCACACTGGGCCCGGTCTCCGCGCCGACGGCGGGTGCCACGGTCGTCACGACACGCCCCAGAAGTCGGTGGAACGGTAGAACCCGCTGCTGAAACCGATCTGCCGGGCCAGGTAGTCGGCGGGCACCGGAACGCTGTCGCGCAGCGGCTCCAGCATCGCGCGGGCCTCGGCCACCAGCTCGATGATCCGCTGCTCGACCTCGGCCCTGGGCACCAGCAGCAAGGCGTTGAGGTCGCCCCAGCGCACATCACGTTCGTACGTGCCGAGGTCGTTGACCAGTCGAAGGATGCGCTGGACCTGGTCGCTGGCGGCGAGCAACGCGTCCAGGTGTTTCAGCGTCGCCGGGTCGTCGGTGTGGATCCAGTGCACCACGTTGACCACCGTGCAGGCCAGGTTGGCGGCGTTGTCCAGGTATTCCGCGAAGCTGGGCAGCTGGTCCGGCTGCTGCTTCCAGTCCCACTCGCGGCCCATGGCAACCAGCACCGTACGGATCTCGTCGCGCCAGCGGTGCCGGTGTTCGGCGAAGGCCGGCACGGCCGCGAGCTCGTCCCGCAGCTCGGCGAGGAAGGCGCCCAGGGCGTCGCCCTCCTCCGGACTCCCGCCATCGGCCACGGCGAGGCAGCGTGCGGTCAGCCGGTCGATCTCGTCGCGCGATCGTGCCTCGTGGTCGATCAGCCAGTCGACGGCGAAGCCCCAGAGCACGACACGGTTGGTGATCCGCAGTTGGGCCGGGTCGCACCAGGGCGCGCCGAAGGCGATGGCCATCGCCACGTTGCCGAAGAGCGCCGCGTCGAACGGCTTGGCGGGAAACAGATCCGGGTACGACGCCGCGACCTTCGCCAGGTCACGCTGGCCCTGTGCGGCGAGGGCACAGATGCGGCCCTGTTCGGCGGCGATCAGCAGTTGGTCTCCGCCGGCGTCCGGCGGCTCGGTCCGGGCGCTCACGCCGCCACACCCTGCACCGGTCGCAGGGTCACCTCGACCCGGTCGAGCGGGCGCAACGCGGCCGCCACCTTGATGCCGGGCACGCCCGAACGGCGCAACCGGAACCGGAACCGGCTCAGCAGGGTGGCCACGATCAGGGTGGCCTCCAGATAGAACAGGTGCATGCCGAGGCACTGGTGCGGGCCGCCGCCGAACGGGAAGTGCGCGTACTTGGGTCGGCCGCGGGACGCCTCCGGGCTGAACCGGTCGGGATCGAAGACCTCGGGCCGGTCCCAGAACATCGACATCCGCTGGGTGATCAGCGGGCTGACCACGAGAGTGGCGCCGGCCGGGATCCGGACGCCGCCGATGACGTCCTCCTCGACCGCTCGACGCGGGAAGAGCCAGCCGATCGGATAGAGCCGCAGCAGTTCGTCGAGGACCTGCCGCAGGTAGCGCAGCTCGCGCAGGTGTTCGCGGCGGACCGGCTGGTCGCCCACCACCCGGTCGAGTTCCTCGTAGAGCCGGGTGGCGACCGTCGGGTCCTGCTCGATGTGCGGCCAGAGCCAGGTGAGCACGCTGATCGTGGTCTCGGTGGTGGTGGCCACCATCGCCACCGTGTCGTTGCGGACCTGACGCTCGTCCAGCCGGCCGCCGTCCTCGGTGCGCCCCCGCCACAGGGTGGAGATGATGTCGTCGGCGCCCTCGTGGGCGGTGTCGCGCGCCGCCCGCACGGTGGGCAGCAGCAGGTCGTCGATGAGCTGCACGGCGCGCCGGAACGTCCGGTCGCCCGGCATCGGCGCGTAGTTCGGCGCCCACGGCACCATGATCCGGGGCATCACCGACCAGGCGATGGCGTCCTGCGCTTCCATGATCCGCATTGCGTCCGGCACGGTGATCTTGTTGTCGAAGAAGACCCGCATGATCGCCGAACAGACGATCTCGGCCTGCACGGTGCCCATGTCCACCGGCTGACCGGTCCGCGCCGGCTCCGCCAACTCGTCGATGGCCTCCTCGATCGCCACCGCGAGGCGGTCGACGAGCCCGTCGATGCGCCGGGCCGTGAACAGCGGCTGGAGGATCTGCCGGCTGTTGGTCCAGTATTCTCCGTCGCTGAGGATGCCCTCGCCGAACAACCGCTTCAGTGGACGCCACTGCAGGCCGTCGCCGGCCCGGACGTAGTTGCCGGACTTCTCCCGCAGCACCCGCTGAAGGTGGTCGGGATGGGTGATGAGGTACGGGCGGAACGAACCGAGGTTGAGCTTGACCACCTCGCCCCCGGACCGGTCGCCGAACTCGACAAGCGCACGGGCCGGGTCACGCATCAGGCTCGGCACCACGTGCCGCAGGGGTATGGATCCCGCTCGTCTGGTGTGGACGGACATGGCGTGGTCGGCTCCCGCCTGCAACAGGCCCCAGGGGTACGGGGCATCACTCTTCGAATTGCCGTGGTCGCGATGAGCATGCCATTGCGATGGCACTCCTTACTAGTCGCGTAGCGAGAAATCTTCATGGTCGACATTCCCGCTGTCCACAGCAGAGATCGGACGTTCGACGACTAATGCCACAGTGGACAAATTGCCCACCGACGGGCCCGCGGGTCTCGCTCGCCGCCGCGTTTTCGCTGGTCAATGCCGAAATCGAGAGGTAAGTGGTCGATCGACTCGGGTCAGGGCCGGCATCGACCTCCGCAACCTCGGTGATCTTGGTCATGTCGGAGGAGCCGGCGGGCCGCGCCGACGACACTCGGCCCACCACGCCCAGGTGGCCGCGCCGGAAGGAATCCGGGCGCCACCCGCCTCGCTGTGCCAGGCTCAGAGGCATGGACGACAAGACCATCCTGAGCCGGATCTCTGATCTGGTCGACGAGGAACACCGGCTGCGCGCCACGGCGCAGGCACACGAGGCCGGCACCGATGACGAGGCCCGCACCCGGCTGCGCGAGCTGGAGGAGTCCCTTGACCAGTGCTGGGATCTGCTCCGTCGCCGCCGTGCCGCTCGCCAGGCCCACGGCGACCCCGACGCGCAGGGCGCTCGCCCGGTGCCAGAGGTCGAGCGATACCTACAGTGATCAGGTAGCCCGCCAAGCGTGACGGATCGCGTGAACGGGCTCCGGGCGACGGCATTCGCCGCCCGGAGCCCATCGTCAGCGCAGACCGGCCTCGCGGGAGAGCAGCTCAGTCAGCGCAGGCCGGCCTCGCGCGAGAGCAGCTCGGTCAACGCGCTCGGGTCGGCCAGGCCCGGCGGCAGGCCACGGGCCACGAACCAGGTGGCCACGATCCGGACGTCGCGGGCCAGGAACTCGCGCCCCTGCGGATTCGCCACCACGTCCACGACCTGCGGCAGGTCGATGAGCACCAACCGCCCCGCGCACACCAGCAGGTTGTACGGGGACAGGTCACCGTGCGCGTACCCGGCGCGGGCCAGGACCACAAGCGCGTCCACCAACTGCGCCCACAGGTCACGCAGCTCGGTGGGGTCCGGACGCAGCTCGGCCAGCCGGGGCGCGGCGCGCCCCTCGTCCGGATCGCCGAGGAACTCCAGCATCAGCTCGGTGCCGCGCAACTGCACCGGGTACGGGACGTTGATCGTGCCGTACCGGCTGCCGATCTCCCAGAGCCGGGCCAGCGCGCCGAATTCGGCCGCTGCCCACTGGCCGGCGATCATCTGCCGGCCGAACGCGGTCCGGCCGACCATGGCCCGCATCTCCCGGGACCGGCGGACCCGCCGTCCCTCCAGATAGCCGGCGTCGCGGTGAAAGAGCCGATGCCGGGGATCGCGGTAACGCTTGGCCGCCAGCAGGCAGGAGCGGTCCGTGTCCGGGACCGCGCGGCGGACCAGATGAACCTCCGCCTCCTTGCCGGTCTTGAGCACCCCGAGTTCGGTGTCCCGCGCCGCCAGTTCGGTGACCAGCCAGGCGGGGTGCGGCTGCGGACCGTGCACCGCGTCGTCCCAGGAGGACCAGGCCGGGCCCGGGTCCGGTTCCGGGTCGGCCGGGGTCTCGGCCGGCCGGCTCCGCTTCAGCAGGTGTGGTTCGTCGTCATCAAAGCGGCGCTTGCCGCGGTTGCGGCGTTCCCACGCCGGAAAGTCGTGATCGCGCACTGCGCTGTCGTCCCTTGGTCGAGGTGGCTGGAGGCAGGAGTTGACCTGCGAAGACGGTCATGACCGACCCCCTCTCCTCGACCGGGCGCACGCCCGGCACGCACGATGCGCGCGACAATGCTCGCCGGGCACCCCGACCTGGTCAACCGGATTTACGCCGTGCGGCGCCCGCCGAACCGGCCTCAAGCGCCCATGATCGTGGCGATGGCGGCGATCACGGTGTCCACCGTCGCGGTGGGCGCGAACCGGGCGTCCGTCCACGGCCGTCCCCGATGCAGCCAGATGCTGGGCAGGCCGACCGCGGTGGCGCCGCCGATGTCGGCCTCCGGCCCGTCGCCGATCACCCAGGCGCCGCGCAGCGGCATCCGCGCCCGCTGGGCGGCCAGCGCGAAGATCCGCGGATTGGGCTTGCTGACCCCGGCCTCCTCGGAGATCACCCAATCGGCGATGTACCGGTCCAGCCCGGTACGACGGATCTTGGTGTCCTGGAGCCGCACCGT
The DNA here is from genome assembly GCF_003236305.1 of Micromonospora endophytica. Taxonomy (GTDB): domain Bacteria; phylum Actinomycetota; class Actinomycetes; order Mycobacteriales; family Micromonosporaceae; genus Micromonospora; species Micromonospora endophytica. Next base: position 3,263 of record NZ_POTX01000120.1, on the reverse strand, counting down.
GCCGTTGGTCACCACCACCGGCATCCAGCCGGCGTCGTCGGCGATCCGCAACGCACAGGCAACAAGTGGGTCGAGCCGGGTGAACTCGACCACGCCGTCGTGCAGCTCCTCGACCAGGTCGATGGAGGGGATCCGGAGCTGGTAGCGGTCCCGGATGGCGTCCGCGACGTCCCAGCGGTCGGTCAGACCGTCGGCGTCGATGGAGAGCAGCCAGTCGATGTCCCCCGGCGGCGCGCCGATGCTGTCCAGGAAGCGCTCTGCCCAGGTACGGAACGACCCGGCCCGATCGAGCAGGGTGTTGTCCAGATCCAGCAGGAGCAGCGGCACTCGGGCACCTTACGGGAATCGGGTACCCGGCCGACAGGGCCGGGTGTTACGCCTTCGGGTCGACTGCTCATCGCGGGGCAGGTGAGCGGCGATTCACCCGGCCGACACTCCCAAGCCGTACGTACGGTTTGCCTCACTAGGGATCGGCTGACACGATCGAGACGTGCCCAGAGTAAGTCAGGACCAGCTCGACGCCCGCCGGCAGGAGATTCTCGCCGCCGCCCGGGCCTGCTTCGCCCGGCACGGCTACGAAGGTGCCACCGTACGCCGGCTGGAGGAGGCGACCCGGTTGTCCCGGGGTGCGATCTTCCACCACTTCCGGGACAAGGACTCTCTCTTCCTCGCCGTCGCCGAGGACGACGCGGCCACGATGGTGGAGACCGTCGCCCGCAACGGCCTGGTCCAGGTGATGCGTGACCTGCTCGCCCGCGCGATATCCCCGGACACCACCGGCTGGTTGGGCAGCCAACTGGAGGTGTCACGGCGGTTGCGTACCGACCCGGCCTTCGCCAAGCGCTGGGCCGAGCGCTCGGCTGCCATTGCCGAGGCGACCCGGGAACGGCTGGTCCGCCAGCGGGAGGCCGGCGTGCTCCGCGAGGACGTACCGATCGACGTACTGGCCCGCTTCCTCGAACTCGCCTACGACGGCCTGGTGCTGCACCTGGCCATGGGTCGCCCGGCCGGTGACCTCGGCCCGGTGCTCGATCTGGTCGAGGAGGCCGTCCGGCGCAGGTAACGGCACGGTAACTGGGCCACCGCGGGTGCCACCGGCTGGCGGCGCGGCTCCACAATGAAGCTGCGGTTCCCCTCGCGCGACAGGAGCAGCCCATGACGCGTCTCGCCGCGGACTTCGACACCTGGGGCATCCCCAGCAGCACCTTCCTCGCCTGCTATCTGACGGCGGCCCTGCTGCTCGTGGCCGGTGTGCTGATCCACCGTCGGTCCCTGCTGGCGGGCCGGTCCGCCCCCGCCGCCGACCAGCTCGGCCCACAGCAGGTCGCCTACCTCAACGGCCGGGAGGAACTGGCGGTCTGGACCTCGCTCGGCACGCTGCGCAGCCAGGGCGTGATCGGGGTGGCCCCGGACCGGCGGCTGACCGTCGACGGACCGCTGCCACCCGCGGCGAGCCAGCTCGACCGAGCCATCCACTACGCCGCGGCGCAGGGCGTCCACGGCCGCGACCTGCGCCGCACCGAATGGGTCGAGCGGGCCCTCACCGAACTGCGGGACGGGCTGGACCGGCACGACCTGCTGCTCAGCCCGACCCGACGGGCCGCCCTACGGCTCGGCCCGCTGCTGCTCTCCGCGCTGCTGCTGCTCGGCGTCGCCCGGATCGTGGCGGGGCTGGCCAACGACCGTCCTATCTGGTACCTCGTGCTGATCGTGGGCGCACTGACGGTGGTCACCACTGTGCTGTTCGTCCGGGTGCCCTGGCGGACCCGGGCGGCCGACAACGCGTTGCGGACCCTGCGTACCCGACACCGGCACCTCGCCCCCGCCTCGAACCCGGCGTACTCCCTCTACGGTGCCAGCGGGGTGGCGATGGCGACGGGCCTGTTCGGCGTCGCGTCGCTCTGGGCACTGGATCCCGTCTTCGCCGCGCAGGCCGAGATCGAGCTACAGACCAAGGCGGCCGCGGCCAGCTCCGGTGCCAGCGCCGCCGGCACCGGCGGCTGCGGAAGCAACAGCGGCGACAGCGGCGGCGGAGGCGGCTGTGGGGGCGGGGGCGGCGGCTGTGGCGGCGGAGGGTGCGGCGGATGACCGGCCCGGAGGGGGTGGGCATCGGCTGGCGACCGGAGATCGACGGATTCGTCGCCGAACTGCCTGGACTGCGCTTCGTCGAGGTGATCGCCGAAGCGCTGCCGAGGTCCGGCCCGCCCCCGCACGGATTGGCCGCGCTTCGGGAACGCGGCGTCGCCGTCGTACCGCACGGGGTCCGCCTCTCCCTCGGCGGCGCGCAGCCGGTCGAACCGGCCCGGGTGGCCCACCTGGCCGCGGTCGCCGAACTCGTCGCGGCCCCACTGGTCAGCGAGCACATCGCCTTCGTCCGCGCCGGCGGCCTGGAGGCCGGACACCTGCTGCCGTTGCCCCGCACCCGGGAAGCCGTCGACGTGGTCTGCGCCAACGTCGCCCGGACGCAGGCGGAGCTGCCGGTGCCGCTCGCGCTGGAACCGATCGCGGCGCTGTTCGACTGGCCGGACGACGAACTCGACGAGGCGGCGTTCCTCACCGAGATCCTGGACCGCACCGGCGCGCTGCTGCTGCTCGACATCGCCAACGTGTACGCCAACGCCCGCAACCGGGGCGACGACCCGCTCGCGCTGCTGGCCGGGCTGCCGCTGGACCGGATCGCGTACCTGCACATCGCCGGCGGTGCCGAGCAGGGCGGCTACTACCACGACACGCACACCGACCCGGTCCCGCCACAGGTGCTGGACCTGCTCACCGAGCTGTGCGCCCGGCACCGCCCACCGGCGGTGCTGCTGGAACGGGACGGGCACTACCCTCCCGCCACCGACCTGCGCGCCGAACTGGACGCCGTGGCCCACGCCGCCGGCTTCCCGCTGGTGACCCGATGACCGCTGATACCCCACTGGCACACCGGCAGGCACAGTTGGTGGCGGCGTTGGTCACCGGTGCCACGCCGCCGCCGGGCTTCGCGCCGGGACCGCTGGCCGCCGCCCGCGCCGCTCTGCTGCGCAAACGCGCAGGCGAGGCGGCCCGGCACTGGCCGCTGCTCGCCGCCGGCCTCGGCCCGCGCTGGCCCGCGACCTTCACCGAGTGGGCAGCCGGCCGCCCCAATCCCGGCGGTCTGCGCGACGGCTGGGATCTGGCTCGCGCGCTACAGGCCCGCGCGGCGCTGCCCCCGCTGGCCGCCGAGGAACTGGCCACCCGCGAGAAGCTCTTCCGCTACGACGGCCACCACCCCCCACGCC
>NZ_POTX01000011.1 GCF_003236305.1 Micromonospora endophytica | reverse complement strand
GTGCTCGGCTTCCGCAACGCCTGGTGGCTCGTGACGTTCTGCGTACTGGGGGCGCTGGGCTGCGCGGCACTTGCCATCGTCGGCGGTCGACGGCTCCGCTCGATCCTGTTCAGCCTGGTCGCGGCCCCCATCGCCGGGCTGCGCGGGCTGCCGTGGGTGCGTACCCACATCCGGGCCCCCGGCAGTCCCGGTGCCGCGCGCCGCGCCGTCTGGTCGGTCGCCGCCACGGTGGCCGTGCTCGTCGTCTTCGGTACGCTGCTCTCCTCCGCCGACGCCGCCTTCTCCCGGGTGCTCGGTGCCGTCATCCCGGAGATCAGCAGCGGCGGGGTGTTCCGCTGGTTGTTCCTCGCGGCCGTGGGTGGGCTGATCGCGGTGGCCGCCGTCTACACGATCGCCGCGCCGCCGGACCTGGCCCAGGTGGACCGGCCCACCAGCCGTCAGGTCGGTCTGGTCGAGTGGGCTCCGCCGATCGCCGCCCTCACGGCGCTCTTCGGTGGCTTCGTCGCGGTGCAGTTCACGGTGCTCTTCGGCGGGCAGCGGCACGTGTTGGAGACCACCGGGCTCAGCTACGCCGAGTACGCCCGCAGCGGCTTCTGACAGCTGGTCGTGGTGACCCTGCTGACGTTGGCGGTGCTCGGTGTGGTGACCCGGTGGGCTCGCCGGGACCGGCCGCTCGACCGGATCCTGCTGCGGGTCCTGCTCGGTCTGCTCAGCGCGTTGACTGTGGTCATCGTGGTGTCGGCGCTGTCGCGGATGTACACGTACCAGAAGGTCTACAGCTTCACCGGTGAGCGGATCTTCGTGATGGCGTTCGAGTTGCTGCTCGGCGCGGTCTTCCTGATGATCCTGGTGGCCGGCGTACGCTGGCGCGGCGGTTGGATCCCGCGGCTGGCCACCGCGCTCGGGGTGGCGATGCTGCTGGGTCTGGCGGTCCTCAACCCGGAGGACTACGCGGCCCGCCGCAACGTGGCCCGGTACGAGCAGACCGGCCGGATCGACGCCTGGTACCTTCGCGCGCTCTCCGCCGACGCCACGCCCGCCCTGTCCGCCCTGCCCGACCCGGTCCGCCGCTGCACGCTGAGCTGGATCGCCGACGACCTGGCCGAGCCGGACCCGTGGTACACCTGGAACCTCGGCCGCCTGCGGGCCCGGGCGGTGCTCGACCGGTTGGGCCCGGACGCCATCGGCAACCAGCGCGACTGCCGCCGCGCCGACCAGTTCGACCTGCCCAAGACCCGGTCACCGCGCTGACCGGCGGCACTCCCGTCGCCTGATCGTCGGTCATGGCCGGCCGACGATCAGGCGCAGCGAGCCGTGGAAGGTCGGCTGGTCGCGCAGCTGTCCGTGGCGGGCGTCCCAGGCACCGGATTCGAGATCGGCCCGGAGCCGGTCGACGGCGCGGGTGGTCGCCACCTGGTCGACGAAGCCCCACGCCGACTGGGCGGCCCGGACCCGTGGGTCGAGGAACCGTTCCGGACGGGCGTAGTAGGCCTCGGTGAACCCGTCCACGCAGTCGACCGGGATCGGCACCTCGTGGACAGCCACCTCGGTGCCGATGGCAGCCGCGATGTTGTCGATCGCCGGATAGCGGCGGCGTTCGGCGGCGATCAGCTCCGGGGCGTACTCGGCGAGCCAGAAGCGGTCGAGGGCGGCACCGTCGAAGGTGAGCACCAGCACCGGCCCGCGGGCGACCCGGCGAAGCTCGGCCAGGCCGCGTGCGGTGTCCGCCCACTGGTGCACGGTGACTGTCGCCATCACCGCGTCGAAGGCGTCGTCGTCGAAGGGTAGGGACTCGGCGGTGGCATCGATCGCCGGCACCGCCGTCGCCGGCCGCTGGGCGCGCATCCGGGCCGAGGGTTCGACGGCGACCACGTACCTGTCGGCGGGTTCGTAGGAGCCGGCGCCCGCCCCGACGTTGAGGACGGTCCGGGCGTCGCCCAACGCCGTGTGGATGAGGGCCTCGATCCGTGGATCGGGACGCCGCTGGCTGGCGTACCCGTGGCCGGTGCGCTCGTAGTCGACGTCGCCGCCCGAAGTTCTGATCATGCGGCAAAGCTAGACCCGTACCTCGGGGTACGGGTCAAGGCTTGACCCGTACCTTCAGGTCCGGGTTTAGCATCGGGGCGTGCGGGTGGGTGAGCTGGCGCGCCGGACGGGTACGACGATCCGGGCCCTGCGGTACTACGAGTCCGTCGGGCTGGTCGTGCCGCGCCGGCTGGGCAACGGCTACCGCGAGTACGACCCGATCGCGATCCGCCTGGTCGGCCAGATCCGGGAGCTGACGGCGCTCGGGCTCAGCGTCGAGGAGACCCGCCCGTTCGTCGAGTCCATCGCGGCCGGCTCCGACGACGCCGACGTCTGCCCGGCCGCGCTGGCCACCTATCGCGGCACGGTCAGCGCGTTGCAGGAACGCATTCGCAAGCTGACCGCGCAGCGGGACGCCCTCAACGCCCGCTTGGACGCGGCGACCGGCCGGGTCCTTCCTGGTCGGTCGACGAGTGGCGGCGTCCCGCACCACCTGGTGGGTACGGCCCTGCCGGCGCTGAAGTTCTACGCCACCGACGGGCGGCCTGTTGACCTGGCCTCGCTGGGTCCGGGACGCAGCGTCATTTTCGTCTACCCGCTCACCGGTCGACCCGGTGTCGACCTGCCGAACAGTCTGCTGGAGGTGCACGGCGCGCTGCGTGGCGCCGACCAGCCGACGTGGTTCCGTGACCATCATGCGGAGATCCGCACCGCGGGCGCGGACCGCGTCTTCGGGCTGTCCGCGCAGTCAACCGGCTATCAGCGCGAACTCGTACACCGGTTGCGGCTGCCGTACCCGCTGATCCCGGATCCGCGCCGCACGCTCGCCGCCGCGCTCGGGCTGCCCACCTTCACCGCCGGGGACATGACGTTGTACGAGCGGTTGACCCTGATCATCACCGATGACGTGGTCGAGCACGTCTTCCACCCGATCCACTCCCCCGCCTCGCACGCGCTCGACGTGCTGCGTTGGCTCACCAAGAGACGCCTGCCGGGTCGGCGACCTGCCCGGTGACCTCTGCCTCAGCATCAGGTCGTCCCGGTCAGGGCTGGAGCACGCGTCGGGGCCGCCCGCGGTACGGACGACGGCACTGAGCACCCGATGCCACCGGTGACGGCGATCGGCTCGTACGAGTCTGCGAGCTGGATGGGATTGCCGTCCGCGAGGTACCGGTACCTGGTGTGCATTACCGTGTCGCCGGGCCGGATGCCGAGTCGCCCCGCGACGTGCGGGCCGCCGGCCACCGCCGCGAACGCCTGCGCCAGCCGGTCGGCGAGCAGCTTCTCAAGACTCATGGGTACGCCAATCTCGCTCCGATCCGGCTGCGGCAGACAGCCGGATGCTTCGGAAAAATCCTCGGGAAGCGGATCGACAGGCGACCGGGTGGCCCGGCGGATCGATCCGCCGGTCGCAGAAAGGGTCAGCTCAGGCGGTCGAGTGCGGCTCGCAGGCGAGCCACGGTTCGCTCACGTCGAAGGACCTCGATCGACGCGGACAGCCCCGCCGACGAGGGCGCGAGACGGGCGAGGACCGCGGAGCTGGACACGACGACAGCTTACCGAGATCCATCGGAAAGAGGCCGGTCCGCCGTCGTTGAATGTCGACAACGGCCGGCCCTCGCTCGCCTGCGCAGCCACGGTGCGACACTCGTCGGCGAGTTGGCCCGGTACGAGGACAGCTACCTGCTCTGCTATGTACGCGGTCCGGAGGGCATCGTCGTCAGGCTGGCCCAACATCTCGGCTGACGGCTACCGGCTGTCACTTGCGGCCGCGCCGCGCGGAACGGGACTGGTCGGCCCGGGGCATCACCGGAAGTGTGTACGAGTCCGGACCCGCAGGCGATTCCCGAACCGTCCGCGAAATAGATGTCAGGTGCGCGGTGTGCCTCCAGCTCGGCGTGGGGTCGTGTGGTGCCGACCCGTCCCGCGCGCTCGGGAGCATCGCGTCCGATTCCGCGCTTGTGTACCTGCGGGCGGGTGCCGACCATGGCGTCGTCTCGCCGGGCGGCTCGGGGCTGACGTATCGCGTTGACGGCTCGGGAGTGCCGTATCGCGTTGACGGTTCGGGGCTGACGTACCGCGTTGTCGGCTCGGTGCCGACGTATCGCAGCGGTGGCTCTGGGATGGCGTACGGCGTCAAGGGCGACGGCGGGGCGCTGGGAATGGGCTGCCCGTACCCGTACCCGAAGTCGAAGGTGTTCTGGGGCGGTGCGGGGACACGCCGAGGCACGGGTCGCGGCTGGTACCGGTCGGCGGTCCCGTCGGCCGCCGCGACGATCTGCGCCAGATTCTGCATCTCCCTCGGGTCTTTTCGGTACAACTGGTGCAGGTCCGGGTTGTGCTGGACGAGATAGGCGGCGGCCACGGCGCTTCTGAGAAAACGCTGTTCGTACGGGTCCAGTTGTTGGGTGTGGAGCACCCGCATCCACCTTTCGACCTGCTCCTGGGTGATCGGAGCCCGTGGCTTTTCCCCGCCCACTGGGTAGTCGGCACGGGCGAACGGCGCCTGCTGCTGCTCGCCGTAGTCCGGGTAGTCGGCACGCGCGGCCTGCCGCTGCTCGCCGTAGGCCGGATAGTCGGCACGCGCGGCCTGCCGCTGCTCGCCGTAGGCCGGATAGTCGGCACGCGCGGCCTGCCGCTGCTCGCCGTAGGCCGGATAGTCCGCGCGGTCATCCGGTGTCGATGCCCTCGCGTCGCCCTGCCGTCTGCGGACCTGGCGCAGCAACCAGTTGAACGCCACCCGGGCCCGCCCGAACCAACTCTCCCGCAGGCGCTCGTCGACGAGGCTCGCCGTGTCGGCACGGATCTGCCTCGTCAGCCCCCTGGTGTTCGGTGCCCGCAGGCCGCCGGCCAACTCGTGTCCGGGCCGGCGCTCCGCGCGATTGTTGTCGATGGCGACGCGGAAGTCCCTGTCCAGCGAACGCTGGACGCGGCGCAGTGTGCTGTTCGAGATCTCACTGGGCAGGTCCCACTTCAGTTCCGACATGCCCTCCCCACGAACGAGCCACCCACGCGGTTCACTGCCGGCTGGAATTGCATCGGTGTCGTCGTCCACCCATGTGGGTCCGCTCTCACCCGGTGGCGGCGATGATGGCGCTGTTGACGACCGTGGCGGTCACGGTGCGGGTCACGGCCTGCCCCGCGGCGTCGGCGCCCCAGTCGCCGCGTTCGAGTTCCTTGGCCCGCGTGATCACCGATGACGTCCAGGGAATCTCGCTGTGGAACTGCGGGAGCGTGCCGCTCGCCGAAAGCAGTGCCGCCAGCGCGGCGACCCGGGCCTGCGGCTGCGCACCCTCCACGAGCACCCGTCGGACGTCGGCGAGCAGACCGGCTCGTCGTCGGGTCCGGCCGTCCCGCAGGGCCGTCGTCGGGAAGAGGCCAAGTACCTTACGGGGCTCCTGGTCGATGTCGCCTCGGGCAATGAGCCTCGCCAACACCGGCTCGCGCAGGGCGGGACCGATCGCCGCGAGTGCCGTCTGCACTCCCCTCGGCTTCTCGGCGAGGTAGTCCCACGCCGGGCGGAGAAGCCCGTCCGGCGGTGGGTGCCCCGCCACGCTCCTGACCTGGCCCTGGGCCACCGTGGTCAGGTGGTCGCCGAGGGCGAGGTCGGCGAGCACGGCGCCGCCGAGGACGTAGAAGAGAGTGTTCTCGCCCGCGATGGTGCCGGACGCGGGTTGGAACAGCAACAGCAGGAGATCCTCCACCAGGGTCGCGGGGTCCGGATACGTTCGGGGTTCGCTGTTCATCGGCGGGGCTCCCAGCGGAAGAGGCGGGTGGCGAGGGACACGGCGATGGCGACCCAGGCCAGGGTGGGCGCGAGCAGGGGCAGGGATTCGGTCACGGCGACGCCGCCGTTCCAGGCGGTCATTGTCAGTTCGGTGGCCGCGCCACCGGGCAGCAGTCGCTTGAGCCAGGCGAGGTTCTCGGTGCTGGAGATGCCCACCCAGCTGGCCACGGCGATCACGCCGAGACTGACCGGCAGGGTGGTCACCTGGGCGTGCTCGGGCGAGTTGGTCAGGCCCGCGGTGGCCAGGGCCAGGCTGGTCATCATCGCCAGGGTCGCGAGGACCGCCACCACGAGCAGGACGACGTTGTCCGGTCCGTCGGTCACCACGGCCAGTGCGATCAGGATCGCGGTCACCTGCACCACGGCGAGGACCGCGACGGGCAGCAGCAGGCCGGTGAGGATGGTGGAGTCGGCGACGGCGGTGGACCGCAGCCGCTTGAGGAAGAGGTTCTGGCGTCGGGAGGCCAGGGTGGTGACGGCGGTGGTGTAGAGACCGAACGCGGCCACGGTGAAGATCACGATCGCCGCGATGTAGCCGAGGCTACCGATGGCGGCGAAGGTCTCGTGCTGGCGTACGAAGAACACGCAGACCGCCACCGGCATGATGAGGCTGGTGACCAGCACCAGCCGGTTGCGGAAGATCTGGATCAGTTCGCTGGACGCGATGGACAACATGGCGGTGTTCCTCTCGGACGAACGAATCAGCTGCTGATGGCGCGGAAGACGTCGTCGAGCCGGGTCGGCCCGGCCTCCAGATCCGCCAGCTCCACGGCGTGCTCCTGCGCCCAGCGCAGCAGCAGGTGCAGGTCCTTCTGCAGGGCGAAGGTCTCGACCACGGCCTTACCGTCGGCGTCGACGACGGCCGGCAGCGGCAGCGCCGGTACCCCTGCCGGGAAGGAGAAACGGATGACGGCCGGCAGCGTGCGGGTCAGCTCGGCCACGGTGCCCTCCCGGTGGAAGGTGCCCTGGTGCATGAGCCCGATCCGGTCGGCCCGCTGCTGCGCCTCCTCCAGGTAGTGAGTGGTGAGCATGATTGTCGCGCCGTTCTCGCGCAGTCGGTCGACAGTGGCCCAGACGGCGTCGCGGGAGGAGATGTCCAGTCCGGTGGTCGGCTCGTCCAGGAAGATCAGCTCCGGGGTGCCCCAGACGGCGGTGGCGAAGTCCAGCCTCCGCTTCTCCCCGCCGGAGAGCTGCGAGACCTTCCGGCGGGCCCGGTCGGTGAGGTCGACCAGGTCGAGCACCCGGTCGACGTCGTCGGTGCGTCGGGTGAGCCGGCCGATCAGGCCGACGGACTCACGGACGGTGAGGTCCGGGGAGAAACCGCTCTCCTGGAGCATGACGCCCATCCGGGGACGGACCGCCCGCCGGTCCTGCGGGTTGCGCCCGAACACGCGTACGCTGCCCGAGGTCGGCGTCCGATGCCCCTCGATGGTCTCCAACGTCGAGGTCTTGCCCGCTCCGTTCGTGCCCAGCAGTGCGTAGAGTTCCCCGGGCCGCACCTCGAAGGAGAGATCCTTCACGGCGTGAAAGTCACCGTAGGTCAGGTTCAGCCGGTCGACTTCGATGACGGATGTGGTGGACATACCTGCTATGACAGCGCGTACGCGGCCGAGGCGGCAGTGGCGTGGCGTCACGACCACAGGTGACGTGGTGTCACTGGTCGGGGCCGGTGACCGCCGGATACTGGAGTGGTGACCGCACCATCGCCGCGCTTCACCGAGTCGACGCAGGGACGGCTGCGCCGGCTCAATCTGGCGACGTCACTGCCGCCGGTCGTGATAGCCGCCGTGGCGCTGCTCTACCTCGACACGCACACCTGGTGGCACGTGTTCGTCCTGGGGCCGGGCGTCGTGGCGGCCGTGGTCGCCTTCGAACGCTGGACAGCCAGCGACCTGGCCCGGTTCGCGCTGCCCTGCGTGGTCGTCGCGGCACCGGTGTGGCCGCTGGGGGTCCTGGTGACCGGCAGTCCCAACGCCTACTGGGGCATCTGTGCCGTGGGTTCGCTCGCCCTGCGGGAGGTCCGGCGGCATCGCCGGCTGGTGATGGCGGGACTCTTCTCCTACGTCGCCGTCGTCGGCACGGCACGGCTGCTGGTCGAGCGGGACGACATCGGCGATGTGCTGGTCCGCTACGTTCTCATCCCGACCGTCCTCACCGTTGTCGTGACGGTCATGACTGTGGTGGGCGAGCGGTTCTACGACCTCATCCGGGAACTGGAGCAGACCCGTGAGCGCGAGGCGGAGTTGGCCGTGGTGCGGGAACGCGTGCGGTTCGCCAGCGACCTGCACGACATCCAGGGCCACACCCTGCACGTGGTCAAACTGAAGATCGCCCTGGCCCAGCGGCTGTTGGACCGCGACTCCGCACGGGCGGCCAAGGAGCTGAAAGAGACGTACGCCCTGGTCAGCGACACCATCGCGCAGACCAAGGAACTCGCGTACGCCCAGCGGCGGCTCAACCTCACCGCGGAGATCGAGAACGCCAAGAACCTGTTCGAGGCCGCCGGCATCCGGGTCCGGGTGACCCGGGAGGCCGAAGTCGACGCCCGCACCAGCGAGCTGCTCGGGCAGGTGCTGCGCGAGACCACCACCAACATCCTGCGGCACGCGCAGGCCACCCAGGTGCAGATCACGCTCGCCGAGTCGGGCATCACGATCGTCAACGACGGGGTGAGCGGCGACGCTCCGCCGCAGCTCAGAGGGCTCTCCGCGCTTCGGCAACGGGTGGCGGACGACGGAGGCGAGCTGACCGTGGAGCAGACCGACCAGCGGTTCCTGACCGCCGCGGCCTTTCCACCCGCTCGTGTCGACGCGGCCCCGACAGCACGGAAGGAAGACGGCCGATGACCACCATCGTGCTCGCCGACGACGAGGTGCTGCTGCGTACGGCCCTGGCCGCGCTGCTGCCGATGGAGGGCGAGATCACCGTCCTCGCCGAGGCGTCCGACGGCGAGACGGCCGTCGAAGCCACCCTGCGGCACCAGCCCGACGTGCTGGTCATCGACCTGGAGATGCCGGGCGTGGACGGCCTCGGCGCGGTCGCCGAGATCCGCCGCACGCGACCGGAACAGGTGATCCTCATGCTGACCCGGCACGCCCGCCCCGGCGTGCTCCGCAAGGCGCTGCGCCTCGGCGTCCAGGGCTTCGTCAGCAAATCCGCCGAACCGGCCCACATCACCTCCGTCATCGCCACCCTGCACGCCGGCAGACGCTGGATCGACCCGGACGTGTCCGCGCTCGCCGTCACCGAGGACTGCCCCCTCACCGACCGCGAAGCCGACGTGCTGCGGGAAACCGGCGAGGGCTACTCGGTCGTCGACATCGCCGCCCGGCTCCACCTCGCCCCGGGCACCGTCCGCAACTACCTCTCCCAGGCCATGCGCAAGACCCAGACCCGGACCCGCCACGAAGCAGCCCGCTACGCCCGCGAACACGACTGGCTCTGACCGGCGGTACGACCGGTAGCTGACGTGCGCGACCACGCAGCGTCAACCCGATTGGTTGCGAGCATGGACTCCACCCCGATCACCGCAGACCTCCTGCGCGGCGCGCTCGACCTGCAACGCACCGCCGCATCGCCGAACGCTTCGCCAAGCAGGCATTCGCCCGGCTCATACCGGCCGACAACCCGACTGGTTGACGTATCAATAATCGGCACCTAGTGTAGATGACGCATCAACCAAGAGGGCTTCGACGTCTTCGTGGTCACCGACGCCTCAGGCGGTGTCTCGCACGAGGCCCACGACATGGCGGTGCGCCGCATGGTCCAAGCCGGCGTGGTGCCGATCACCTGGATGGCCGTGCTGGGCGAGTGGCAACGCGACTGGGCCCGCGAGGAGACCATCGCGGGCGCCGGCGGGGTCCAGGCGCAACACGGTGGCGCCAGCGGCGTGGCCTTCGCCTGGGAGACGCAACTCCTGGCCGGAAGCGGCCGCTGACCTCAAGGAGGACACATGACAGTGAACGTGAGCGATGCACCCGAAGCCAAGCAGTACGAGGCTCGGATCGAGGGCGAGTCCAGGGTCGCGGGCGTCGCGCAGTACATCCGCACCCCGGAACTCATCGCGTTTGTACACACCGAGGTCTCGCCGGAGTACGAGGGCAAGGGCGTGGGGGCGGCCCTGGCCCGCGCTGCCCTCGACGAGGCCCGCGCCGCGAACCTGCTGGTCCTGGCCACCTGCCCGTTCATCGCGGGGTGGATCGCCCGGCACCCCGAGTACCAGGACCTGGTGTACCAATCCCGCAGCCGGGTCAGTGACTGAACAGCCGGGCACGGCAGCGATGGAGGTCAGCATGAGCAGCGCAAGCGCGAAGAAGGCGTACGAGGGTCAGTCGATCACCGTCACCTTCGAGGCCAGGCGTTGCCTGCACGCCGCCGAATGCGTCCGCGGCCTGCCGGAGGTCTTCGACCCGGCCCAGCGGCCGTGGATCCGGCCCGACGGCGCCGAGGCCGAGCGCCTCGCCGAAGTGGTGCGGCGCTGCCCCTCCGGAGCGTTGCAGTACGAACTCGTCGATGGCCGGACGGAGACCCCGGACCGGCCCACGCAGATCACGCGCGACTCCACCGGACAGTTGTTCGTGCGCGGCGAGTTGAGTGTGAACACGTCGCAGGGGACGCGCGCGGAGACCAGAGCCGTCCTGTGCGGCTGCGGGCAGAGCCGCCTGCAACCGTACTGCGACCACGCGGGGCCCTGCGGTCAGACACCGCAGGCCTGATCCGCTACCCGACCTGTCGATCAGTGGTGCCCGCGCTGGAGAAGAGCCAGCGCGGGCAAAGCCGCCCGTGTCGTCCAGCCAGCTGAGCGGCGAGGCCGGCGGGCGGCACTGGGGGTGTGCCTCAGTGGATGTGGGCACCGCCGTTGACGTCGTACGTGACACCGGTGATGTAGCCGGACTCCTCCCGGCACAGGTAGGTGATCAGGTCGGCGACGTCGTGCACCGTTCCGTTGCGGCCCACCGGCACTCCGGCGATGAGTTCGGCCTTGCGCTCGGGGGTGAGTTTGCCGGCGGTGATGTCGGTGTCGATCAGGCCCGGCGCGACCGCGTTCACGGTGATTCCGTACTGCCCGCTCTCCCGGGCAAGCGCCCTGGCGAAGCCGAGCTGTGCCGCCTTCGCAGCCGAATAGGCGACTCCGCCGAACACGCCACCACCCCGCTCAGCCGACACCGAGGACAGGAAGACCACCCGACCGAAGCCACGCTGGGCCATTCCCGGCACGACCCGCCGGGTGATGTTGAACGAGCCTCGCACGTTCACCGCGAAGACCCTGTCCCATTCCTCCGCGTCGACCTCGAGGAACGGGATCGGCGAGGTGACACCGGCGTTGTTGACGAGCGCGCCAGCCGGAGGCAGGGCCGTCTCGATCGCGGCGAGGGCCCGTTCGACGGAGCTCTCGTCGGTGATGTCGCAGCCAAGGCCAAGAGCCTGCACCGAGTGCCGCTCGGCGATCTCGGTGGCGGCTTCCTTGGCATTGACATCGTCGATGTCGAACACGGCGATGTTCCAGCCGACCGCGGCCAGGGCGTGCGCGGTGGCACGCCCGATGCCACGCACCGAGCCGGCACCGGTCACGATCGCGGTCTTGCCTGACACAGACATCTCTTCTCCTGGGAACGGCGGGACGGTGGCGTCTTCAGGGAACGGCACCAGGCATTCGACTGTCAACAGTCAACACGAAAATGTTGACGTTAGAATCGAGGCCAACGCCACAGAACGGAGCCCTCGCATGACCGCCGAGACGCTTACCAGCCTGGACCGCCGCACTCTGCGGGAGCGTGCGCTCAATGCACTGCGCCTGGCGATCATCTCGGGGCAGTACCGGCCCGGCGACCATCTGGGGGAGGTCGAGCTGGCCGGGCGGCTCGGGGTCAGCCGCGGCACGGTCCGCGAGGCCCTGCGCCACCTGCAACAGGAGGGGTTGGTGACCCCTAGCGCGCGGGGCATGTTGCGAGTCCGCAGCCACTCGGCAACCGAGGTGCGCGAGCTCTTCCAGGTGCGTGCCGCCCTGGAAGGCCTCGCCGTACGTCTGATCATCGCTTCACCGAAGCGCCGGGCCGCCGTCGCCGCATTGCGCGGCGCGCTCGCCGACCTCAACGAGCAGCACGGCGACTTCATGGCCCACGTCGAGGCCGACAAGGCGTTCCACCTGCTGCTGTGCGAGCTGTCCGGTAACTCGATGCTGGCCACGGCGTGGCGGCAGTTGGCCGGGCGCATCCGGGTCACGATCATGGCGCGCGGCGAGGGGCAGGCCGCGCTGATGTCCGGCGACTATCACGCGCCGATCGTGGACTCGATCGAGGCCGGTGACGTCAATCGAGCCGTCGAGGTGCTGGAGCAGCACATGGAGGCGGCTGCCGAGAGGCTGGCCAGCGGGTAGGCACGTTTCCATCTCATGAACCCGTTGTGACGCAACTATTGACACGGGTGACCTGCACCACCACCATCATCTCAACTGCCGACTGTTAACAGTCAACTGCTGGCGCTTGGGAGGACATCATGACAACAGCCCCTGTGCCGTCCCGCCACCCGATCGAAGGCACCCCGGAACACAAGCGGGTCGCCATCGGCTGCGGTATCGGGGCGACCATCGAGACCTACGACTTCATCGGCTTCGGCACGGCCGCCGCGCTGTACTTCGGCGATGTGTTCTTCCCCGACTCCGACCCGCTGGCAGGCACACTGCTGTCGTTCGCGACGCTCGGCATCGGCTTCGCCGTCCGGCCGTTGGGCGGCATCGTCGGCGGCTACTTGGGCGACCGCATCGGTCGCAAGCCGGTCCTGGTCGGATCGCTGCTGCTGATGGGTGTGGCCACCGTTCTGATCGGCCTGCTGCCCACCTATCAGATGGTCGGCATCTGGGCCGCGGTGCTGCTGGTCATCGTACGCGTGATCCAGGGACTCGCCTTCGGTGCCGAATGGGGCGGCGCGATCCTGATGACCTTCGAACACGCGCCCTGGCGCCGACGCGGCTTCTACACCGGCATCACCCAGGCCGGATTCCCGGTCGGCCTGCTCCTGGCCAACCTGGCCTTCCTGGCCAGCGTGCCACTCGGCCCGCAGTGGGCCTGGCGGGTGCCGTTCCTGCTCAGCGCGGTGCTGATCGTCGTCGGCATCATGGTCCGCCTCAAGATCGACGAGTCGCCCGAGTTCGAGGAGCTCAAGGAGAGCGGCGAGGTCGCCAAGAACCCGCTGCTCGAGGTGCTGCGTGACGATTGGCGCAACGTTCTGCGCGCGTTCTGCCTGCGAATCACCGAGACCGCCGGCTACGCGGTGTCGGTGACCTTCATGCTGTCGTACATCAGCCTCAACGACATCGCCGACCGATCGGTCACCCTGACCGCCCTGCTCGTGGCGGCCGGGCTCGGCATCGCCGCCACCACCTACTGGGGCCACCTCTCCGACCGCGTCGGCCGCCGCAAGGTCTACCTGGTCGGCTGCGTCATCACCACGCTGTGGGGCGTGCCGCTGTTCCTGAGCGTCAACACCGGCGTCGCCGTCGCCATCATGGCAGCGTTCGTGATCAGCTACGCCATCTGCCAGAACATCCTCGCCGGTGTCCAGGGGGCATGGTTCTCCGAACTGTTCAACGCCAAGACCCGAACCAGCGGCGCCTCCCTGGCCTATCAGCTGTCCGCGGTCGTCTCCGGCTTCACCCCGCTGCTGGCCACCGCCCTGTACAGCGGGGTCGGCTGGGTCGGTCCGGCGCTGCTGTTCACCGCGTACGGGTTGCTCGGTGTCGGTGCGACCCTGCTGACCCGCGAAACCTGGGGCCAGGCCGAGCGTGACGAGGTCGAACTACTCGCCCGTGCCGGCACGTCGGCCCGGCAGGACCAGCCCATCACGCAAGGGAGCAATTCGTGACCACCACCGTCGACCAGCAGAGCGCCCGTCTCGCGCGGTTGCGAGACGCCGCCCACCGGATCCGTCGGCACGCCATCGACATGGGAGAGGTGCAGGGGCAGGGGTACATCGGGCAGGCCCTGGGCGTGGCCGACATCCTCGCCGTCGTCTACGCCGAGCAGTTGCGGCTGCGCCCCCATGATCCACACTGGGACGGCCGTGACCGGTTCCTGCTTTCGATCGGCCACTACGCAATCGCCCTCTACGCCGCCCTCGCCGAAGCAGGCGTCATCGACCCGGACGAGTTGCAGACGTACGGCTCGGACGGCAGCCGGCTGCCGATGTCGGGCATGGCGTCGTACACCCCGGGCATGGAGATCTCCGGGGGCTCGCTGGGGCACGGCCTCGCCGTGGCCACCGGCATGGCGCTGGGCCTGCGGCATCGTGGCAACCCGGCCCGGGTCTACAACCTGCTCTCCGACGGTGAGCTCGACGAGGGTTCGACCTGGGAGGCAGCGCTCGGCTGCGCCCACCACGGCCTGGACAACGTCACCGCGATCGTCGACGTCAACGCCCTGCAGGCCGACGGCCCCACGGCGGGCGTGCTTCGCACCGAACCGGTCGCCGACAAGTGGCGGGCGTTCGGCTGGCACGCGATCCGGGTGGACGGCAACGACCTGGCCGCGCTGACCGCCGCCTTCGACGAGTTGCGCGCGCACCGCGGCTCCCCCGGCGTGCTGATCTGCGACACCCGGATCGGCTGCGGCGTGCCGCTGCTCGAGACCCGCGAAAAGGCCCACTTCATGCGGGTCGAGGCGCACGAATGGCAGATCGCCCGTGACCAGCTCGAGGAGGGCTACCGCAAATGACCACCCGGCTCACCACCTCGGCGATGATCGCCTCGTTCGCCGATCCCGGCCAGAAGACCACGAGCGCGCCGTTCGGGCATGCTCTGGTCCGACTGGCCGACGAGCGGCCCGAGATCGTCGGGCTCTCCGCGGACTTGGCCAAATACACCGACATGCATATCTTCCGCGATGCCCACCCGGACCGCTTCTTCCAGCTGGGCATGGCCGAACAGTTGCTGCTCGGCGCGGCTGCGGGCATGGCCGAGGTGGGCCTGGTCCCGTTCGCTTCCACGTACTCGGTGTTCGCCACCCGCCGCGCCTACGACTTCCTCTGTCTGGACATCGCCGAACCCAACCTCAACGTCAACGTGGTCGGCGCACTGCCCGGCCTGACCACCGGCTACGGTCCCAGTCATCAGGCGACCGAGGATCTGGCCATCCTCCGGGGCATGCCCAACCTGACCGTGGTCGACCCCTGCGACTCCGTCGAGATCGAGCAGTGCGTGCCGGCGCTGGCCGCGCACCCCGGCCCCACCTACCTACGTCTACTCCGGGGCAACGTTCCCACCGTCCTCGACCAGTACGACTATCGCTTCGTGCTCGGCAAGGCGGCCGAACTGCGCACCGGCCGGGACGTCGTGCTGATCTCCACCGGCCTGATGACCATGCGTGCCCTGGCCGCAGCCGATCGGCTGGCCGCCGATCACGTCGACGTGGCGGTCCTGCACGTGCCCACGATCAAGCCACTCGACACCGACGCCGTCCTTCGCGCCGCCGACACCGACCGGCTCGTCGTCACCATGGAGAACCACACGATCCGCGGCGGGCTCGGCGAGAGCGTGGCCGCGACGCTGGCCTTCGCCGGTAAGGGCCGCGGCATCCTCCCGATCGCCCTGCCCGACGAGTTCCTAGCCGCAGGCGCCCTGCCCACCCTGCACGACAGGTACGGCCTGTCGACCGATGCCGTCGTCGACCGCGTCCGAGGTGCCCTGGGAACGTAGCCGCAACGATGCCAGCGCGGGTGGCCGGTACAACTCTGCTGTGGTCTCGGTCGTCGTCCGGCATTTGTCGAACCGCCATGAACGGACGATTCGAACCCATCGACGCCGAGTGGGGTCTGCGCCAGCCGCTGCTGCCGCAGACCCCACCGCAAAGGTGGCCTACCAGCGGCAGGCGTCGCGACGGTGGCGGATCGAGTGGATCTCCACGACTCGTTTCGCCTCGTTGATCCGGTAGACGATCCGGTAGGTGCCGCGTCGGGCGGAGTGGAAGCCGTCGAAGGGTTCGTCGAGAGGCTTGCCCACCCGGTGCGGGTTGATCGCGATCGCCCGCTGGATGGTCTCCGTCGCCGCGACCGCCACCTCCAGCGGCAGGTCCTCATGCAGATTGCGGCGAGCCTGACGGGAGAACATCACCGTGTACGGGCTGAGCGGTTCGTCGGTGCCGTCGTCCACCCGCCTGCCGCCTGGAGGCATCAGGCCGCCCTGCTTCGACGCCCGGGGGCTCACGCGGCCGATGTGCGACGGGCGCGAATGGTTTCCGCAAGCTACATCCTCGCCATCGGCCGCGGAGTCACCGACTCCCTGGACCCCACCACCGCCGCACGTGACCTCACCGCATCGATCAAGCTCACCGAAGGGCAACACCGATGATCATCACCCCGCTCACGGTCGACCTGATTTCCGACCTCGAGAAGCTGTTGGCGCTCGGAGAGCCGTACATCAGGCTGCGGGGCTCATCGGACTACTGGCTGTACGCCACGCTATTCGCGAACACCTGCCCGGTGGCCATCGTCGACGGGCAGGTCGTCGGCAGTGTGATCGCCTTCCGAAGCCAGATCGACCCGTCCGAGATCTACCTCCAGGACGTAATGACGCACCCGAGCCACCGCCGTGCGGGAATCACACGAGCGCTCATCGAAGACGTCCACCGCCAGGGCTCCCGCTGGGGATGCCAGCGCCTCTTCCTCACCTCGGAACCCGACAACCAGACCGCGCACCGGGCCTGGCTCGCCCTGGGCTTCACCAACGTCTCCGGCGACGCCGTCGAGCACGGAGTATCGGTGATCCACGACTACAAGGGCCCCGAAAAACACCGCGCGGTGTACGAACGGCGAATTGAACGCTGACGTCAGCGCCGTTTGCGCCACCAGGTGGCCCCGCCGCGCATGCCGCCATCACCCGGATCCGTGAGCACCTCACCACGATCATGGCCAGCGGCACGACCACCGAACGCAAAGCCGCCATCGAGACCCTCATCGCCGAGGTCCGGATCACCGATCAAGGCGTCGTACCCGTGTTCAAGATCCCCACGGACACGACGATGCCCCCGCCCAACCCGGACGGGGGCACTCACGATGAACAACCACCGGTTCGCACAATGGTGCGGTCGGTGGGGCGGGCGGGACTCGAACCCGCGACCGAGGGATTATGAGTCCCCTGCTCTAACCGGCTGAGCTACCGCCCCGGCAACCGGGGCGGATCTTATCCCGCCCGGTCGATCAACGGCCAGCGCCACGGTCTCTGCTCGCCGGCGTCACCCCTCGTGCCGACAGCACGATGGGCAACGTGAGGATAGCAACGAGAAGTCGACAGGCTGCGCCGGCGGGCGGCGGGTCGGCGGGTCGGTAGGCCGTCGGCAACGAGAAACGCCCACCGGGTTGCCGGCGGGCGTCGCGATGAGGAGAAGCTCCCCCGTTTGGACTCGAACCAAAAACCTGCCGGTTAACAGCCGGCTGCTCTGCCAATTGAGCTACGGGGGATCGTGCCGTCGCCCGGTGGAGATCTTTCCGCGCGGAGCAACGGGGACAAGAATACAGGATCACGGGGGGTCTTGGTCCAGGGGGTTACCCATCCGCACCCGCGCCCCAGGAGAGGGATAACAAGGACAAATCGCCATCCCCGCACAAGCAGGTATGAGCGGAGAGCAGGATGGGTAGTTAGCTGCCGACGACAGGACGCAGGCGCGAACGGGTCGTCCCGCCCACCGAGACGAGGGCGGGACGACGGCGCGTCAGGTACGAGAGGAGCCGCCATGCGCGGAAAGATCATGTTCCTTGGCGGGCTGGCTGCAGGGTTCGTCCTGGGCGCCCGTGCCGGCCGGGAGAAGTACGAGGAGTTGGTGGTTCGGGGCCGCAAGGTGCTCGACCACCCGACCGTCCAGGAGGCGGCCGGGGTGGCGCAGGCCCAGGCGACCCGGCTCTACAGCGAGGGCAAGGACAAGCTGGGCCACTCGAAGCTGGGCGAGAAGCTGAGCCCCAACGGCAAGCAGGGGCTCACCGCCGCCGACGACACCTTCGCCGGCACCCCTGCCACCAGCGGCAGCAAGTCGGGTGTCAGCTCGTCGAGCTCGACCACCAGCTCGACGTCGGCCACCTCCCGCAACAAGCCGTCCAGCTCCGGCACCAACGGCAGCACTCTGTAGCGATATCCAGTCGGGCCCGATCGCCAGCGAGGCGGTCGGGCCCGACTGCTGTCTGCGCACGTCAGGAGACACATCGGGCGACTTTCACCGATTTTGAGCAAAAGTCTTGCCGATAGCGCGGAAACTTCTGCCGCCAACCCCTTCTCTTTGATGTCGGTCACAAATATCGTCCTCGTTAGACCTGGCCAGGCCTCGTTTGGTACCCCCGACCACCTCGATGCCGTGCGGCATCGAGGCGAACCTGACCGAACAGAGCGAGGTTCGATGCGCAGACCGCTGGGCCGCAGGGCCCTCACCTATCTCAGTCTCCTCACCCTCGTCGGCGCGACGCTCGTCGCGACCGGCAGCCCGCAGACCGCGCCAGCTCAGGCCGCGCCGGTCGCGGGCGACACCGCAGTGGACAACAACGGCATCCAGTACAAAATTCTCGTCTTCACCCGGTCAGCCGGCGGTGCTCACCCTGCCACCGCCGCCGGCGTCGAGGCCATCCGGCAACTCGGCAAGGACCGACGGTTCACCGTGGACGTCACCGACGACCCCCGCAAGTTCCGCGAGCCGCACCTCAAGCAGTTCCGCGCGGTGGTGTTCCTCAACACCGCCGGCAACGTGCTGAACGACGCCCAGCAAGCGGCGTTCGAGCAGTACTACCGCGACGGCGGCGGCTTCGTCGGCGTGCACTCGGCGATCGAGGCCGAGCCGGGCTGGAGCTTCCTGGACGAGGTGCTCGGCACCCGTGCCGTGGGTGCCGCCGCACCGGCCAGCGCCGCCACGGTGACCGTGGCCGACCGGGTACACCCCGCCTCGGCCACGCTGCCCGAGCGGTGGGAGACCACCGACCGGTGGTACAACTTCGCCACGAACGTCCGGGGCTTCTCGCACGTCCTGGCGACGGTGGACGAGAAGTCGTACAGCGGCGGCAGCATGGGCTTCGATCACCCCATCACCTGGTGCAAGGACTACCAGGGCGGCCGTTCCTTCTACACCGGACTCGGTGCCACCCCGGCGAGCTTCCGCGGCACCGACCTGCGCGCTCACCTCGGCGGCGCGATCCAGTGGGCGGCGGGCACCACCGATGGTGACTGCGGCGCGACAGTGCTGGCCAACTACCAGATGACGGTGATCGGCGCGCAGCCCAACGTCAACGAGCCGATCGGCTTCGACGTGCTGCCCGACGGGCGGGTCATCCAGACCGACAGGCGCGGCGGCGTACGACTGCACGAGCCGGACGGCAACCAGACCACGCTGCTGGCCCAGATCCCGGTCTACACCCACAGCGAGGACGGGATGTACGGCCCGGCGATCGACAAGGACTTCGCCACGAACAAGTGGGTCTACCTGTTCTACGCACCCCTGCTGGACACCCCCACCGGGGCGGCGCCGACCACCAGCACCGACCCGAACGCGTGGGAGGTGTGGAAGGGCTACTTCCAGCTCTCCCGCTTCAAGTTCGTCGACGGTGAGAACCCCTCGCTCGACCTGGACAGCGAGCAGAAGATCATGCAGGTGCCGGTGGACCGGGGCGCCTGCTGTCACGTGGCCGGCGACATCGCCTTCGACTCCGACAACAACCTCTGGTTGGTCACCGGGGACGACACCCCGGCCAGCGCCGGTGGCGCGGGAGGTTTCTCCCCGCACAACGACTCGGTGAGCGACAGCGGTGTCTACCAGGCGCCGTTCGCGGACGCCCGGCGCGGTGCCGCCAACACCAACGACCTGCGCGGCAAGATCCTGCGGATCACGGTGCAGCCGGACGGCAGCTACACCATCCCGGCGG
This sequence comes from Micromonospora endophytica, assembly GCF_003236305.1. Lineage (GTDB taxonomy): Bacteria > Actinomycetota > Actinomycetes > Mycobacteriales > Micromonosporaceae > Micromonospora > Micromonospora endophytica. The sequence goes on along the minus strand of NZ_POTX01000011.1, from coordinate 33,359 downwards.
GGAACCTGTTCCCCGAGGGGGCGTACCCGAGCGACAAGACCCGCCCGGAGATCTACGCGATGGGCCTGCGGAACCCGTTCCGGATCACCGTCGACAAGAACGACGTCGCCTACATCACCGACTACTCCCCGGACTCCCGCGACGCGGGTGTCGGACGAGGTCCGGCGGGCACCGGACGGATGATGGTGGTGGACAAGCCGGCGAACTACGGTTGGCCGATGTGCGTGCAGCCTGACCTGCCGTACGTCGAGATGAACTGGACGACCACCCCGATCTCACCGGTCGCACCGTTCGACTGCGCGGCACCGAAGAACACCTCTCGACACAACACCGGCCTGGTCGACCTGCCGCCGGTGGAGAAGTCCGAACTCTGGTATTCGTTCAACGCTCCGACCCCGTGTGCGGAGTCCTACCTGTCCACCCCGACCCAGGTGTGTCCGGTGCTCTTCCCCGAGCTGGGCACCGGTGGCGTCGGACCGCACGGCGCGGCGAAGTACGACTACGACCCGGAGCTGAGGTCGGAGACGAAGTTCCCCGCGTACTACGACGGCGCGATCTTCTTCGGCGAGTTCACCCGGGACTACCTGCGGGAGATCCGGCTCGACTCGCAGGGCGAGATCCTGAAGATCAATGATCTGCTGAACTGCGGAGGTGGCCCGGTCACGCCGGCCAGGCCCTTCCTCTGCGACAACCCGATGGACATGATGTGGGGCCCGGACGGCAACTTCTACCTGCTGACGTACGGGGACGGGTTCTTCAACATCAACCCGGACGCCGCGATGGTGAAGTTCAGCTACGTCAAGGGCCTGCGGGCACCGACGGCGGTGCTGAAGGCGACCCCCTCCAACGGGCCCGCCCCACTGACGGTGGCCTTCTCCAGCGAGGGCTCCCGCGATCCGGACCCGGCGGACTCCATCTCGTTCGCCTGGGACTTCAACGGCGACGGCGTCATCGACTCCGTCGACCCGAACCCCACCTTCACCTACACCGCCAACGGCGTCTACACGGCGCGGTTGACGGTCACCGACTCCAGCGGCAAGACCGCGACGGCGAACACCACGATCACGGTCGGCAACACCGCATCGACGGTACGGGTGAACGTGCCGCTGGAGGGTGGCTTCTTCAGCTGGGGCGACGACATCCCCTGGTCGGTCACGGTCACCGACCCGGAGGACGGCCCGATCGACTGTAACCGGGTCGAGGTGACCTTCGTGCTCGGTCACGACGACCACGGGCACGGCGGGGCGAACGCGTTCGGCTGCTCCGGCGTACTGTCCACCGATCCTGACGACGCCGGGCACGGCGGCTACATCTACGGCGTGATCAGTGCCTCGTACACCGACAACGGCGCCAATGGCCAACCTGCCCTGACCACCATCGGTCAGCAGGTGATCCAGGACAAGTTGCAGCAGGTGGAGTTCGCCCGGGACCAGTCGGGCACCACCGTCGGCAACAGCGCCGACGCCGGTGGCGGGCAGCAGCGGGGCAGCCTCGACCCCGGTGACTGGATCGCCGTCAACGGCACGGTCAACCTGAGGAACATCAACTCGGTCACCCTGCGTACGTCGGGTGGTAGCGCGGCCACGGCCGGGCAGCCGCGGTTCAACGTCGAGTTCCGCCGGGACTCGCCGACGGGCCCGTTGCTGACCACCGCCACGGTCAACGCGACCACCGGCAACAACGCCTTCACCAGCACCACCGTGCCGATCACCGACCCCGGTGACACGTTCCGGCTCTACCTGGTGTTCACCACCGTCGAAGGCGGACCGGCAAGCGGTTTCGGCAACCTCAACTGGGTCCAGTTCAACGGTCAGGGCATCGGCCTCACCCCGTAAGCCCACCCGGCCGGGGCCGCCGCGCGGCGGCCCCGGCCACCCATCCGCCAGCACCACCACGAAAGGCAGCAGGACATGAACGACAGTCAGCACGGAATGAGCCGCCGTCGGATACTCGGCGCCTTCGCCGGGGTCGCCGGCGCGGCGGCGGTCGGCGCCGCCGGCTTCGGCTCCGTGGCCGCCGCCTCCAGCGGCAAGGGCAACAGCAACGGTGTGCTCGTGCCACCCGGCAAGCGCGGCATCATCCTCTACAGCGTCCGGGACCGGATCAGCGCCGCCCCGGACGTCAGTGGCGTGCCGTACGGCTTCGAACGGGTGCTCGCCCGGCTCGCCGAGATCGGCTACAAGGAGGTCGAGTTCGCCGGCTACAACCAGAACACGGCCATCCTGGGCCGGCAGATCACGCCGGTGGAGATCCGGAAGATCCTGGACGACAACGGGCTGCGCGCCAACGGCGCGCACACCTCCATCCCCAGCACCGTCACCCCGGACACCATCGCCGCGTTCGAGCGGACGCTCGACACCGCCGAGATCCTCGGCATGCAGCACGTCGGCACCGGCAGCGACCCGACCAACAGCAACTTCAAGGCCGACTGGGACGCCGCCGCGGACCGGTGGAACCTGTTCGGCGAGATGGCCGCCGCCCGTGGGCTGAAGTTGTACACGCACAACCACGACGCGGCGTACAACTTCCTGCTCGACAGCGGGCCGCTGGACGAGCTGGGCCGACCGACCCGGTCCTCGGGCATCCGCAAGCTGGAGTACTTCTTCCAGCAGACCGAAGCCGACAAGGTCTTCTTCGAGATGGACATCTACTGGGCGCACGTGGCCCGGCACCGTTGGCACACCTACACCGGCCCGGACGGCAACCCGCAGACCAACATCTTCGACCCGCTGGCCACCGTCGCCTCCCGGACCATGCGGTTCCCGCTGTTCCACGCGAAGGACGGCGCGATCAACCCGAACGTCACCAACGGGTACGAGATGGTGCCGCTCGGCGAAGGCGACATCGACTACGGCGGCTTCTTCGCCAAGATGGGCGCGAAGGGCTACCACAACCCGATGTGGGAGCAGGACAACGCGCCGGGCGGCACCGCCGACCCGGGTCGCTCGCTGCGCTACGCGGAGGTGAGCTACCAGCACATGGCGGGCCTGCGGGGCTGAGGCCAGCCTCGGGCCCGTGGAGCTGACGGACCCGAGACACGCGTACGCAGGGGCCGCGTCCGGTGACGGACGTGGCCCCTGCCGGCCACAGACACGTAACACCGGCGTGCAAGACTCCGGGCAGGAGGTGATGGCGGTGGCACTGCTCCGGCCGGAGAACTCGCAACAGGCACGGCTGGTCCGATTGCTGCGTGACGACGGTCCCCGGTCACGTGTGGAGGTGGGCGACATCGCGGGCCTGTCCCGGTCGACGCTCACCGCCGAACTGGACCGGCTCATCGCGCGTGGACTGGTCGAGACCGCCGGACCGGCGGCCTCTCGCGGTGGGCGCCGTTCGTCGCTGCTGCGCCTCGCGGGCGGGGTCCGCTTCGCCAGCGTGGTCGTCGCACCGGACCGGGTAAGCGTTGCGGTGACCGACGGCGAGTTGTGCCCGCTGGCCGAGACGGGTGCGGTGGTGGACGCCCGCGGCGGGCCCGAACCGGTGATCACCCGAGCGGTCGAACTGATCGAGAAGCTCCGCGCCGATCTGGGCGTCGCCGAACTCACCGGCGTCGGGATCGCCCTGCCCGGAGCGGTCGACGGCGGCGCATCCGTCGCGCCGGCGGCGCTGCCCGGTTGGCAGCGCTTCCCCGTCCGCGACGCCTTCGCCGCCGCACTGGGCTGCCCGGCACTTGTCGACAACGACGCCAACGTGTTCGCCCTCGGCGAGCAGCACGCCGGCATCGGGCGTACGTTCGACGATTTTCTCTACCTGAAGCTCGGCCCGGCGATCGGCTGCGGGCTGGTCCTCGGCGGCGCGCTGCATCGCGGAGCGACAAGCGCCGCGGGTGACATCGCGCACCTGTCGCTCGACGAGGACGGGCCGGTCTGCGGCTGCGGTGAGGCCGGCTGCCTTCAGGCGTACTGCGGTGATGAGGGGTTGGTGCGGTCGGCGCTGGCGATCGCCCGTTCGGGCCGTTCCGCGGCGCTCGCGGCCCGGCTGGCCGAGGCGGGCACGCTCACCGTGCCGGACGTCGCCGCGACCGCGACCGCCGGCGACCCGGCCACGCAGATCCTGATCCGCGACGCCGCCCGCCGTCTCGGTCGGGTGCTCGTCGGCCTGGTCAGCTTCGTCAATCCCGGCATCCTGGTGATCGGCGGCGCGCCGGAAGGGCTCGGGCACGTCCTGCTCGCCGAGATCCGGGGAGTGGTCTACCGGCGGTCGGCGCCGCTGGCCACCGGCACCATGCCGATCGTCCTCTCCGACCTGGCGGACCGGGCCGGGTTGGTCGGCGCGGCCCGCCTGGTCAGTGAGCACGTCTTCAGCGCCGGCTGAGCCGCCCGCCGGTGCCGGGGGCCGGCGGATGCCGGGCCCCCGGGGCGAGCCGGTTCAGTCGTTGCTGCTGAAGGCCGCGTCGAAGGCGGCGGCCGGCGCGTCGAAGGCGAGCCGGCGGACGAACTGGAGCGCCTCCGGGGCACCGACCAGCCGGTCCATCCCGGCGTCCTCCCACTCGATCGAGATCGGCCCGTCGTAGCCGATCGCGTTCAACGCGCGGAAGCAGTCCTCCCACGGCACGTCGCCGTGACCGGTGGAGACGAAGTCCCAGCCGCGCCGCAGGTCCGCCCAGGGCAGGTGGGAGGCGAGCCGGCCGCGCCGGCCGTCACCCGTACGCACCTTGGCGTCCTTGCAGTCGACGTGGTAGATCCGGTCGGCGAAGTCGAAGATGAAGTTGACCGGGTCCAGCTCCTGCCAGACGAAGTGCGACGGGTCCCAGTTGAGGCCGAAGGCGGGCCGGTGCCCGATCGCCTCCAGGGCCCGCTTGGTCGTCCAGTAGTCGTACGCGATCTCACTGGGGTGGACCTCGTGCGCGAAGCGCACCCCCACCTCGTCGAAGACGTCCAGGATCGGGTTCCACCTGTCGGCGAAGTCCTGGTAGCCCCGGTCGATCATCGACGGCGGCACCGGCGGGAACATCGCCAGGGTGTGCCAGATCGACGAGCCGGTGAAGCCGACGACGGTGTCGACCCCGAGCTTCGCGGCGGCACGGGCGGTGTTCTTGATCTCCTCGGCGGCACGTTGGCGTACCCCCTCGGGCTCGCCGTCTCCCCAGATCCGGGCCGGCAGGATGCCCTGGTGGCGCTCGTCGATGGGGTGGTCGCAGACAGCCTGGCCGACCAGGTGGTTGGAGATCGTGAAGACCTGGAGGTTGTGCTTGGCGAGCGTCTCCCGTTTCCGGTCGACGTACGAGTCGTCGGCCAGGGCTTTGTCGACCTCGAAGTGGTCGCCCCAGCAGGCGATCTCCAGGCCGTCGTAGCCCCACTCGGCGGCGAGCCGGCACACCTCGTCGAACGGAAGGTCGGCCCACTGGCCGGTGAACAACGTGATCGGTCGCGCCATGTGTCCTTTTCCCCTGTCGTGGTGGGGGATTCCGTACCTGCGGGACCGGGGCGAGGGATGACCGGAGTGGACGGCCTCGGCGATGCCCGGCGGGCGCTTCACGCGCCTGGGACCGACGGGTTGCGCCTCCCGTCGGTTCACCGGCCACCTCGCGGTCGCCACTCTCACTCTAGGCGGGTGGCGCGCTGTTAAAAAGGGGCCCCTTTACTACGCCAGGCGTTAGCAGGGGGCCCCTCCTTACAGCTATGGGAGCACCCAGCGCTGGTTGGCGTTGGTGTGGCAGGTCCAGAGATGCACTGCCTGGCCGTCGGCGGAGCTGTTGTTCGACACGTCCAGGCACTTGCCCGAGTTCGGGTTACGCAACGTGCCGTTCGACTGCGCCGACCACACCTGCGCACCACCACCGTTACAGGTCCACAACTGGATCTTCGTACCGTCCGCCGAACCCGCACCGTTGACATCCAGGCACTTGCCCAACGCCCGGATCGTCGAATTCGGCGTCACCGTCCACGTCTGCGCCGCAGCACCATTACAGGACCAGATCTGGATCTGCGTACCGTCCGCCGACGAACCGTTACGCACATCCAGACACTTACCCGCCAACCCGGTGATCCGGCCGGTGCGGTCCCCGCTCGGGGGCGGGTTGGTGCCGCCCAGCTCCTTGATCCTGATGTTGCGGAAGGAGACGTCGTCGCCGGTGCCGTGGTTCTGGATGCCGATGTGGCCGGCGAGGGAGCGGACCGGGTCGGTGTTGGTGAAGTCGTTGATCTTGGATCCGTTCAGGAAGACCTGGAGGCGTTCCCCCTCCACCAGCAGCTCGTAGGTGTTCCACGCCCCCGCCGGGTTCAGCGCGGCGTCCCGGGCGGCAAGGTCGGCGGCCTTGAAGCCGTAGATCGCGCCGGTGGTCTTGTCCGCGGTGTCGGTGGGGTCGATCTGCACCTCGTAGCCGTTGTTGATGGCGGAGTTCGGGTCACTCGACGGCGGGAAGCCGATGAAGACGCCCGAGTTGTCGTCGCCGGCGACCCGCCAGTCCAGCTTCAGCGAGTAGTTGGTGAACTGCTTGGCGCTGTACCAGAACAGCCCCATCCCGCCGACCGAGGTCAGGGTGGCGTCGGAGTTGCTGAAGTTGCCCGGTCCGGCCTGGGACCAGCCGGTGGTCGAGCCGTTGTAGAGGGTGGTGTAGCCGGTCTCCGGGCGGCAGTCGGCCTTGGTGCGGCCGGCCGCGTACCGGATGCCGCCGAGCAGGTGCGAGCGGAAGGCCGGTTCGGAGTACGACGCCTGGGTGTGCCCGCCGCCGGTGTAGAAGGACCGGCCACCGCTGTACGTCTTGCACCACGCGATCGGGTGGTCGGCGCCCATCACGCCGCCGGAGTACGACGACTCGTTGAGGTTGGCCAGGATGCGGGCGCCGGGACGGGCGCTGGCCTGGAAGTCGTACCACTCGTCGGTGCGGGTCCAGGTCTGCGGCAGGTGGGCGGTGGCCGCGTGGGCCCGGTCCTCCACCCGGACCTGGGCCTGCTGGATGGCCGGGTGCGAGCGGAAGTACGCCCCGACCAGGTTGCCGTAGAAGGACCAGCCGTACTCGGTGTCGGCGGCGGAGTGCACGCCGACGTAGCCGCCGCCGGCGCCGATGTACGCCTCGAACGCGCTCTGTTGGCTGTTGTTGAGCACGTCGCCTGTGGTGTTGAGGAAGATCACCGCTTCGTACTGGGCAAGGTTGCCCGTGGTGAAGGCGTTGGCGTCCTCGGTGGCGGTGACGGTGAAGCTGTTCGCCGCGCCCAGGTCACGGATGGCCTGGGTGCCGACGGCGATGGAGTCGTGCCGGAAGCCGGCCGTCTTGGAGAAGACCAACACGTCGTACGGCGTGTCGGCGGCGCTGGCCGGGGTGGCCGGCGCGGTGCAGGCCAGGACGGCGAGGGCAGCGGTGGCCACGCCGAGGACGGGTCTGAGGAGTTTGCGCATGTCGCTCTCCCAACGATCGTTGTGTTAGGAGGGGCCCCCTGTACAACACTAGGCGTTAACAGGGGGCCCCTCCTTTCATCAAGGAAGTACCCAGCGCTGGTTGGCGTTGGTGTGGCAGGTCCAGAGATGCACTGCCTGGCCGTCGGCGGAGCTGTTGTTGGAGACGTCGAGGCACTTGCCGGAGTTCGGGTTACGCAACGTGCCGTTCGACTGCGCCGACCACACCTGCGCACCACCACCGTTACAGGTCCACAACTGGATCTTCGTACCGTCCGCCGAACCCGCACCGTTGACATCCAGGCACTTGCCCAACGCCCGGATCGTCGAATTCGGCGTCACCGTCCACGTCTGCGCCGCAGCACCATTACAGGACCAGATCTGGATCTGCGTACCGTCCGCCGACGAACCGTTACGCACATCCAGACACTTACCCGCCAACCCGGTGATCTGGCCGGTGCGGTCGCCGGTCGGCGGTGGGGTGGAGCCGGTGGTGAAGGCGAACGAGTCCAGGTCGTACAGGAAACCGGTGCCCGAGCCGGCGAAGGTCAGGTAGAGCGTGGTGGTGCCGGTGGGCGGGTTGCTGATGCTGCCGGTGACGGTGGTGAAGCTGTCCCAGCCACCGGTGACCGGGACGGTCGCCGAGCCGAGCACGGTGCCGGTGGCCGAGCCGGCCCGCACCTGGAGGGTGCCGCCGGAGCCGGCCGAGGAGACCCGGGCGCTGAACGAGGTGGCGTTGCCGATCCGGTACGGCTCGAACGCGATCCAGTCACCGTTGTTGATGTTGCCGACGGTCTTGCCGCCCTCGGCGGTCGCCTTGTCGAAGGGGTCGACACCGGAGGAGGTCTTGTAGTGCTCCGCCTGCCGTTTGCGCGGCTGGAGGGTGTGCTGGGTGTGCGTGGTCAGGCCGCCGGCATCGGTGTACTCGGCGTCGAAGATGCCGAAGATGTTGGCGGCGTCGTCGTGCTCACCGTCGACCGGCACCACTATCGAGCCGGAACAGCCGTTCTGCGAGGTGATCTGGTGGCCGTGGCTGTCGTGGCCCAGCACGTAGGTCATCTTGACCTTGGTGCAGTCGATGGTGCCGTCCTCCGGGTCGGTCACCGTGATGCTGAACGGCACCGTGTCGCCGAAGCTGAACAGCTGGCCGTTGGCGGGGCTGGTGATGGTGACCGTCGGCGCGGTGTTGCCGACCCCGATCCGTACGCTCGCCGTGCCGGTGGCGCCCTGCGGGTCGCGTACGGTGAGCGTGGCGGTGTAGTTGCCGTTCACGGTGTACGTCTTGCTCGGGTTGGCCGCCGTCGAGGTGGTGCCGTCGCCGAACGCCCACGAGTAGCTGAGCGCCCCGCCCTCCGGGTCCGACGACCCGGCCGAGGAGAAGTTCACTGTCAACGGGGCGATGCCGGAGGTCTTGTCGGCCGAGGCCACCGCCGTCGGTGCCCGGTTGTTGCCGGCGCCGACGTAGTCGTAGCGGTACAGCGCCGAGTTGTGGTCGCCGTTGTAGTAGCCGGTGCCGTAGTCCAGCACGTAGAGCGCACCGTCCGGACCGAACGCCGAGTCCATCACCTGCTTGCCGTTCCAGGGGAAGGAGGCGTCGATGCCGGCGATCGAGCCGTTGGCGTTGACGTGGATCGGCTTGATCCAGCCCCGGCCGAACTCGGTGGCGAAGAACTGCCCGTCGAAGCTCTGCGGCCACTTGGTGGCCGAGTTCAGCGCGGCGTCGTACCGGTAGACCGGGCCGGCCATCGGCGACTCGGAGCCGCCGCCGAACTCCGGCGGGCTGCCCGCGTCGCCGGCGTACCGGATCCAGGCGGGTTTGGCCGGCGGCAGGGTGGTCAGGCCGGTGTTGCGGAAGGAGTTGTTCGTCGCGCCGCCGGTGCAGTTGTACTTCGGACCGGCGGTGTTGTTGGCGAAGTTCCACTCGGAGTACGTCTCGTTGGCCGTGTTGGTGCCGGTGCAGTACGGCCAGCCGTAGAAGCCGGGTTCGGTGATCCGGTTGAACTCGACCTGGCCGCTGGGGCCGCGGTTGGTGGTGGCGCCCGCGTCCGGCCCGTAGTCGCCGACGTAGATGACGCCGGTGGCCTTGTCGACGCTCATCCGGAACGGGTTGCGCAGGCCCATCGCGTAGATCTCGGGGCGGGTCCGCGCGGTGCCGGGAGCGAACAGGTTGCCGGCCGGGATCGAGTACGACCCGTCGGCGTTGACCTTGATCCGGAGGATCTTGCCGCGCAGGTCGTTGGTGTTGGCGGCGCTGCGCTGCGCGTCGTACGCCGGGTTGCGGTCGGTCCGCTCGTCGAGCGGGGAGTACCCGCTGGAGGAGAAGGGGTTGGTGTCGTCGCCGGTGGAGAGGTACAGGTTGCCGGCCGCGTCGAAGTCGATGTCGCCACCGGCGTGGCAGCAGTTGCCCCGGTCGGCGGCGACGTCCAGAATGTCGATCTTGCTGGACTGGTTGATGGTGAAGTCGGAGTTCAGGGTGAACCGGGACAGCCGGTTGACGCCCTGCCAGGCGGACCAGTTGGAACCGGTGGCCGGCGCGTCACCGCCGGGGGTGGAGAGCGGCGGTGCGTAGTAGAGGAAGATGTGCCGGTTGCTGGCGAAGTTCGGGTCGACCCCGATGCCCTGCATGCCGTCTTCGTCGTGGGTGTAGACCGGGATGTTGCCGATCACCGAGGTGTTGCCGGCCGCGTCGGTGCGGCGGACGGCGCCGTTGCGGGCGGTGTGCAGGACCGAGCGGTCCGGCAGCACCGCGATGGTCATCGGCTCACCGACCTCGGCGACCCCCTTGGCGAGGGTGACCTGCTGGAAGTCGGAGGCGACGATGGGGTGGGCCTGCGCCGGGGCGGGTCCGCCGAGCGACGTCGGTGCGGCGGTGAGGGCGATCGTGCCGGCCGTGGCGACCAGCAGCAGCGCCGAGCCGGTCGAGCCCCACCGCGTGCGGCGGGGGCGAGATAAGTCCATTGTGGACATTGCAGTGCTGTCCCTTCCTGACGAGGAATTGCCAGGGCGGGCGCGCGCCGCCGCGCCGAACGCCGTAGCGGGGGAATGTCGTCAGGCACCGTGCCCGGTCGGCCCTGACCACTGGTTCACTCGCGTGAAACAAGCCAGTGTTAGCGATGACATTAAATTAGGTATGTCAATGTGTCCATACCTTCCGCCCGCCAGGTAATGACTTTCGTCAATATGATCGAAAGTCCGGCGTCATTCGTCAGGACCCCGTCAGGCCGGCCAGCTCCAGCAACAGTCCCTTGACCTCCGTGGCGGCCACCCGCTCCCGGGCCACCGACGGGTCGGAGCAGAGCAGCACCGGGGCGTCGGCCGGGTCGGCGGGCAACCGCCCGTGCGACCCCCGTACCGCCCGCGCTCCGGCATCCAGCCCGACCACACTCATCAGATAGCGCATGCCCAGTTTCTTGCGGGCCAGCGCGACAGCGGCCCGCCGTTTCGCCGCGCCCGGCGCGGCCGGGTCGAAGAACAGCTCCGCCGGGTCGTACCCGGGCTTGCGGTGGATCTCCACCAGCCGGGCGAAGTCCGGGGCGTTAGCGTCGTCGAGCCAGTAGTAGTAGGTGAACCAGGCATCCGGCTCGGCCACCAGCACCAGTTCACCGGCACGCTCGTGGTTCAGCCCGTGCGCCGCCTTGCCGGCGGCGTCCAGCACCTCGGCCACCCCGGGCAGCGCCGCGCAGAGCTTCGCCACCGCCGGCACATCCGCCGGGTCGCGTACGTAGACGTGGGCGATCTGGTGGTCGGCGACCGCGAACGCCCGCGACGTCCACGGGTCGAGGTACTCCATACCGGCCTGGGTGTGCACCCGCAGCAGCCCCTCGGCGCGCAGCAGCCGGTTCACGTCGACCGGCTGGGAGACGTCGGTGATGCCGTACTCCGACAGCACCACCACCGTGGCGTCCCGGGCCTGGGCGGCGTCCAGCAGCGGGGCGAGCACGCCGTCCAGCTCGGCCGCGGCGGCGGCGGCCTGCGGCGAGGAGGGGCCGAAGCGTTGCAGGTCGTAGTCCAGGTGCGGGACGTAGACCAGGGTCAGGTCGGGTGCGGAGTCGGCGAGGATCTGTTCGGCGGCTCGGCAGATCCAGCGCGACGAGGGCATTCCCGCGCCCGGCCCCCAGTAGGTGAACAGCGGGAAGGTGCCCAGCCGCGCGGTGAGCGCGTCGTGCAGTTCCGGCGGATCGGTGTAGCAGTCCGGCTCCTTGCGCCCGTCGGCGTGGTAGACCGGGCGCGGGGTGACCGTCCAGTCGACGTCGGCGCCCATCGCGTACCACCAGCAGACGTTCGCCACCGTGTAGTCCGGCCGGACCCGGCGGGCCGCCTGCCACAGCTTCTCGCCACCGACGAGCGCGTTGTGCTGCCGCCAGAGCAGCACCTCACCGAGGTCGCGGAAGTACCACCCGTTGCCGACGATGCCGTGCTCGGCGGGGAGCGCCCCGGTGAGGAACGTCGACTGCACCGAGCAGGTCACCGCCGGCAGCACCGTGCCCAGCTCGGCCCGGAATCCGGCGTCCGCCACCGCACGCAGCCGGGGCATGTGCGCCAGCAGGCGCGGGGTCAGCCCCACCACGTCCAACACCACCAACTGGGTCATGCCGTCACCGCCGTTGCAGTTGGGGTCAGCCCGAGGGCGACCAGTTCGTCACGGGCGAAGGCCAGTTCGGCCGCGATCCCGGCGGCCAGCTCCGCGTCGGTGCGCGGGCGCCGCGCCGCCGGCAGCACCCCCCAGGTGTACGTCTCGACGTCGAAGTGGTCGCAGCCGGCGTCGGGACCGGTGAGCAGCCCGGCCAGCGCGGCGCGCAGCACCGGCAGGGTCGAGCCCAGCGGCGGCTCGGGCGGGGCGTGCAGCGGCACGTGGTAGTGCACCCGCCACGGCCCGGGCAGCGCCGCGTCGAGCGCCCCGTCCAGGTCGTCGGCCGCCCACCGGGGATCCGCCGGATCAGACCGCCGCGGTTCCCCGCCGGCACCGTCGGCCGAACCGACCCCGCCGGCACCGTCGGCGCAGTCGGCGGTGCGGGTCTGGTGCAGGAAGCGGGGCTCGACCCAGCGCCGCAGCGCGGCGGCGTCACCGGCCGGGTCGGTCGCCTCCAGCGCGGCGGAGACCTGCACCTTGACCACCGGCAGGCCCGCCGTGGCCAGCCGCTCCAGGGCGGCGGCCGGCTCCTCCCAGGCACAGGCGAGGTGGGCCAGGTCCAGACAGATGCCGAGTCGTTCGACGTCCACTCCGGAGAACGCGGCCACCGCCTGCGCGCTGCTCTCGACCACGCAGCCGGGTTCCGGCTCGAACCCGACCCGCACCGGCCGGCCGGTGTCCCGCTGCACGGCGGCGAGCCCGGCGGCGAGTTGGTCGAGCCGGCGACGGGCGGCATCGGCCCGGCTGCCGTCCCACGGCGTCCGCCAGGCCAGCGGCAGGGTGGAGACCGAACCCCGGGCGGCGTCGTCGGGCAGCAGGTCGGCAAGCACCCGGGCCAGGTCCAGGGTGTACGACAGCCGGTCGGCGGTGGTCCAGTCCGGGTGGTAGACCGCGCCCTTCACCACCGGGGCCTGGAAGGAGGCGTACGGGAAACCGTTGAGGGTGACCACCTCCAGGCCGCGTACGGTCAGCTCGGTGCGCAACCGGCGGCGGGCGTGCGGATCGGCGGCCAGCTCGGCGGCGACCGGGGCGGCCAGCCACAGACCCAGGCCGAGCAGGTCGGTGCCGAGCGCCGCGCGCACCGGCACCGCGTACCTGTCGAGCTGGTCGAGGATGCCGGTGAGGTCCTCGGCCGGATGCACGTTGGTGCAGTAGCCGAGGTGCACGGTACGCCCGCCGGGGTGCCGCAGCCGCATCAGCTGCCGCCGCGCAGGATCGAGTTGCCGGCGAAGGTGGCGTCCGGTGCCTCGATGTCGCTCAGGTCGAGCCGTCCGGACTGCCCGTAGAACTCCACCGGGTTGCGCCAGAGCACCTGGTCGACGTCCTCGTCGGTGAACCCGGCCTGCCGCATCGCCTCGCCGGTGGCCCGGGTGAGCAGCGGATCCGAGCGCCCCCAGTCGGCGGCGGAGTTGACGAGCATCCGTTCGGTGCCGTACTCCCGGAGCACCTCGACCATGCGGGGCGGCGACATCTTGGTGTCCGGGTAGATGGAGAAGGCGAGCCAGCAGCCGGTGTCCCGGACCTGCTTCACGGTCACCTCGTTGAGGTGGTCGAGCACCACCCGGCCCGGTTCGATGCCGGACTCGGCGACCACCGCGAGGCTGCGCTCGACGCCACGGGCCTTGTCCCGGTGCGGGGTGTGCACCAGCGCCGGCAGGTCGTGCGCCACGGCCAGGGCGAGTTGGGCGGCGAAGGCGGCGTCCTCCTCGGGGGTCATCGAGTCGTACCCGATCTCCCCCACCGCGACCACGCCGTCCTTGTCCAGGTAGCGGGGCAGCACGTCGAGCACCGGCCGGCAGCGCGGGTCGTTGGCCTCCTTGGGGTTGAGCGCGACGGTGGCGTGGTGGCGCACCCCGAACTGCCCGGCCCGGAACGGCTCCCAGCCGACGAGCGAGTCGAAGTAGTCGGTGAACGAACCGACGTTGGTGCGCGGTTGGCCCAGCCAGAACGCCGGTTCCACCACCGCCCGCACGCCCGCGGCGGCCATCCGCTCGTAGTCGTCGGTGGTGCGGGACGTCATGTGGATGTGCGGGTCGAAGATTCGCATCACGCCTCCCTGGAGTGCGGTTGGCCGGTGGCGGTCAGCCCGGCCGGCGGCCCGATGGTGGTCAGCCGGTCCAGCAGCTCGGTGGCGTCGGTGGGCAGGCTCCGGCCGGCGGCGTGCCGCTCGGCGGCGAGCGCGGCGAGCATTCCCGCCAGCTCCGCGTCGGCGCGTTCGTCGAGGTCGGCCAGCACGGCCAGCGCTACGCCGGTGAAGACGCACTTGAGCACGGCCTGTCGCCAGGTGGCCTGGTCCAGATGTTCGGCGTACGGGCCGAGGGCCGCGGCGATCAGCCGGGTGTCGTTGGTGCGCAGCGCGTCGTGCAGCAGCGGCACCCCGGCCGCGCCGACCGGCAGCAGCGGCAGGGCCTTGAGCACGGCCCGTTTCTCGGCGGCGTCGCCGGTGCGGTAGAGCGTCTCGGCCTGCTCGGCGTGCTCGGCTGGCAGGGTGGCCAGCAGCAGCGCGCGCGCCGCCTCGTCGGCCGTCCAACCGGGCAGGTCGGGCAGGTCGGCCCGGCCACAACGCCGGCCGGCGGCCGGGAAGTATCGGCTGATCGCCGCCGGCTGCGCCGCGACAGCGTGCAGCGCCGCCGTCAGCCAGGCCGGATCGGGTACGTCCGCAAGCGCCGCCCGGAGTGCGTCAGGTGTCATGGCCGTTGTCACCCTTCGTGTGCCGCCGTTACTGGTGCCGCCGTGAGTGGTGCCGCCGTTACCGGTGTCGCCGACGGCGGCGGCGCGGAGGAAGGCCAGCGAGCGGGCGGCCACGGCCGGGGCGGCGTGCGAGTGCCGGGGCAGTTCGACAGCGACCAGCCCGGCGTAGCCGACCTCGCGCAGCGCGGCCAGCACCGGCGGGAAGTCGATCTCACCGGTGCCGAATTCCAGGTGCTCGTGCACGTCCCGCCGCATGTCGTCGATCTGCACGTTGACCAGGTGCTGGCCCACGTCCCGGACGCAGTCCGGCACCGGCTGCGGCTCCAGGCAACGGCAGTGTCCGATGTCGAGGGTGAGACCCAGGGTGGTCGGCCGTCCCAGGGCGGCGTGCAGCCGACGCCAACCCGCGATGTCCTCGACGAGCATCCCCGGCTCGGGCTCGAAGCCCAGGGTCACGCCGGCGTTCTCGGCCTCCTCGACCACCGTGGCGCAGCCGGCCACCAGGCGCTCCCAGGCCACGGCCGGCGGGACGTCGTCGGGCCGGACCCCGGCCCAGAACGAGACCGCCTCGGCACCGAGGTCGGCGCCGATCCGCACGGCGCGGCGCAGGAACTCCACCCGGCGGGCCGGGTCGTCGTGCAGCAGCGTCGGTGCGTGCTTGTGCCACGGGTCGAGCAGGTACCGGGCCCCGGTCTCGATCACCACCGCGAGACCCAGCGCGGCGAGGCGGCGGCCCACGGCGTCGACCCGGCGGGCCAGCTCCGGCGCGAACGGGTCGAGGTGGTCGTGGTCCAGGGTCAGCGCCACGCCTGTGTAACCGAGGTCGGCGATGACCGCGAGCGCGTCGTCGAGGCGGTGGTTGGCGAACCCGTTGGTGCCGTACCCGAACCGTAGGCCGCCATGGTCGGTGGGGGTGCCGGCGGTCATGTCGGGGAGACCTTCCGGGCCAGTCGTCGGCCCAGCGGCGCGGCCGCCGCCACCGCCAGCCCGAGCACGCCGGTGCCGGCCCGTGCGGTCAACGCACCCTGCAACGCGGGCAGGCCGGTGATGCCGGCGCCCACCGCCGCGCGGACCCGGTCGGCGGTGGGGGTGGCGACCACCCGGGCCTGCGCGCCGCCGTAGCGGGCGGCGTACCAGCCGGCGAGGACGGCGGGCAGCGCCGCCGTCACCGCATCGACCGCGCGCCGGCCGGCGCCGGAGCGGTCGGCCGGGCCCGTCCGGGCCGGGACACCGCCGGTGGCCGGGCCAACGGGCCGGTGCGGTCGCGGTGGCCACTGTGGTAGCGCGGCGCTGGCGGCGACCAGAGCGGTGCCGGCGAGGGTGCGTCTCGGCAGCACGGAGTCGCCGCCGTCGACCTCGCGGCGAGACAGGGCGGTGACGGTCCAGGTGTGCGCGGCCACGGTGAGCGCCGCCGGCAACGCCCGCGCCGGTCGACCGGCGGCGGCACCGAGCAGCACGTCCAGCCCGCGGCAGGCGGCCATCACGGCCGGCCCGGCGGCGGTGTTCTTGGCCGCCAGGTCGTACCCCCAGACGGCGGCGGCCAGCGGCAGCGCGACGGCCGCGGCCCGCCGGCCACCGGCTGCGGCGGCCAGCCCGACCCCGGCGGCGGTCAGGCCGGCGGCGAGACCTACCGCGAGGCCGGGGCTGACCCGGCCGCTGGGGATCGGCCGCTCCGGGCGTTCGACCGCGTCCAGCCGCCGGTCGGCCCAGTCGTTGGCGGCCATCCCACCCCAGTAGAGCAGCACCGACGCGGCGGCCAGGGCCGGCGTACGCCGACTCAGCGCGCCCGCCGCGGCGGCACCGGCGATCACGTCACCGGGCACCGAGAGGGCGGCCGGTGCCCGGACCAACTCGACGAGGTCAGCCATGCCTGTCATCGGTGCCTCCGGGGTCCAGCCGCTGGGCGAACGCGCAGAGCCGGGTCCACTGCTCGGCGAGCGAGTGGGTGTCGGCGTCGAGCGGGTCCTTGAAGAAGAAGGCGAGGTCGGCCAGGGGGCCGGTGTGGCCGGCGGCGTGCGCGGCGGCGGTCAGCCGGGCCAGGTCGAGCACGAGTGGAGCGGCCAGTGCCGAGTCACAACCGTGCCAGGTGAACTCCAGGCGCATCCCGGTGCCCAGGAAACCCGCGAACGTGATCAGATCCCAGGCGGTCTTGAAGTCGCCGAGGCTCTCGACGTAGTCGATGCGGGTGTCGCCCTGCGGCAGGTAGCCGAGTGTCTCGCCGAGCACCCGCTGCTTGCTGCGGACCTTCGCGGCGTTGGCCGCCGGGTCGGCGAGCGTGGCGCCGTCGCCGCCGCCGAGCAGGTTGGTGCCGGACCAGGAGCGCACCTGCAGGTTGCGCATCGCGAACATCGGGGCGAGCACCGACTTCAGCAGGGTCTCGCCGGTCTTGCCGTCGTGCCCGGCGTACGGCACCTGGTGGGCCTCGGCAAGCGCGACCAGGGCCGGCAGCCGCAGGCCGGTCGACGGGGTGAAGTCGACGTACGAGCAGCCCGCGGTGACCGCCGCGTACCCGTACAGCGAGCTGGGCGGCAGCACCTCGTCGGGACCGGTGAGCGCGGCGTGCAGCGCGTCCGGGTCGGCGTGTCCGGGATGCGGCTGGCACGCCGGTTCGGTGGCCGCGACGTTCACCACCACGACCCGGGCCAGCCGGTGCCGGTCACGGAACTCGGTGAGGTCGCGGACCAGGGCGGCGGCCCGGTCGGCCTGGCTGCCACCGGTGGGAGCGGGGCGTAGCTCCCGCTCGACAGTGGCCAGTTCCTCGGTCAGCGCGGCGACCAGCCGGGCCGGCAGCACGCCGGCGTCGGCGAGCGCCTCGGCGCGTTTGGCCAGTGGGGTGGTGACCACGTCGTGACCGCCGAAGACCAGATCAGCGAAGGCCGGCAGGGCCGGCCCGCGCACCCCGGGCAGCTCGGTGACGCAGCCGGTCGGCCCGGTCAACCCGGCCCGCAGGGCGAGCGCCCCGACGATGCTGGTGGTCGCGACCGAGCCGCGTGCTCCCACCAGCCAGACACCCGTACGCATGGCGCTCCTTCCCGGTCGGGGAATCCGGCCATCGAGTTACATCAATATCAGAGAATGTTTCCGAAAGATATCCTTTGTGCGGAGACGCCCCGTCCGCCCGGCTGTCCCGGCGGAAAGCTCACCGGTCGGCGGCGAGGTCGGCGGCGACGCCGCCGACCGGTGTCCCGGAACCTGCCGGGACGGACGGGGCTGACAGGCAGGGGTGGTCGGCGTCGCGCCCCTGCCTGCTCCGTACCCGGCCGGTCGCGAGTTGACGCAACCGACCGGACGACTCGTCGAAGGCGGACCGCCTGCCAGGCGGCTGAGGTCTCTGCGGTCGCCAGGACCGCTGGGCGTCGGCCCTCCGGTGCGGCCGGGGAATCCCGGTCCGGCCCCACCGGAGGGACCGCACGTTCGTGCCACCGGACGACCGCCCGGCGGCACGGCCTCCGGTACCGACCTCGTACCCGGCCGCGGGGCGCAACCGCGGCCGGCCCTCGCCGGTCGGCACCGGAGGTGGCTCAGGCGGCTGTCGTCGCCAGCGCCGGCTCGATCACGGTCCACGAGGAACCCTCTTCGGCCGACCGGACCACCGCTTCCAACACCAGTTGCACCTGCAACGCCTCGGCGAAGGAGGGGGTCGGATCCCCGCCGGTCGCCACCGCCTCGATGAAGTCGCGCATCTGGTGGGTGAAGGAGTGCTCGTACCCGATGATGTGCCCCGGCGGCCACCAGGCCGACAGGTACGGGTGCTCGCTCTCGGTCACCAGGATCCGGCTGAAGCCCTGCTCGGCGGCGGGTCGCGTCGCGTCGTAGAACTCCAGTTCGTTGAGCCGTTCCAGGTCGAAGGCGACGCTGCCCAGCGACCCGTTGATCTCCACGCGGAGAGCGTTCTTACGCCCGGTGGCGAACCGGGACGCCTCGTAGGTGGCGAGCGCGCCGCCGTCCAGCCGGGCCAGGAAGATGGCCGCGTCGTCCACGGTGACCGGGCCGGTGGCGGCGCTGCCCCCGTCGGCTTGTGCAGCCAACCCGCTCGACTCGGCCGGCAGCGGCCGCTCCTTGACGAACGTCTCGGTCACCGCGCTCACACCGGTGATCCGCTGACCTGTGACGTACTGGGTCAGGTCGATGATGTGCGCACCGATGTCACCGAGCGCGCCGGAGCCCGACACCTCCTTGCGGAGCCGCCAGACCAGGGGGAACTGCGGGTCCACGATCCAGTCCTGCAGGTAGGTGGCCCGGACGTGGCGGATCTCGCCGAGCCGCCCCTCGGCGACCAGCTGGCGCATCAGCGCCACCGCCGGCACCCGCCGGTAGTTGAATCCGCACGCCGAACGCGCCCCACCAGCCCGGGCAGCGGCCGCCGCGGCGGCCATCTCCCGCGCCTCGGCGACGGTGTTCGCCAGCGGCTTCTCACACAGCACGTGCTTGCCGGCGGCCAACGCGGCCAGGGCGATCTCGGCGTGACTGTCACCCGGTGTGCAGATGTCGACCACGTCGATGTCCGGCCGGGCCACCAGCTCCCGCCAGTCCGTGGTGTGCTCCGCCCAGCCGAGCCGGTCGGCGGCCTCGGCCACCTTCCCCGGATCCCGGCCGCAGATGAGCGTCATCCGGGCCCGCGCCGGCAGGTCGTACACCCGGTTCACGGTGCGCCACGCCTGCGAGTGCGCGGCGCCCATGAAGGCGTAACCGACCATGCCGATCCGCAGTTGGTTGTCGTTCGTGGACAAGGTGGGTCTCCCCCCGGTCGTGTCAGAACCCGAGCTTCATGTAGTCGCTCGCGTTCTCCTTCGTGATCGTTTCGGAGGCGAGGACGATCTCCTTGGGCACCTGGAGTTCCACCAGGTCGCCCATGCCCCGGCCCTGGCCGATCAGCCGGGCCAGGGAGATCGCCGAGGAGGCCATCGACGGGCTGTAGGTCACCGTGGCCTTGAGCACCGTGTTGTCGGCCTGGATGTCCTCCATCGCCTTCTTCGAGCCGGCACCGCCGACCATGAAGAACTCGTTGCGGTTGGCCTGACTGATCGCGGCCAGCACGCCGACGCCCTGGTCGTCGTCGTGGTTCCAGATCGCGTCGATCTTCGGCAGGGCCTGGAGCAGCTGGGCCGCCTCCCGCTGCCCGGTGTCGACGGTGAACTCGGCCGCCCGCCGGTTGGCCACCTTCAGGCCGTGCTGGGCGAGGGTGTCGTTGAAGCCCTTCGTGCGCTCCTGGGTCAGCTCCAGAGCGTCCATGCCGGCGATCTCGGCGATCACCGGGTTGCTGACGCCCTTGGCCTTGAGCTGCTCGGCAATGAAATTGGCCGCCGAGACGCCCATGCCGTAGTTGTCGCCCTTGATCTGCAACCGGTATGCCTTGGCGTCCGGGAAGGCCCGGTCCAGGTTGACCACCGGAATGCCGGCCGCCATCGCCTCCAGGCCGAACGAGTTGAGTTCCTTGCCGTCGAACGGCAGCAGCACGATCACATCCGGCTTCTGGGAGATCAGCGTGGACAGCGCCGCCCGCTGGGCCGCCGCGTCCGCGCCGGCCTCGACCGACTTGAGCTCCACATCGGAGTACGCGCCGGCCTGCGCCTTGGCGTTGTTGGTGATCGCGGCGATCCAGCCGTGGCTCTCGGCAGGCGCGGAGAAGCCGATGGTCACCTGCTTGCCGGGTTCGGCGTTGCCGCCGCCGTCTGCTGCCTTGGTCTGTGCCTCGGTCGGTGTACTGCTCTCGTTGCTGGTACAGGCCGAGAGCAGTACGCCGGCACCGACGGCCGCCCCGCCGAAGAGCAGCCGGCGGCGACTGTGCTGAGTCATGACGACCTCCTGGGGTCAGGTGGTGGAGAGGGATTTCGGGTGTGCGATGCCCGGCCACCGTCGTGACTGCGGGTGGCCTGGTGGAGAAGGGTGTTCAGCTGGTGGTCAGCCGGTTGCGGCGGAAGAACAGGGAGAGACTGCCGAACTGGACCTGCTGGATCAGGACGGCGGCGACGATGATGCCGCCCTTGACCATGTTCTGTGCCTCGATGGAGAGGCCGTTGATCGCGAAGAGGTTGGTGATGGTGGCGAAGATGATCACACCGAGCAGGGAGCCGATGATGGTGCCCCGCCCGCCGCTGAGCAGCGTGCCACCGATGATCACGGCGGCGATCGCGTCCAGCTCGTAGAGGTTCGCCATCCCCGCCTGGGCCGAGGTGGCCTGGGCGGTGAGCATGATGGCGGCGATGCCGCAGCACAGCCCGGAAAGGGCGTAGAGCAGCAGGGTGTGCCGCTTGACGTCGATGCCGGCCAACCGCGCGGCCTCCGGGTTGCCGCCGACGGCGACCGTACGCCGACCGAAGGTGGTGCGGTTGAGCAGCACCCAGCCGGCGATCACCACCGCGGCCAGGATGTAGACGAGCACCGGGATGCCGAGCAGGTTGGTGCTGGCGATGCCGTTGATGGTGCTGTTCTGCGAGATCTGGGTCTGCTTGTCGGAGATCTCGGCGGCCAGCCCGCGAGCGGCCACCAGCATGGCCAGCGTGGCGATGAAGGGCACCAGCCGCCCGTACGCGATGAGCGTGCCGTTGACCAGGCCGACCGCCACCCCGACCACGATCGCGGTAAAGATCATGCCGCCGGCGCCGAAGCTCTGGGTGGCGACAGTGGTGCACCAGACCCCGGCCAGCGCGACGATCGCCCCGACCGAGAGGTCGATGCCACCGCCGATGATCACGAAGGTCATCCCGACGGTGACCACCCCGACCACCGAGGCGAGCTTGAGGATGCTGAGCATGTTCGCCCAGACCCAGTCCGGATTGGAGTAGAGATCGGAACGGGTGGCCGCGCCGATGGCGAAGAGCGCCACCAGCACCCCGACCAGGGCGAGATTGCGACGAGCGCCCTCACCACTGTCCCCGTGCCACCAGGAGAGTCGGCCGGTGGCCGCCGCGTGGCTCGGCGTTGCGTGTGCTCCGGCCGCCTCGGTCTCGGCCGGATCCACCGGCGGTGACTGCGCCGGCAGCTGGGTCGTGGCGGGGGGACTATCGGTCATGCCGGTGCGCCTTCCATCAGGGACCCCGCCATCACGAGGTCGAGGACGGTGTTCTCGTCGAGTTCGCCGGCCTGGGCCGTCCGGACGACCCGCCCTTCCCGCATCACCAGCACCCGGTCGGCCAGACCGAGCACCTCGGGCACCTCGCTGGAGACCAGCAGCACCCCGACACCCTCGGCGGCGAGCTGCCGGATCACCTGGTACAGCTCAGCTCGGGCGCCGACGTCCACCCCCCGGGTGGGCTCGTCGAGCAGCAACAGCTTGGTGCCGCCGAGCAGCCACCGGCCGACCACCACCTTCTGCTGGTTACCGCCGGAGAGGGTCCGCACCGCCCGCCGGACGTCGCGCGGCCGCATCTCCAGGCTCTCGGCGATCCGGTCCGCCTCGGCCTGCTCCCGCCCGGCGTCGATGAACCCGAAGCGGGCATAGCGGCTGAAGGTGGCGAGCGTGACGTTGCGGTAGATCGGTTCACCGAGCAGCAGCGCCTGGCTCTTGCGTTCCTCGGGCGCCATGCCCAGGCCGGCCCGTACCGCCGCGCCGACACTGCCCGGCCGAAGCGCCCGGCCGGCCATCCGCACGGTGCCCGACTCGGCCCGGCGGGCGCCGTAGATGGTCTCCATCAGCTCGGACCGGCCGGAGCCGACCAGCCCCGCGATGCCGACGATCTCCCCGGCCCGGACGGTGAGCGACACGTCGGCGAACTCACCGGCCCGGGTCAGACCCTCGACCTGGAGCAGTTCCTCGCCGAGGGCGCTGCCCTCGGGGCGGTCCGGGAAGACGTACTCGATGGTCCGGCCGGTCATCCGGGAGACCAGCTCGCGGGTCGGGGTGTCACGGGCCGGCAGATTCGCCGCGGTGGTCCGGCCGTCCTTGAGGACCGTCACCCGGTCGCCGATCTCGCGGATCTCCTCCAACCGGTGGGAGATGTAGATGACCGCGATGCCCTGGGCGGTCAGCTCACGGATGATCCGGAAGAGGTTCTCCACCTCGTCGTGGGCGAGCACCGCGCTCGGTTCGTCCATGATGATCAAGCGGGCTTCGTGGGAGAGCGCCCGGGCCATGCTGACCACCTGCTTGCCGGCGGCGGGCAACGCCCGGACCATCCGGCCGGGCGGGATCTCGGCGTGCCCGAGCCGGCCGAGGATCTGCCGGGTGTGGCGGGCCATCTGCCCTCGGCGGACGAACCCGAGGCGGCGCGGCTCGTGACCGAGGAAGGCGTTCTCCGCCACCGAGAGATCCGCGACCAGGTCGAGTTCCTGGTAGATGGTGGCGATCCCGGCGCGCATCGCAGCCTGCGGGTTGGCGAAGCTGACCGGCTGACCACGCCACTCGACCAGGCCCGAATCCGGCCGGTGCACCCCGGCGAGCACCTTGATCAGGGTGGACTTGCCGGCGCCGTTCTGCCCGAGCAGGCAGTGCACCTCACCCGCGCGTACCTCCAGCTGCACACCGTCGAGGGCGCGTACGCCGGGGAAGGTCTTGACCACGTCGGTGAGCCGCAGCACCACCTCGCCCGCGACGGTGTCGGCGGGTGCCTCCACCAGTGGAGCACCGGAGTCCGGTTGTTCACTCATGACGATCCTCCACTCCGCTCAGTCATGCCGCTTCGCCGAAGGCCAGGTCGCTGGCGAGCACGGCGGCGCCGGCCACGCCCGCGCGTGGACCCAGCTCGGAGAGCACGACCGGCAGGTTGCCGGTGGCCAGGGGCAGCGAGCGGCGGTAGACGACGCTGCGGATCTCGGCGAGCAGCACGTGCCCGAGCTGGGCGAGGCCGCCGCCGATCACGATCATCGACGGGTTGGTGAAGCTGACCAGTCCGGCGAGGACGCTGCCGACCCGCCGCCCGCCCTCACGGATGAGCTGGATGCATGTCACGTCCCCCTCGCCCGCGCCGGCCGCCACGTCCAGGGCGGTGAGCGTGCCGCGCTCGGTCAGCCGTTCGGCGAGCGCCGGCGAGGTGCCGGCCCGCGCCGCGGCGGCGGCGTCCTTGGCCAGTGCCGCGCCGCTGAACAGGGCCTCCAGGCAGCCGGCGTTGCCGCACGAGCAGATCGGGCCGTGCGGGTCGACCTGGATGTGGCCGATGTCCCCGGCGCAACCGTCGGTGCCCCGGTAGACCTCGCCGCTGAGGTAGATCCCGCAGCCGATGCCGGTGCCGATCTTCACGAAGAGGAAGTCGTCGACCGAGTGCGCCACCCCGCCGTGCCGCTCGCCGATCGCCATGATGTTGACGTCGTTGTCCACCACCGCCGGGCAGCCGTGCTCGCGGGTGAGCAGCTCACGGACGGGAAAGCGGTCCCAGCCGGGCATGATCGGTGGAGACACCGGCACCCCGTCGCGGAAACTGACCGGCCCCGGCACGCCGATGCCCACCGCGTTGAGCCGGTCGTACGCGCCGTCCACCCGGGCCTTGTGCAGCAACTCGTTGACCCGCTGGAGGGTGGCCTTGGGGCCGGAGCGGATGTCGGCCGGCTCGGCGTACGCGACCACCGGCTCCAGCCGGCCGTTGACCACCTCGACGTCGATGGAGCTGGCGCCCAGGTCGACGGCGGCGAACCGCAGGTGCGGACTCAGTTCCACGAGGGTGGAACGACGCCCGCCCCGGGAGGCCGCCTTGCCCGCCTCGGCCACGTAGCCGAGCGCGACCAGCCGGTCCAGCTCGGCGAGCAGCCGGGGGCGGGGCATCTGCAACCGGTCGGCGAGCTCGGCCCGGGACAACGCACCCTCGTCACGGAGCAATCGCAGCAGCCGGACGTGCAGGGGGTCGGTGGTATGCACGGCTCACCTCTCCACCGGGCTCGTTCACATCGACGACATGTCGATGAGTGGTGCCCGACACAGTAGGAGCCTTAGATGCGCGCTGTCCAGACCTTAGAGCGGATCAACGCCAACTTTTGCTGGATCTAGCAAAAGCCGCTCAATCGGCACTTCGGCCTGGGTGTGCCTCGGTACGCGGCTTGCGGTCGCCGTGGAGCTTGCGGTCGTCGCGCAGTTCGACGTACGGCTCCCGATCGGCCGGGCGCAGTCCGGCCGCGACCGCCCGAGCCCGCGCCAGTTCG
Organism: Micromonospora endophytica; assembly: GCF_003236305.1. Classification (GTDB taxonomy): domain Bacteria; phylum Actinomycetota; class Actinomycetes; order Mycobacteriales; family Micromonosporaceae; genus Micromonospora; species Micromonospora endophytica. The sequence goes on along the minus strand of NZ_POTX01000011.1, from coordinate 8,635 downwards.
GCGTCGAACTCCGCGCCGAGCAGGATCGCCACGTTGCTCAACCAGAGCCAGACCAGGAAGATGATCACACCGGCGAGCGCGCCGTAGGTCTTGTTGTACGAACCGAAGTTGGCGACATACAGCGCGAAGCCCGCAGAGACCAGCAACCAGAGCAGCACCGCCAGCACCCCACCGGGGCTCACCCAGCGGAAGCCACCCTGCCGGGCGTTCGGCGACGCCCAGTAGAGGATCGCGAACATCAGGCTGACCAGGAGCAGCAGCACCGGCCACTTGGCGATGTCCCAGACCGTCACCGCCGTCCGACCGACGCCGATGGCGGAGCCGACCTGCTCGGCGAACCGGCCGGTGAAGACCACGATCACGGCGCTGGCCAGCAGCAGCAGGCCGATCACGGCGGTCACCCCGACCCGGATCGGCAGGGTCTTCCAGACCGGCCGCCCCTCCGGCACGTCGTAGATCGTGTTGGCGGCCCGCATGAAGGCCGCCACGTAACCGGAGGCCGACCAGAAGGCGGCCAGCAGACCGACGATCGCGGCGACCCCGGCCAGCCCGCCGTTCTGCTGGGCCTGTTCGAGGGCGGCGTCGAGGATCTGGCGGATGTTCTGCTCCGGCACCGCCTCCCCGACGGTGTCCCGGACCCCCTGGGTGGCACCGGGCCCGAGCAGGCCCAGCAACGAGACCAGGACCAGCAGGCCGGGGAAGATCGACAGCACCCCGTAGTAGGTGAGCGCGGCGGCCCAGTCGGTCAGCCGGTCGTCGCTGAACTCCCGCACCGTCCGGCGCAGCGCCGCCCACCATTCGCGCCCCGACAGTTTCGCCGGATGCTCCGGCGCGTCGCGGTCGAGGTCAGAGACGTCGCGGTCCGGTCGCCCACGCTCCGGCATCTCGCGGTCGGCGTCCGGTCGCTCATCGGCCGCGGACCGGGTGGCGGCGGGCCGCCGTTGCGGATCGTGTCCGTCCGGACGGGAAGACGCGGAGCCCATCGCCCCTCCTCAAGCTCGGTGCCAACGCCTGCCTCACATGCCCGGTCAGGGACCTCGGATAACCCGCCAACACACCACTGTCGCGATCGGTCCCGCCACGGGACGCTCCCACTCCGGTTCGGGGGACGCGCGATCGCCGCGATCCCTATTCGGCGGGAAATGCGGACTCCATGGTTCCCAGAAAGACACGGTTCCATCAATTACGGGGGCCGGATCACCGAATGCGCGCACGGGCCGGGCGGGACATCCGACGGCAGGGAGCCCGGGGCTCACCGGCCGGTGACGCGATCCCCTACATGAACGCAGCGCGCGAGGATTTACACTCAGGGTAATCATGACGATAAGTTTTTACCTGGTTGAAATCGGCCTTCAGAATGCCATCGATGCCACAAAACGGGCGGGCAGGTAGCCCTCTCCCGAAGTCTCGGCCGACCCCCATCGGCACGTCCCCGCCGATCGCGAAAGGAATTCTGAATTATTCACTCCAGTGAGTGACTAGAACAAAATGAAAGTCACTCAGAGAAAGGATGATCGACAATGTTCCCAACGCGGAGCCAATTCGCGTATTGTCCCCCATCGTGTCGGCTATCCGATTCAGCGAAGATTCCGGACCCGAGGCGAAGGGCCCCCGGCCCCGCGTGGCGGAGATCGATCGGGAGACCCCCACCACGCCACCGCGCCACGACCCACCAGCGACACCGTCCACCGGCACCGACCGGCCGCCCGTGGTGGACCCCCGCGAACTGGCGACCCGGTTCGAGGAGGAGAAACCCGGCCGGACGCTCTCCGGTCCGGTCGCCGCGATCCTGACCGCCGCGACGCTGGTCGTCGCCCTGCTCGCGCTCTGGCAGGTGTTCCGGCCGCTCGCCCAGGGCAGCAAGTACTACCTGATCTACTTCCTGGCCGGCGTACTCCCGCTGGTCTTCCTGGCCTACCCGGCCGACCTGCGGCTCCCCCACCGGCTGCGCCGGTCCCCGGCCGACCTTTCCCCCGGCCGGGCCGGCGCGGTCGGCGGCGGGTCGGGCTCCGGACGCTCCGGGCCGAGCCGGGTCGACTGGGTGCTGGCCGCCGTCGCGCTGGCCGGCTGCCTCTACCCGGTGCTGCCGGTCACCCTGTTCGGCGGTGGCGGCGGCTACGACGCCTTCCTCGACCGGCAGGGCCTGCTCGTCGGCATGGACGTGGCGATGGGCACCGTCCTGCTGTTGCTGCTGCTGGAGGCGTGCCGCCGCACCACCGGCTGGATCCTGCCCGCGGTCTGCCTGCTCTTCCTGGGGTACGGCTACTACGGTGGCCTGCTGCCGCAGACCTGGGCGGTGGCCCACGCCGGGTTGGACTTCGGGCAGCTCGTGGACGCCTTCTACAACTCCGACAGCGGGTTCTACGGCACCCCGCTGGACGTGGCGGCCACGTACATCGTGCTGTTCACCATCTACGGGGCGGTGCTCGACCTCTCCGGCGCGGGCCGGTTCTTCGTGGACCTCTCCGCCGCGGCGTTCCGGCGGTCCCGCACCGCCGCCGGCCGTACGGCGGTGGCCTCCGGCTTCCTGCTCGGCACCGTCTCCGGCTCGGGCGCGGCGACGACGGTGAGCATCGGCGCGGTCACCTGGCCGATCCTGCGCCGCGCCGGCTACCCGGCGGAACGGGCCGGCGGGATGCTCGCCGCGGCCGGCGTGGGGGCGATCCTCTCCCCGCCGACGCTCGGCGCGGCCGCCTTCATCATCGCCGAGTACCTCGGCGTGTCCTACCTGCGGGTGCTCGGCTGGGCGATGGTGCCGACAGTCCTCTACTACCTCGGCATCGTGCTCTCGGTGGAGATCGACGCACGGCGCTGCGGCGTCCGGCCGGCAGCGCTGGAGGCCGGTTCCGCCTGGCGGCTGCTGGCCCGCTCCGGGTACCACTTCGCCTCGTTGCTGGCCATCGTCGGGCTGCTGGCGATGGGCGTGTCGGCCACCCGCGCCGTGGTACTGGCCACCGTGATCGCGGTCGTCCTGTCCCTGCTGGACCGGCGGCACCGACTCACCCCGGCCCGGCTCGTCGCCGCCCTCTCCGGCGGCGTACGCGGCGTGCTCGCCGTCGCCGTGGTGTGCGCGGCGGCCGGCATCATCACCGCCACCACCACCAAGACCGGCCTCGGCCCGCAGGCCGCCGCGTTACTTGTCAACGCCGCCGGCGCGGTCAGCTCCGAACCGGCGGTGGTGCTCGCCCTCACCGCCCTGCTCGCCGCCGTGGCGCTCAGCCTGCTCGGTCTGGCCGTACCGGTCACCGCGTCCTTCGTGATCGGTTGGGTGATCATCGGTCCGGCCCTGCTCGGTCTCGGCGTCCACGCCCCGGCCGCCGCGATGTTCGTCTTCTACTTCGCGGTGCTGTCCGAGGTGTCGCCGCCGACCGCGCTGGCCGCGGTCGCCGCCGCCGCGGTCACCGGCGGCCGGGTGGTGCCGACCATGTGGCACACCCTGCGGTACGCGCTGCCGGCGTACCTGATCCCGCTGGCCTTCGTGGTCACCCCGACCGGACTCGGCCTGCTCGGCATCGGCGGCCCGCAGCGGATCCTGGTCGCCACCGCGGTCACCGCCCTCAGCGTGGCGGTGTTGGCCGTCGCGTCGGGTGGCTGGCTGCCCGGCGTGGGCCCGGCCGGCGTTCCGGAGCGGGTGCTCGGCGCGATCGCCGGGCTGACGCTGCTCTGGCTGGAACCTGTCCCCGTCGCGATCGGCGTCGTGCTGGCCGGCGTCCTGGCGGCGGGTGTGTACCTACGACGCGGATCTGCCGGGGCCACCGGCGGAACGCGAGCCGGACAACCGGCACGACCTGGGAAGGAGCAAGAGTGAGACGGATCGACGTGCGGTTCGCGGCGGGGCTGGGAGCCTTCGCCCTCGTCGCGACCGGCGCCGCTGGCTGCGGGGGCCGTCAAGGCGCCGCCGCCACCGACGACACCACGAGTGCCGTCACCTGCGAGGTGGCCGAGAACACCCGGGTGGGCATCGCCACCGGCAACGCCACCGGCGTCTACTACGTGGTCGGCAACGCCCTGGCCGGTCAACTCGCCGACAGCACCGGCGGTCGGCTGACCGGCACCGCGGCGGAGACCGGCGCCTCCGTGCAGAACATCGAACAGCTCGTCGGCGGCCAGTACGACGTGGCGTTCTCCCTGTTCGACACCGCGGTCAACGCGGTGCAGGGCAAGGAGAGCTTCACCGCCCCCCAGCCGGTCGAGGCGCTGGCCCGGATCTACGACAACTACACCCAGGTGGTCGTCCGGGCCGACTCGGGCATCGACTCGGTGGCCGACATGAAGGGCAAGAAGATCTCCACCGGCTCCCCCAAGTCCGGCACCGAGGTCATCGCCAACCGGCTGCTGGAGGCCGCCGGCCTCGACCCCGCCAGCGACGTGCAGGCCCAGCGACTCGACCTGACCAAGACGGTCGAGGGGGTCAAGGACGGCACCGTGGACGGCTTCTTCTGGTCCGGCGGCCTGCCCACCGGCGGGATCACCGACCTGTTCACCACCGCCGGCGACACGGTGAAGTTCCTCGACATCACGCCGCTGCTGCCCAAGCTGAGCGAGCTGAACCCCGCGTACCAGGCCGGCACGATCAGCAAGGACACCTACGCCACCGCGGCGGACACCCCGACCATCGTGGTCCCGAACGTGCTGCTGGTGCGCAAGGACCTCGACGCCAACGTGGCCTGCGCCATCACCCGCACCGTGTTCCAGCGGAAGGAAGCGCTGGCCCAGGCGAACCCCGCCGCCAACGGCATCGCCCTGGACAGTGCCCGCAAGACCGACCCGGTCGGCCTGCACCGGGGCGCGGTCAAGGCGCTTGCGGACCTCGGCGCGAGCTGACCGACGGCGACCGGGCCGGGTGGCGACACCCGGCCCGGTCACCCCGACCCCGGGAGAAACCCCGTGCCGCTGCCCACCCTGGCCCGCGTACGCCGGCACAACCGTCCAGCCGGGCACACCGACCGGCTCTGGTCGGTACGTACCCAACTGCTCGCACCGATCCTGGTGGCCACGGTCGGTCTGGTCGTGCTGGGCGCGATCCAGACCGGCAACGCGCTCTCCGCCTCCGCCGACGCGCACCGCGCCCGGATCCTGGCCGGCACCGCCACCGCCACCGTGTCCCTGGTCCACGAGTTGGAGCGGGAACTCGCCGAGACCGCCGCCCTGCGCCTGCGCGGCGGGACGTCCGGCCGCCCGCTCGTCGACGCCCAGCGGCGGCGCGTGGACACCGCTGCCGACCGTTACCGGTCCGCCAGTTCCGAGGCCCGTACCGCCGCGCCCGACCTGGGTCGGGCGTTGGACGGCGTGGCCGAACACCTCGACCAGCTCGACCAGGCCCGGATCGCCGCGCTGCGGGTCGACACCTCCGACGGCGTCTACGTGGCGCTGGCCGAGTCGCTGCTCGTCGTCGCCGACGCGCTGCCCGCCCAGCTCCGCGACCCCGAGCTGGCCAACCAGGCCCGCGAGGTCGCCGCGGTCACCGCCCAGGAGCATCTGGCCGCGCTGGAACGCGACCTGCTGCGGACCGTCTTCGCCCGGGGCCGCCTGGCCGAGGGCGAACTCGCCCAACTCGGCCGGTTGCGGGGCGCGCAGGAACAGCGGCAGGCCGAGTTCTCCCGGATCGCCGGGGAACCCGCGACCGCCGCGTACACCCGGCTGTTCACCGGCATCGATGTCTCCACCGCCCGGCGGATGCGCGACAGCGCGTTGAACGCCGAAACCGAACCGGCCGCGCTCGCCACCGACGCCGACGCCTGGCACGTGGCCCAGAGCGGAGCCATCCGCCGGCTCAACCTGCTGGGCCGGGAACTCTCCGACGAACTCGACAGCCGCGCCGTCGAGTTGGCCGCCGAGGCCCGCCGCCGCGCCCTCGTCACCGGCGGCTCCGCCGGGGCGCTGGCGGTGGTCTCGCTGGGCGCCGCCGCCCTGCTGGCGGTACGCACCAGCCGCCGGCTGCGCCGGCTGCGGCACGCCGCGCTCGCCATGGCGCACCGGGAACTGCCGGAACGGATCACCGCGATCTCGGCCGGCGACAGCAGCCGGCCGGAAGGCCCGGCGTCGCAGCTCACCGCCGGCATCAGCCGGGGACGCGACGAGATCGCCCAGGTGGCCGAGGCGTTCGACACGGTCAACCGGGCCGCGCTGCGGCTCGCCGGCGAGCAGGCCGAGTTGCGGATGGACGTGACCCGGATGGTCGAGGCGCTGGCCCGCCGGATCCGGACCCTGATCACCCGGCAGTTGCGGCTGCTCGACGAGTTCGAGCAGGAGGAGACCGATCCGGACGCGCTGGCTCGGCTCTTCGCGCTCGACCACCTCGCCGCCCGGATGCGGCGCAACGGGGAGAACCTGCTGGTCCTCGCCGGTGGCGAACTCGGCCGGTCACACGAGGGAACACACCTGCTGGCCGACGTCGTACGGGGTGCCGCCTCGGAGATCGAGGAGTACGCCCGGGTAGAGATCGACGTACCCACCGTCGCGGTGCAGGGCTCGGCGGTGGGCAACCTGGTCCACCTGCTGGCCGAGTTGCTGGAGAACGCCACCGCGTACTCACCGCCACAGGCACCGGTGCACGTGGACGGTCGGCGTACCGTCGACGGGCTCACCCTGCGCGTACACGACCAGGGCATCGGGGTCCGCGACGGTCGGCTGGCCGAGATCAACGAGCGGCTGCGCGCACCCGCCATGCTCTCCAGCGCGGCAGCCGGCAGCATGGGCCTGCACGTGGTGGCACACCTGGCCGCCCGGCACGGCATCCAGGTGCGGCTGCACAGCACCGGTGGCGGCATGGTGGCCCAGGTGGACGTGCCGGAGACGCTGCTCACCCGGGCCGAGGAGGTCAACGGCCGCCCCCCGATCGGCCCACGCTCCACCGCGCCGACAGCAGGCGCCTGGTTCCGGCCCCGGGGGGTCGAGTCCGCACGGGCGGTCCCGGCACCGCCCAGACTGGACCTGGTCACCGCCTCGTCGGAACGGTTCAACGTGCATCAGGCCCCGACCATGACACTGCCGACGACGTCCTGGTCCACGGCGAACGGCTCCCCACCGGCGGCGAACGGTGCGGTGCCGCCCGGCACCACGAGGGCCGGTCTGCCCCGACGGGTACGCGGAGACGGACTCCAGGCCGAACTGCACGACCTGCCGGACCAGCAGAGCGGCACCGACCTGCTCGACCCCGAGGTGGTACGGGCCCGGTTGTCCGCCCTCTCCGCCGGGGTCGCCTCCGCGACACGACGTAACCAGACGAAACCCACCGGGAGGCCCTCATGATGACAAATGTCAGCCCCGGACTCGACTGGCTCCTGGCGAACTTCGCCGAGCACGTCCCGGACGTGTCGCACGCCCTCGCCGTCTCCGGAGACGGACTGCGGTTGGCGGCCTCACCTCGTCTCTCCACCGACCAGGCGGATCAGCTCTCCGCCGTGATCAGTGGCCTGGCCAGCCTGACCGTCGGTGCCGCCCGACTGATGTCCGCCGGCCGGGTCCGGCAGCAGATCGTCGACATGGACGGCGGGGTGCTGCTGGTGATGGCGGTCGGCGACCGGGCCCTGCTCGGGGTGCTGGCCGCCTCCGGCTGCGACCTGGGCCAGATCGGCTACGAGACGGCCACCCTGGTTCAGCGGGTCGCCGAAGCCCTGGAACCGGCGGTCAGGGCATGAGTGAGCGTCGCCGAGTGGATCCGCCGCACGACACTCAGCGGTCGGGCGGTGCAACAGCCCGGTCAGGCCGAGCAGCCCGGACCGGCACAAGCCCGCGACGGCGCCTGCTGGCGGCACTGCTGGCGGTGGGGTTGGCGGTCGGGCTGACCGCCGGTTGCGGCAACGGCACCGACGAGACCCCACCGCCGCAGGCGTGGCACGACGGGCGGATCTTCCTGGCCACCGGCAACACCACAGGCGTGTACTACCAGCTCGGCGGCGGGTACGCCGACGTGATCAGCCGTCACCTGCCCGGCTACGAGGCCCGTGCCGAACCGACAGGTGCCTCCGGGGAGAACATCACCCGGCTGGTCGAGGGCGACATGGAGATCGCCTTCAGCCTCGCCGACACGGCCGCCGACGCCATCGCCGGACGTGGCGCCTTCGCCGGCCGACCCCAGCCGGTCCGGGCCCTGGCCCGGGTCTACAGCAACTACACGCACGTGATCGTCCGGGTCGACGCCCAGATCACGAACGTGGCGGCACTGCGTGGCATGCGGGTCTCCACCGGCTCACCGAAATCCGGCACCGACGTCATCGCCGGCCGGCTGCTCACCGCCGCCGGTCTCGATCCGGACCGGGACGTACGCCGGGCCCGGTTGTCGCTGCCGGAGACGGTGGCCCGGATGCGCGCCGGCACCCTGGACGCGATGTTCTTCTCCGGCGGACTGCCCACCCCGGGCATCGCCGACCTGCTGGGCGGTGCCCGGGACCGGTTCGCCCTGCTGCCGGTCGCCAACCTGATCGAGCCGCTCAGCGCCACCCACGGCTCGGTCTACACCACCGCCGAGCTGCCCCGAAAGACCTACGACACGGTCGCCGGCACCCCCACCGTGACGGTGGCGAACATGATCCTGGTCAGCGCGGACATGCCGGACCAACTGGCGTACGACCTGACCCGGCTGCTCTTCACCTACCAGTCCGACCTGGCCGCCGCCCACCTGGTAGCCACCGCC
>NZ_POTX01000119.1 GCF_003236305.1 Micromonospora endophytica | reverse complement strand
CCCCCATCACCTCGACGTCTCCCATCACCTCGATGACGATGACGGCCGTCGCCGCGCCCGCGCGCACCATCGGCGGCACGTCGTCGGACCTGCCCGCCGCGAGCCCGCCGCGGGCAACCGGCGGGTGGCTGGTGCTGGCCGGAATGCTGCTGGTGGCGCTGAACCTGCGGGCCGCGGTGACCAGCCTCGGTGCCCTGCTCGACGAGGTACGCGTCGGACTGGCCCTCTCCGGCACCATGGCGGGCTTCGTCACCACCCTGCCCACCATCGCGTTCGCCGGACTCGGTGCGGCGACCCCGTGGTTGGTGCGCCGGCTCTCCCCGGCCCGGCTGCTGGTGCTGGCGATGCTCGCCCTCGCCGTCGGCCAACTGCTGCGGGTGCTGACCGGATCCGCAGTGGTGTTCCTGCTGACCAGCGCGCTCGCCCTGGCCGGCATCGCGGTGGCGAACATTCTCCTGCCGATGCTGGTCAAGCAGCACTTTCCGCACCGTACCGGGCTGGTGACCGGGGCGTACACGATGGCGCTGACCGCCGGCACGACGGTGGCCGCCGCCTCCGCGGTGCCGGTGGCGCACGCCTTCGGTTCCTGGCGGGCGGGGCTGGGGGTCTGGGCGGCGATGGCGGCGGTTGCCGTACTCCCGTGGCTGCCGGCGGCGCTGCGGACCCGCGCCGCGACGCGGCGGGCGACCCGGGGTGGGGCCGCCGCCCGGTCGGCCGTCCGGCCGGGCCGCACCCGACTCGGGTGGGCGATGGCTGTCTACTTCGGGGCGCAGTCGCTCAGCGGGTACGCGATCATGGGTTGGCTGGCCCAGCTGTTCCGGGACGCGGGGTTCCGCCCGCAGGACGCCGGGCTGCTGCTCGCCGGGGTGACCGCGCTCGGGGTGCCGATCGCGCTGCTGATGCCGGCGCTGGCCGGTCGGCTGGGCACCCTGCGTCCGCTGATCTTCACGCTGACCGCCGCCTCCAGCCTGGCCTACCTGGGCCTGGCGTTCGCGCCGCGCGACGGAGCGGTGCTGTGGGTGGTGCTGCTGGCGTTCGGCCAGGGCGCGTTCCCGCTCATCCTGACCACCATCGGGCTGCGGGCCCGGACCGCCGACGGGACGGTGGCACTGTCGGCCTTCGCGCAGAGCACCGGGTACCTGATCGCCGCACTGGGGCCGCTGCTGGTCGGGGTTCTCTACGAGACCACCGGTGGCTGGACGGCGCCGGTCGGCTTCCTGCTCGCCGCACTCGCGGTGCAGACCGGTGCGGGTGTGCTTATCGCTCGCCCTCGCTACATCGAGGACGAGCGCTGAGCCGGAGGCGTCAGGAGGAGGCGGGCGTGGGGTCGCCGGCGACCGCCTGGTCGACGGTCGGGTAGGTGTGCAGCACCTCGACCAGACCGCTCACCTCAAGAATGCGCAGCACACCCCGCTGCGGGGCGGCCAGTCGCACCACGCCACCGGCCTCGTCGGAGCTGTTCTTGGCACGGACGAACACCGACAGCCCGGTGGAGTCGCAGAACGAGACGTCCGACAGGTCGAAGACGAGGCGACTGCGACCCTTGTCGAGCAGGTCGGTGATCTGGTCCTGCAACTGCGGCGCGGTCGCCATGTCCAGTTCGCCCGCGACCGACACGACGACGACGTCACCGCGCTGTTCCGTGTGCACCGTCAAGGACATTTGCCAGACCTCCTGTTTATCTGTGGAACGGTATCCCACGCGAGCCCTGGCGCGCAGAACGGGAGCGCGATCAGGTGTCCACCATCATTCCGTTGCTCCGTGGCAAGTAGTTGGCGGGACTGCGGTGATAGAGTCCGGCCGGTCCAGGTCGAGGGGGTTTTGCGATGGCGCTGAACGCTGACGAAAGCGGTCGGCTGGTCGATGTCCTGTCCAGGCATGTCGATCGGATCACCCGGCGGTGGGCCGAAGTCGTCGCCGCGCAGCTGCGAGGCCGGCTCAGCCAGGCCGAACTGATCCGCCAAGGGCAGGAACTGCACCGCGCCCTGCTCGACGCGCTCGGCAAGGGCGCTGTCGATCTGACCAGCGAGGAGGCGACCGAGCTGCGGGCGGTGCTCGCCGAGTTCTCCCGCGGCCAGGCCCGGCAGGGCTTCTCCGCCACCGAGACCGCCACCGGCGTGTTCGCCCTGAAGGACGCCCTGCTGACCGTGCTGGATTCCGACCAGAGCGAGGGCACGCTGCGCGACTACGTCGGCTTCTCCGCCCTGGTCGACCAGATGGGTCTGTTCACCTTCGAGACCTACGTACGCACCCGGGAAAGCCTGATCGCCGACCAGGCCGAGCAGTTGCTGGAGCTTTCCACTCCGGTGGTCAAGCTCTGGGAGGGTGTGGTGGCGGTGCCACTGGTCGGCACCCTCGACTCGGCCCGCGCCCAGGTGGTCATGGAGCGGCTGTTGCAGACCCTCGTCGACACCGGCTCGCCGTACGCGATCATCGACATCACCGGCGTACCGGCGGTGGACACGCAGGTCGCCCAGCACATCCTGAAGACCGTGGTGGCCGCCCGGCTGATGGGTGCCGACTGCATAATCTCCGGCATCCGGCCACAGATCGCCCAGACCATCGTCGCGCTCGGCATCGAGTTCGGGGACATCGCCACCAAGGCCAGCCTCGCCGACGCGCTGCGGCACGTGCTGCGGCTCACCGGTGTCGAGACCGGTCGCCGCCAGTCGCGCCGGGAGGCGTGATGGAGCGGGTGCCGATCCTCAAGATCGGCGACATCCTGCTGGTCTCCATCCAGGTCGACATGTCGGACCAGACGGCCGTGGCCCTCCAGGAGGACCTGGCCGAGCGGATCGTGGCCACCGGCTGCCACGGCGTGATCATCGACATCACGGCGCTGGACATCGTCGACTCCTTCGTCGGGCGGATGCTCTCCACCATCGCCTCGATCTCGCGGGTGCTCGACGCGGAGACGGTGGTCGTCGGCATGCGGCCGGCGGTCGCCATCACGCTCGTGGAACTGGGACTGTCACTCAACGGCATCCGTACCGCACTGAACGTCGAGCGGGGCATGGAACTCATCGCGGCCGAACGTGCCGACCAGGGTGACGACGAGTTCGACTACGGTCCGGACACCGAGCTGACGGCGTCGCCATGACCAGCGGGGTGGACCTGGGTCGCCCGCAGACGCAGGCGGTGGGCAGCGACGAGGACGTGGTACGCGTGCGTCAGCTGGTCCGTACAGTGGCGGTGGCGGCCAAGCTCTCCCTGGTCGACCAGACCAAGGTCGTCACCGCCGCCAGCGAGCTGGCCCGGAACACCCTGGTCTACGGCGGCGGTGGCAGCGTCGAGGTGAGCACCGTCGACAATGGCCGCAAACAGGGCATAAAGATCCTCTTCGCCGACTCCGGTCCCGGCATCGCCGACCTGAACCTCGCGCTGACCGACGGTTACACCACCGGTGGGGGGCTGGGTCTCGGCCTCAGCGGTGCTCGGCGGCTGGTGGACGAGTTCGACATCCAGACCGCACCAGGCCAGGGCACCCGGATCACCATCACCAAGTGGTCCCGGTGACCGCCGAGCCGGTCTCCGACCGGGGAGCGTGGTTCCGGGTGGAGGACGGCAGCTCCGGCAGCGGGATACGCCGGGCGGCCGAGCGCCTGGGCGACCGGTTGGGTCTGCCCGCCGGCCGGATCGCCGACCTGGCCATCGTCGCCGCCGAGCTGACCAGCAACCTGATCAAGCATGCGGTGGACGGCACACTGCTGCTCCGCCCGGTGCGACGCGAACTGGACGCCGGTGTCGAACTGATCGCGATCGACGCCGGGCCCGGCATGGCCGACCTCACCGACTCCGCCCGCGACGGCCACTCCACCGCCGGCACGCTCGGCATCGGCCTGGGTGCGATCGTCCGTCAGTCGAGCTGGTTCGACGCGTACTCCCGGCCGGGCCGCGGCACCGTCATCGCGGTGCGGGTCTTCGCCACGGCGGACACCGAGCGTCCCTGGGTCGGCGGGCTCACCCGACCACTCACCGGAGAGACGGTCAGCGGGGACGGGCACGCCTGGCGGATCGTCGGCGATCGCCGGCAGGTGCTGGTCACCGACGGACTCGGACACGGCCCGCTGGCCGCCGCCGCCAGCGACGCCGCGCTCACCGCGTTCCGGGACGCCCCGCCTGCCTCCCCGGCCGAGGTGGTCCGGCACCTGCATCGCTCGTTGTCCCACACCCGGGGTGCCGCGCTCGCCGTGGCCGAGCCGGATCCGGTGGCCGGGCTGCTGCGCTACGCCGGTCTGGGCAACATCAGTGGCCACATCCTCACCGGCATCGGACAGCGGCGCGGTCTGGTGTCGCTGCCCGGCATCGCGGGACATCAACGTCCCGCAATCCGGGAATACGACTACCCGTTCGACTCCGACAGCCTGTTGATCATGCATACCGACGGCGTGGCCGACCGCTGGCAACTCGCTGAGTACCCCGGCCTGTTGGGACGGTCGCCGCTGGTGGTGGCCGCCACCCTGCTCCGGGACGCCGGTGTCCGGCGCGACGACGCCGGGGTGCTGGTGGCAAGGTCCTGGTCGTGAACGCGCCGCTGCTGCAGATGCCGCTGCGGGTGGAACGGGACATCTTCGTGCTCCGTCAGCGGGGTCGCGAGGTCGCCGCCGCGGTCGGCCTGGAGCATCAGGACCAGGTCCGGCTCGCCACCGCGCTCAGCGAAGTGGCCCGGGACCTGCTGCTCGGCGTCGGTGGAGCGGACGTCGTGTTCGCCGTCGCCGGCGCTGCGGACGGCCAGCGTCACCTGCGGGTCGACCTCGCCCCGGTCCGTGCCCTGCCCGATGGCCGGTACGAGCCACAGTCCGGTGCGGTGGCGCGCCTGGTGGACACATTGGGCGTGGTGACGGTCGAGGAGGTTACGGTCGTGAGGATGTCACGACGTGTCCCGGCCACCGCACAGGCGCTCACCTCCGAGCGCCTCGCGCAACTGCGCGCACAGCTCGGCAAGAGCTCACCGGGCACCGCCGAGGAGGAACTCGCCACCCAGAACTCGCAGCTCATCGCCGCCCTCGACGAGGTACGCAGCCAGCGCGACGAACTGGCCCGGCTCAACGAGGAACTGGAACAGACCAACCGGGGCGTGCTGGCGCTCTACCACCAGCTCACCGACGAGCTGGAGGAGACCAACCGGGGCGTGGTGGCGCTCTACGCCGAGCTGGACGAGAAGTCGGCGCAGTTGCGCGCGGCGAGCGAGTCGAAGACCCGATTCCTGGCCAACGTCAGCCACGAGCTGCGCGCACCGGTCACCGCGATCATCGGACTGGCCCGGCTGCTCGGTGACTCCGCGTCGGACCCGCTCACCAGCGAGCAGGAGCAGCAGGTCGGCCTGATCCGTTCCTCGGCATCGGATTTGTTGGCCCTCGTCAACGAGCTGCTCGACCTGGCGAAGGCCGAATCGGGGCGGATCGAACCGGAGCTGACCGAGGTGGACCTGCGGGCCGTCTTCGGTCAGTTGCGGGGCACGCTGCGGGCCCTGCACACCGGACCCGAGGTCGAGCTGGTGGTGGAGGACCCGGCCCCGCCGGCCACCGTACGCAGCGACGAGGTGCTCCTCGCCCAGGTACTGCGCAATCTGCTGCACAACGGTCTGAAGTTCACCACCCGGGGTGAAGTGCGGTTGCGCGCCGAGCGCGGGACGGACTACTGGCGGCTGGTCGTGTCGGACACCGGTCCGGGCATCCCGGCGGAGCTGCACGAGCGGGTGTTCGAGGAGTTCTACCAGGTGCCGGGGCCGACCAGGGTCGGCGGCACCGGCCTCGGCCTGCCGTACGCCCGACGCCTGGTCACCCTGCTCGGTGGCGACCTCGAACTGGCCAGCGCGCCCGGCCAAGGCAGCACCTTCACCGTCTCGCTGCCGGCAGACGGGACGTGACATGGACGGCGCGGCAACCGTGTTGGTGGTCGACGACAGTCGGACCAAGCGCTACCTCCTGGTGAACTGGCTCAGTCGGGCCGGCTTCACCGTGCTGGAGGCGGAGACCGGCGGCGAGGCCCTGAGCCGGGTCGGAGTGGACCCGATCGACCTGGTGGTGCTCGACGTCCGGCTGCCGGACCTGAGCGGCTACGACGTCTGCGAACAGATCAAGTCGGAGCATCCCGCGCTGCCGGTGATCCACGTGTCCGCGCACGCGGTCGACGTGGCGGATCGCACCCAGGGCCTGACCCGGGGCGCGGACGCGTACCTCGCGGAACCGATCGAGCCGGAGGAACTGGTCGCCACCGCGCACGCGGTACTGCGCTACTACCAGGCCCGCCAGCGTGCCGAGCTGCTGGCCGAGCGACTGACCTGGCTGGCCGACACCACAGTCGCGGTGCACGCCGCACCGAACTTCGCCCGGCTGCTCGAAGAGGCGGCCAGCGGTGCCGCGGAGATCTTCAAGAGTCCCGCCGCGGTGGTCGCCGAGACGTTCGACGGGCACTGCCTGGCCGGGGTATGCGCCGGTCCGGGCACACCCGCGAGCGTCGTGCCGTGGATCGTGGACGACACCGGGGTGCCGACCGGGGCGACCGTCTGGGTGCAGCAACCGGCGAGTTGGACGCTTGTCGACTGGCCTGCCGACGACACGGTCACGGTGGCCGCCGCCCGACTACGGGAGGACCGGGCGCCGCTCTACGTCGTGGTGCCCACCGCCACGCAGACCGCCCGCACGCCGGTGCTGCGGCAGTTGGCGCAGGCGGTGGCCTCGGCGGTGGAGGCGCAACGCTCCTTCGACGAGGAACACCGGATCGCGGTGACGCTCCAACGCAGCCTGCTGCCGCGCCGCATCCCGCAGATCAACGGGCTCGACCTGGCCGTGCGGTACGAGCCGGCCAGCGTACAGACCGAGGTGGGCGGCGACTTCTACGAGCTGGTGATGCTCGACGGTCACCTGCTGTTGGCGATCGGCGACGTGGCGGGCCACTCCCTGCACGCCGCGACGGTGATGGCCGAGCTGCGGCACGCGCTGCGGGCGTACGCGGTCGAGGGACACCAGCCGGGCGAGATCCTGCACCGGGTCAACGAACTGATGCGTACGCTGCTGCCCAACGAAGTGGCGACCACCTGCGTGCTGCTGCTGGAACCCACCACCGGTCATGTCCGGCTGGCCAGCGCCGGCCACCTGCCGCCGTTGATCATCCTGGACGGCAAGACCGAGTACATCCAGCACTCCGCCCCGCTGCTCGGGGTACGGGCACCCCGCCCGGCGGATCTGGAGTTCGTGCTGCCGCCCGGCGCGACGATCGTCTTCTACACCGACGGGCTGATCGAACGCCGGGACAGCACCATCGACGAGGGCCTGACCGCGTTGGCGGCATCCGCCACGCAGGTCGACGCCGACCTCGACCGCTTCTGTGAACGACTTCTCGTCGAGCTGGCGCCCCCCGAGATCCAGGACGACGTAGCCGTGGTCGCCCTCCGCCGCCGCTGATGTGTAAGGAGGGGCCCCCTATTAACGTCTGGTGTAGAGGAAGGGCCCCCTATTAACAACCGCTCCTGCACCAGCATCGCGCTCGCGCCGGCCGGTGAGGGTGTACGTGCTGGGGGAGCGGCCGGTGACGGCGGTGAAATCGCGGACCAGGTGGGCCTGGTCGCTGTAGCCGAGTTCCGCCGCCAGCCTGGCCCAGTCGAGCGGGCCGTCGGTGGCCCGTTCGAGCGCCTCGTGCAGGCGGTAGCGGCGGATCACCCACTTCGGGCCGACGCCGACCCGGGTGAGGAAGAGGCGTTGCAGCTGGCGGATCGAGAGCCCGTTGTCCCGGGCGAACTCGTCGACCCGGCGTACGCTCCGGTCGGTCCGGATCGCCTCGACCAGCCGGATCGTCTCGTCGGTGGCCGGGTCGGGGCGGGGTGCCCAGCCGGTGAGCAGTGCGTCCAGGGCCCGGCAGCGCGCGGCGTCGGTGCCGATGCAGATCCGCTGGGGTGGCACGGCGGCCGGCGGCCAGCGCTCGACCAACTCGGCGAAGTTCAGGCGTCGGCCGGTCAGCTCGGCTACCGACCGGTGCCAGAAGGGGTGGAAGCCGCCGGGGCGGAACTGCACGCCGCAGACCCGGCCGGTGCCGGCGAGCACGATCGAGAAAACCTCCAGACCCACCCCGGCCACCTCGGCCCGCTCCGGCCCGTCGCCGTCGCGCTGGAAGACCAGGTTCACCGCGGGATGGGGTACGACGCGCTGCGCGAACGGCTCAGGCAGTGTCCAGTCGATCAGCCAGTAGTGCTCGACCCAGGGTTGCAGCCCGGCGGCGGGCAGATGCCGGCGGAACCGGACCCGACGCATCAGCCGGGCCGGGTCGAGGATGCCCCGACTGTCCCCGCGCGGCTGTCGCATTTCTTCAAGACCACCTTCATACGCTGGCCCTATGCCTACTCAGACTAGTGAGCTGCTGGCGACGGCCGCGCCGCGAACCGTGGCGGTGGTCCAGGCGATCACCGACGACCAGCTCGACCTGCCCACCCCCTGCCGGGAGTACGCCGTCCGCGACCTGCTCAACCATCT
The DNA here is from genome assembly GCF_003236305.1 of Micromonospora endophytica. Lineage (GTDB taxonomy): Bacteria > Actinomycetota > Actinomycetes > Mycobacteriales > Micromonosporaceae > Micromonospora > Micromonospora endophytica. The sequence goes on along the minus strand of NZ_POTX01000119.1, from coordinate 9,251 downwards.
GTACGAGGTGGTGGTCAACTTCCAGGATCTGGCCGCCCACAAGACGGTGGCCTGGGCCGACAAACCCGATCATCTCGCCGACGGCTGGCGGGACCGGTTCGCGGCGGAGATTCGCCGGCTGGTCGAGGCGTGGTCGGATCCGGCCAGCGAGGAGGGCGTCTCCTCCGGCATGGGCATGCCCCAGTCGGTGCTCGGCGGCATGGTGTTGCTCGACCTGACCGTGCACGGTTGGGATCTGGCGGTCGCCACCGGCCAGGAGTACGAGCCGTCCCCGCGGGTGCTGCCTATGTTGCAGGACCTGGCCGGTCAGCTCGGCCCGCAGGCGCGCCAGCTGGGTGTCTTCGCGGAGCCGGTGCCCGTCGACGCCACCCTGCCGGACCTGCCCCGGCTGCTCGCCCTCACCGGCCGCGACCCGGCCTGGTCGCCGACGCCCTGAACAGGAGCGACCGCCCGCCGCTTGGCTGAGGCAGCAACTTCCCCGAACTTGTCGGCACGGCATCGGCGTGAGGCAGCAACTTCCCCGAAGTTGTCGGCACGGCATCGGCGTGAGGCAGCAACTTCCCCGAACTTGTCGGCACGGCATCGGCGTGAGGCAGCAACTTCCCCGAAGTTGCTGCCTCGGCGTGGTCGAACAGAGAGCTTGACGACTGCTATTCGCTGAGTGAATAGTAGGCGGGTGTCCACACCGCACGTGTTGCTCGGGCTGCTCGCCGGCGGCACCAAGCACGGCTACGACCTGAAGCGGGCCCACGACGAACGACTGCCGCAGGCCCGCCCGCTGGCGTACGGGCAGGTCTACGCGACGCTGGGCCGGCTGGTGCGGGACGGTCTGGTGGCACCGGCGGGGCAGGAACGCCTCGCCGGTCCCGACCGGACGGCCTACGCGTTGACCGAGGAGGGGCGCGACGCGCTGGACCTGTGGTTGAGCACTGTGGAGCCGCCGATGCCGCACGTCAACAGCACGCTTTTCGCCAAGGTGGTGGTGGCGCTGCTGGTCGCCGACGTGACACGGGCCCGGACATATCTGATCGCCCAGCGCCGGGCGCACACCGACCGGCTGCGCGAACTGACCGCGCTCAAGACGAACCCCACGGCCACCGTCGACGACGTGGTCGCGGCCGACTACGCCATCGCCCATCTCGACGCCGACCTGCGTTGGTTGCACACCACCCTGGACCGGGTCGCCGACTGGCACCGGGAGGTGCACCGATGACGCAACTACAGGCTCGCGGTCTGGTGCGGTCGTACGGACCGACACCCGCCCTGCGCGGCATCACCATGGAGGTCGCCGAGGGCGAGATCGTCGCGGTGACCGGGCCGAGCGGCTGCGGCAAGTCCACCCTGCTGCACTGTCTCGCGGGCATCCTGCGGCCCGACGCCGGTGAGGTGGCCTGGCGCGGCCACCGCATCGACACCTGGTCGGAAGCGGCCCGATCACGGTTGCGGCGTACCGAGTTCGGGGTGTTGTTCCAGTTCGGTCAGCTCGTTGCCGAGCTGACCGCGGCGGAGAACGTCGCCCTTCCGCTGTTGCTCGCCGGCACGGGGCGGCGAGCGGCACGGACGGCGGCGCTCACCTGGCTGGACCGCTTCGGTGTGGCCGAACTCGCCGACGTACGGCCCGGCGAGATGTCCGGCGGTCAGCAGCAGCGGTGCGCCACCGCCCGGGCCTTGGTCACCGAGCCACGGGTGCTCTTCGCCGACGAGCCGACCGGCTCGCTGGACACGCTCACCGGCGAGCAGGTGCTCACCCAACTGGTCCGGTTGGCCCGGGAGCAGCGTACGACGGTGGTGCTGATCACCCACGAGCCGCGCATCGCCGCGTACGCCGATCGGGAGATCGTGCTGCGCGACGGCGTGATCGACCACACCGGCCTGGGCTTGGACGCCGCTCCGGTCACCGGCGGCGTCCGGTGAGACCCGGCACCTTCGTCCGACTCGCGGTGGCCGGCAACCGCACCGACGCGGCGCGAGTGGCCCTGACCGCGCTGAGTGCCCTGCTGGCCTCGCTCGCCGTGCTGGCCGCACTGAGTGTGCTGGCCATCCAGACGCCGCCCGGCGACTCGGGCGCACATTCGGAGCAGTACACCAACGCCCTGCTGCGGGAGCCGGGGCTACGCGGCGGCACCGCCTTCGCGATCCTGCTGCTCACCATTCCGGTGCTGGCCCTGGCCGGTCAGTGCGCCCGGCTCGGCGCGCCGACCCGGGACCGTCGGCTCGCTGCGCTGCGGCTGGCCGGTGCCACTCCCGGCCAGGTGACCGGGATCGCGGTGCTGGAGACCGGGCTGGCGAGCCTGATCGGCACACTCATCGGGCTCGCCAGTTACCTCGTCGGGCGGGCACTGCTGCACCGCCCGGACACCGACGGCCGGCTTCCGCTGCCCACCGACGTCCTGCCGACCTTGCCGGAACTGGCACTGGTGGTGCTGGCCCTGCCGATGGTGGCCGCTGCGGCCACCGCCCTGATGCTGCGTCGGATCACCGCCACACCGCTCGGGGTGGTCCGCCGGACCCGCCGGGCCGGTCCGCCGCGCCCCTGGCCGGCACTGCTGATCGCGCTCGGCGTGCTGGGCGCCGCCCTGTTCCAGCCGATCCGGGAGGCGTCCGGCGACCGGCTGACCCGCTGGTTCTTCGTGGGGGTCCTCGTGGTCGCGTTCGCGGCGGTGCTCGGGGTGATCCTCGGGGCCGCCTGGATCTCCCGACAAACCGGGCGGTTGCTGCATCGACACGCCAGCAGCCCGGCCCAACTGCTGGCGGCCGGCCGGCTGAGCGAGGATCCGTGGGCCGGTAGCCGTACCTTCGCCGCCCTGCTCGCGGCGCTGGTCTTCGGTGCCGGTGCGGCGGCGTTCCGGGCCCAGTTCCAGCTCAGGGACGACATCGAGCGGAAGCAGAACTGGCAGTCAGACTTCGGCGACGGGCGCAACGAGTTCTACCTGCGGGCCGTCGACCTGGTCGACCTAGCGGTCGCCGTGGCGGTGGCGATTGCCGCCGCCGGACTGCTCGTCATGCTGATCGAGGGAATCACCGCACGCCGCCGGACGTACGCGGCCCTCGTGGCGGGCGGGGTGCCCCGAGCCACCATCGGTGTCTCGATCCTTTGGCAGGTGCTGACCCCGATGGTGCCCGCCGTACTGCTGGCGCTCGGCGCCGGTTACACCATCGGCCGGCTGCTCAACCCCGACATCGTCCTGGCCGGCGATTGGGAAACGGTGTGCCGGGCGACGACCGAGCTGTGTGCCGATCCGGCCACTCGCGACCGCCACACCGAGCTGGTGCGTACCGGTGGCATGACCTACTCGCCGGACGTACCGCTGGACCAGCTCGCGTTGCTGGGTGCCGGCGCGGTGGCCGCGACCCTGCTCACGGTCGGGCTGGGGGTGCTCTTCCTCCGCCAGAACACGGCGGTGGAGGAGCTGCGGGCCGGCTGAACCCGGCCCGGTCAGGCGGGATTGGCCCGCAGCCAGGTCAGCGCGGCCAGCACCCGGCGGTTGGTGTCGTCGTCCGGCGGCAGGCCGAGCTTGGCCAGGATGTTGCCGACGTGTTTGCCGACGGCCGCCTCGGTCACGTGCAGCCGGGCCGCGATCGCCGCGTTCGACCGCCCCTCGGCGACCAGGACCAGCACCTCCCGCTCGCGGGCGGAGAGGGCGGCGAGCGGGTCGCGGGGGCGGTGCAGCAGCCGGCGGACCACGTCCGGGTCGACCACCGTGCCGCCGGCCAGGACGGTACGCAGGTTGTCGACGAACTCGGTGACCTCGGCGACCCGATCCTTGAGCAGGTAGCCGACCCGGCGGCCGTCGGCGCTGTCCAGCAGCGCGGAAGCGTACTCCGGTTGCACGTGCTGACTGAGCACCACCACGGCCAGGCCCGGCTGCTCGGCGCGCAGCTCCACCGCCGCGCGCAACCCGTCGTCGCGCTGCCCGGGCGGCATCCGGATGTCGGTGACCACTAGGTCGGGCCGGTGCGCCCGGACCGCCTCCCGCAGCGCCGGGGCGGTGCCGACGGCGTCCAGCACCGTGAAGTCGAACCGGGCGAGCAGGGCGGTCAGGCCCTCCCGGAGCAGCACCTCGTCCTCGGCGAGCACGACCCGGATCATGCCGACCACGGTAGTTCCACCCGCAGCACCGTGGGGCCGCCCGGTGGGCTGGACAGCAGCAGTCGCCCGTCGGCGGCGGCGACCCGGTCGGCGAGCCCGGTCAGGCCGCTGCCGCGCGCCGGGTCCGCGTCACCCCGGCCGTCGTCGGTGACCTCGACGGTCAACCCGGTGCCGGTGTCGGTGAGCTGCACCTCGGCCCGGGTCGCCGCCGCGTGCCGGGCGACGTTGCCGAGCGCCTCCGACACCACGAAGTACGCGGTCGTCTCGGCCGCCTCCGGCAGCGGTCGGGGCAACTCGGCCCGTACCTCGACCGGGACCGGTGACTCGTCGGCGAGTTCCCGCACCGCCCCGGCCAACCCCAGGTCGACGAGGCTCTGCGGCCGGATGCCCCGGACGATCTGCCGGAGCAGCACCATCAACCCCTTGGCCTGCTCGTGCGCCGCGTCCAGCGGCCGGGCGGCCGGGGAGTCGTCGGGCACGTCCAACCGAGCCAGGCCGATCTGGAGGCCGAGGTTGGTCAGCCGGGGTTGAGCCGCGTCGTGCAGGTCACGCTCGATGCGCCGGCGTTCGGCCTCGTACGTGTCGACCAGCCGGGCGCGGGACCGGGTCACCTCGCTCAGCGCGGTGCCGTCCGAGCTGAGCAGCCACCGGGCCACCGCGCCCTGGGCGGCGGCGAGCACGCCGACCGTGTCCAGAGCACCGGCAGCAGCAGCACCCCGACGATCGCGTACGGCACGGCCTGCCCGGGGGTTTCGGCGGTGCTCCAGAGCACCCTGACCTGCTCGCCCGGACTGACCACGAACGGGCTGGCGACCAGCAGCAGCACCAGCGTCACGAGCAGAATGAACAGCCAGTACACGGCGGGCACCACAGTGCCGAGGAGGAACAGGTACGCCGCCTCCCGCCAGGCCGCCCCCGTGGTGTAGCGGGCGACGAACCCGCGCCAGGGCGTCGGGGGCAGCGGCCGGTCGTCGACCAGGCCGAGCCGGTACCGTTCGAAGGCCGCCACCGGCACGGCGAGCAGCGGTGCCAGCGCCAGCACGGTCAACGCGCCAACGGTCAGGAACACGGTGAGCGGCAGCGACACGGGCCGCCCCTGCCGCGCGGCGCTTGTGGCGGCGAACAGTGGTGCCAGCACCACGAGCGGCCCGAGCGAGAGTACGCCGGCCAGCGGCACGCTCGTCAGCAGGTAGGCCAGGGCGCGCCACGGCCAACCGGTGAGCGGATACCGGCGGCGACGCATGGCCTGGGCGAGATGGGTGGGTGCGGCGGTCGTCATGCCGGGAACGCTAGTGACGCGGTCAGGGCCACCCCAGCCGACTGGATCCACCTTCCCGGGTATACCCAGCCCCACCTTTTTCCGTAGGGCGGGGGCGGTCAGTTCGGGTGGAAGAGGCCGGTGGACCAGGCGATGGCCAGGCCGACAAGCGCTGAGCAGCAGCAGGCCAGCAGGGCCGTGGCGGCCAGGCCGAGGCTCAACCAGACCGGCCCGCGCCGGGCCGCTGTCGGCTCCCGGCGCGGGCTCGGTTCGTCGATTCCGGTCATCGGTGGCGAAGCTCAGGCGCGGCCGAGCCGGTCCAAAATCCAGGCGTTGACGAACGCCTCCTCCCGCCAGGCGTCGTACCGCCCGCTCGGCCCGCCGTGTCCGGCCTCCATCTCGGTCTTGAGGAGGTATTCGCCCTGCGGCGCGACCGCCCGCAGCCGGGCGATCCACTTCGCCGGCTCGTGGTAGAGCACCCGGGTGTCGTTGAGGCCGGTCATGGCGAGGATCGCCGGATAGTCGTGCGCGGCCACGTTCTCGTACGGGGTGTACGACTTCATGTACGCGTACACCTCCGGGTCGTCGAGGGGGTTGCCCCACTCCTCCCACTCGGTGACGGTGAGTGGCAGCGACGGGTCGAGAATGGAGCTGAGCGCGTCCACGAACGGCACCTGCGCGACGATGCCGGTGAAGGCGTCCGGCGCGAGGTTGGCCACCGCGCCCATCAGCAACCCGCCGGCCGAGCCGCCCCGGGCGATCAGCCGGTCCGGCGCGGTCCAGCCCGCCTTGGCCAGGTGTCGGGCACAGGCCACGAAATCGGTGAAGGTGTTCTTCTTGGCCAGCATCTTGCCCTGTTCGTACCAGCGTCGACCCAACTCGCCGCCGCCGCGCACGTGGGCCACCGCGAAGACCACCCCACGGTCCAGCAGGGAGAGTCGGCCGACCGAGAACCACGGGTCCATGCTGGCCTCGTACGAGCCGTAGCCGTAGATGACGCAGGGCGCGGAGCCGTCGCGGGGGGTGTCGCGGCGGCAGACGAGCGAGATCGGGATCTTGGTGCCGTCGTCGGCCAGCGCCCATTCCCGGTGCTGCTCGTACTCCTCCGGCTGGTACGCCCGGCCGTCCGGTCCGGGCAGCACCGGCCGGCGACGCAGCAGGGTCAGCTCGCGGGTCACCAGGTCGTAGTCGTACACCGAGTCCGGGACGATCAGCGAGGTGTAGCGCAGCCGCAACCGCCCGGTGCGGTACTCCGGGTTGGCGTCCAGGCCCACCGTGTGCAGCGGCTCGGGAAACTCGATGTCGTGCGGGTCGCCGCCACCGATCGGCAGCACCCGCAGCCCGGTCAGGCCGTTGCTGCGCAGGGTGACGACCAGGTGGTCGGCGAAGGCGTCCACCGACTCCAGCCGGGTGCCGGGGGAGTGCTCGACAAGCGGCACCCAGTCCCCCGGCGCGTCCGCCGAGGTGTACGCCAGCGCGAAGTCCTCGGCGCCGTCGTTGTGCAGGATCAGGAACCGGTGCCCGTGGTGCTCTACCGAGTACTCCACGCCCTGCCGTCGGGGCGCGATCACCGCCGGCTCGCCGGTCGGGTTGCTGGCCGGGATGACCCGTACCTCGCTGGTGATCTTGCTGGCGATGTCGATCAGGATGAACCGTTCCGAGCGGGTCAACTCGACCCCCACCCAGAAGCGCTCGTCCTCCTCCGCGTGCACCACCACATCGTCGGCGGCGGGCGTGCCCATCACGTGCCGCCAGACCCGGTTCGGACGCCACGCCTCATCGACGGTGACGTAGAACAGCACCGAGGCGTCGGCGGACCAGGCGGTGCCGTAGAAGGTCCCGGGGATCTCGTCGGGCAGCAACTCGCCGGTGTCGAGATCCTTGATCCGCAGGGTGAACCGCTCGTCGCCGGAGAAATCAGTGGAGTACGCCAGGAAACGCCCATCCGGGCTGACGTCGAAGGCCCCCAGGGAGAAGAAGTCGTGCCCCTCGGCGAGCTGGTTGCCGTCGAGCAGGATCTCCTCGCCCTCCAGCGGGGCGCCGTCGGCGCTCACCGGCGGTGCGACCTCGCCCGCGCGGACCGCCCGGCGGCAGTGCACGCCGTACTGCTGACCTGCCACGGTGCGGGTGTAGTACCAGTGCCCACCCTTGCGGGTCGGCACGGACAGGTCGGTCTCCTGGGTCCGTCGCCGGATCTCCTCGAACAACTCCGTCCGCAGCCCGGCCAGATGCGCGGTCCGGGCCTCGGTCCACGCGTTCTCGGCGGCGAGGTAGCTGATCGTCTCCGGGTCGTCCTTGGTGGCCAACCAGGCGTACTCGTCGACGACGGTGTCGCCGTGGTGGATGCGTTCGGTCGGTACTCGCCTGGCTACGGGTACGGGGGTCTCGGTGGTCACGGCGCCACGTTACCGGCCGCGTCCGCGCGACGGGCGGAGCAAACCTCCACCCCCGATCATTCGAACACATGTACGATCGCAGCCATGGTGCCTGCACGTTCGACCGGTTCGTCCGGTGCCCTCGACATCGCCCGCCGACTGACCGAGATCTGTGGTCCGCGCTTCGCCCGGTTCGCGGGTGCGGCCGACGAGGTGGCCGGACGGCCGGCGCGCTGGGTGGCGGTGCCGGGCGGCGCGCACGCGGCGGCGCAGGTGCTGAGGCTGGCCGCCGAACATGACCTGACAGTTGTGCCGCGGGGTGCCGGCACCAAGATCGACTGGGGCGCGCCGCCCGAGCGAGTTGACATCATGCTCGACACCGGACGGCTGGCGGGCATCGTCGCCCAGCCGCCGGGCATCGTCGCCCAGCCGCCGGGCCACGGCAGGCCCGGCGCCAGCACCGGCACGTCGGCGCGCGGGGGGCAGGCCGGCGCCGAGGCGCCGCCACGCGGGAGGTCTGCCGGCGCGCCGCTGCGCATGGTTGAGGTCGGCGCCGGCACGCCGTTGCGGGCCGTGCAGGCCACGCTGGAGCGCGCCGGCCAGCGGCTCGCGGTGGACGCCCCGTCACCCGGCGCCACCATCGGCGGCGTGCTCGCCGCCGACGAGGCCGGCCCGCTGCGGCACCGCCACGGCAGCGCCTGTGACCAGCTCGTCGGCCTGCGCTACCTGGCCGCCGACGGTGAGCTGACCGAGGCCGGCGGTGGGGCGGCCGGGCTGGCGCAGGCCCGGCTGTTGTGCGGATCCGAGGGAGCGCTCGGCGTGCTGGTCAGCGCGACGCTGCGGGTGCAGGCGTTGCCGGCCAGCCGGGTCTGGGTGACCCGCCCGGTGTGGACCCCGTTGGAGGTGCACGACCTGGTGCGGGCGGTGCTCGCCGCCCGCCTCGAACCCGCCGCGGTGGAGCTGGACCTGCCGGCCGGCGCGGGATCCCGGCCGAAGCGGGACCGCCGGGCCGAGGCGATGGCACGCCATCCGTCGATGACGGGGCGTCAGTCGACAGCTCCGGCGGCTGCCGGTTCACTCGTGGTGCTGCTGGAGGGTGGGCCCGCCGAGGTGGCGGAGCGCACCGACCGGCTGCTGTCCCTGTTCGGCAGCCGGTCGACGGTGACCCGGTCGGCCCCACCGTGGTGGCGCAGCTATCCCTTCGCCCCCGGCGACACCGCGCTACGGCTGGAGGTGCCGATCGCCCACCTGCACGCCGCCGTGTATGCGCTGCGCGACGCGGCAGGTGCGCCGGTGCCGGTCCGCGGCTCGGCCGGGCTCGGCCTGGTGCACGCCGCCCTGCCCGGCACGATGCCGCCCGACCGGGTGGCCGCGATCCTGGTCGCCGTGCGCAGCGTGCTGCTCGCCCGGCAGGGCCGCTGCCTGGTGCTCGCCGCCCCACCGCCGGTCCGCCGGGCCGTCGACCTCTGGGGCGAGCTGACGAACCTGTCCCACCTGCGCGCCGTCAAACAACACCTCGACCCCACCC
>NZ_POTX01000118.1 GCF_003236305.1 Micromonospora endophytica | reverse complement strand
CTCCCACCCTCTTCGCTACCCGCCGCACCCCCGCCGACCTTGGTACGTAATGGCCCCTCCGAGGGCCCCCAGGGCCGAAATCGTCCAAGATCTCAAAGCAGGGGAGGTAACGGGCTAGGAGGGCAGGTTGCGGAGGGCTTCGGAGATGGCGCGGTGGAAGGTGGGGTAGGCGTAGATCATGTGCCGGAGCTGGGTCAGCGGGACCGCCGCGTGCACGGCCACCACCAGCCCGGAGAGCACCTCGCCGCCGGCCGGCCCGGCGGAGGTGGCCCCGATCAGGACGCCCTGATCGGCGTCGGCGATCAGTTTGATGAAGCCGCCCTCGTCGGTCTTGTGGATCCAGCCCCGGGTGTTCGAGGAGAGCTTCGAGAAACCGATCTGCACGTTGATGCCGCGTTCCCGGGCCTGCCGCTCGGTCAGGCCGACCGCGCCGATCTCGGGGTCGGTGAAGGTGACCCGGGGCAGCGCCCGGTAGTCGGCGCGCGGCACCGATCCGGCCGAGCCGCTGGCGCCGGTGGCCGCCAACGCGCTGGCCGCGCCGACCGCGCCGCCCACCACGCTGGCGGTGCCGCTGGGATCCGCGCCGGGGTCGGCGCGCCGGGCGTGGTCGAGCACGTCGGCGACGACGATTGCCGCCTGGTACATGGCCACGTGGGTGAAGGCACCCTCGCCGGTCACGTCGCCGACCGCCCAGACGCCGTCGGTGACGTGCAGCCGGTCGTCGACCGAGAGGTAGCGCCGACCGGCGTCCACCCCGATCGTGTCCAGTCCCAGCTCGTCCAGGTGGGCGCGGCGTCCGGTGGCCACCAGCAGCCGGTCGGCGGTGAACTCCTCGCCGCCGGCCCCGCGCAGGGTGAAGCCGTCGGCGTCGTGCTCGATCCGCGCGGCCTTGACCTGGGTCTGGATCTGCACGCCGTCGGCCCGCAACGCGGCGGCGACCGCCTCGGACGCCTCCGGCTCCTCAACGAGGAGCACGCGTTCCGACGCTTCCAGCACCGTGACCCGTACGCCGAAGCGGGCGAACACCTGGGCCAGCTCCAGCCCGATCGCGCCACCGCCCAGCACCAGCAGCGATTCCGGCAGTTCCTCGACCTCGATGGCCTCGCGGTTGGTCCAGTACGGCGTGTCGGCCAGCCCGTCGATCGGCGGCACCGTCGCCTTGGTGCCGGTGCCGAGCACGATCCCGTGCCGGGCCTGGAACACCTGTTCGCCGACCCGCACCCGAGCTGGCCCGTCGAACCGGCCGCTGCCCCGCACGAAGCGCCCACCCTTGTCGGTGAAGCGCCGCACCGCGGCGGTGTCGTCCCAGTTGGCGGTGGCCTCGTCGCGGATCCGTTTCGCCACCGGCGTCCAGTCGGGGTGGACCTGCGCGGTGCCGGCCAGCCCGTCGACCCGGCGGGCCTCGGCGATCGCGTTCGCCGCCCGGATCATCATCTTGCTCGGGATGCAGCCCCAGTACGGGCACTCCCCGCCGACCAGGTTCCGCTCGATGCCGACCACGCTGAGCCCGGCCTCGGCGAGTCGCCCGGCCACCTCCTCGCCGCCGACCCCGAGCCCGAGCACGACCACGTCCACCAGTTCCGGCTCCGTCATGCTGACAGCATCGCGTACCGTCCCGCCGTCGGCCACACGCCTTCCGGGTCCAGGGTCAGCGCAGCCAGACCGGTTCCGGGCCGGGCACCTCCAGTGGCGACGGGTAGTCGAGGGTGCGCCGCAGCGCCGTCGGCAGGCGCCACGGCTGGTGCACCGCCGCGCCCGGCACCGTGGCCAGTTCCGGCACCCAGCGCCGCACGTACGCGCCGTCCGGGTCGTATCGCTCGGCCTGGCGGATCGGGTTGAATCCCCGGTACGGCCTGGTGTCGTTGCCGGTGCCGGCGACCCACTGCCAGTTGCCTGAGTTGTTCGCCACGTCCCCGTCCAGCAGCCAGCGGAAGTAGACCGCCACCCCGTCCCGCCAGTCCAGGCCCATCGTCTTGGTCAGGTAGCCGGCCGTGATCAGCCGGGCCCGGTTGTGCAGCCAGCCCTGTGCCCGCAACTGCCGCATCCCGGCGTCCACGATGGGCAGTCCGGTGCGTCCCTGCTGCCACGCGGCGAGCGTGTCGTCGGCATAGCGCCAGTGCTCGGTGGCGCCCCGCCGGTACGCCCTGCGGGAGATGTCCGGGAAGGCGGCGGTGACCTGGTGGTAGAAGTCCCGCCAGCAGAGTTGCCGCACGAACGGCGAGTCGCGGTCGGCCCGGTTCGCCACCGTCAGTGGGGAGAGGCAGCCGAAGCGCAGGTAGGGGCTGAGCCGGGAGGTGCCGTCACCGGCCAGGTCGTCGTGCCGGTCGCCGTAGTGCGGCACGGCCGGCAGCCAGGTCGTCAACCGACGCCACGCCTCGTCCTCGCCACCGGGGACGGCCTCCGGCGAGTCCCCGGCCGGCACGGCGGGGAGGCGACCCACCGGCACCTGGGCCGGTAGCGTCACCCGAGCCGGTGGGCCCAGTTCGTCCCGCCACCGGTGTGCGCTCCAGGCCCGGTGGTATGGGCTGAACACCCGATAGTGGTCGCCGCCGGTCGGGCGGAGCGCGCCCGGGTCGACGACGGTGAGCCCGGGGAAGAACCGCAGGTGCAGCCGGTGCCGCTCGCATTCGGCGCGGAGCCGGGTGGCCCGTCGCTCGGCGTACCGCGAGACGTCGGCGCTGAGCGCGATGCCCTCCGCACCCACCTCACCGGCCAGCCGGATGGTCTCGGCGACCGGGTCGCCGTGTCGGAGCACCAGGTCGCCGCCGAGGCCACGCAGTGCGGCCCGCAGCGCGGCGAGGCTCTGGTGCAGGAACCGGGTGCGGTTGGGCGACAGCTGCGCCAGCGCCGGGTCCAGGACATAGAGCGGCACCACCCGGTCGAAGGCGGCGCAGCTGGTGGCCAGCGCCGGGTGGTCGTGCACCCGCAGGTCGCGGGTGAAGAGCACGATGCCGGTACGCCCGGTCACGGCAGCGGTGGGCCGGGCAACGCGACGGGCGTGCCGGTCGGGGTGAGCAGGGCCCGGCTGGCCACCGCCATCCGGCGTCGCTGCGGCACCGTGGCCCGCCTGACGAACACGTCGTAGTCCTGGGCCGCCACCTCGTCGAGAATCCCGCCATAGAGGGCGTACGCGGTGCGGATGCAGGCTTGTGAACCGGCGTCGAGCAGCGTCACTCCCGGTGCCGCGGCGGCGTAGTGCGCCTGGGCCCGGCCCACCTCGTGCCGGATCAGTTCCCGTACCGCCTCGGTGGCCCGGCCGGCGGCCCGGCAGGCCGCCAGGTCGTCCGCTGTCACGCCGAACGCGGCCAGGTCGTCGACGGGCAGGTACGTCCGGCCCCGGTCCAGGTCTTCGGCGACGTCCCGGATGAAGTTCGTGAGCTGGAACGCGAAGCCGAGCTGGCGGGCCGGCTCGCGGGCCGCCGACGGGTCGGAGCTGCCCAGGATGGGCAGCATCATGGTGCCGATGACCGCCGCGGACCCCTCCATGTAGTCGACCAGCTGGCCATAGCTGCGGTACGACGACACGGTCAGGTCCATCGTCATGCTCTTGAGGAACGTGGCGAAGTCCTCCCGGTCCAGGTCGAAGACGGCGATGGTGTGCAGCACCGCGGGCAGCAGCGGGTCGTCGACCGGTTCGCCGTGCAGCCCGGCGACGAACCGCCCACCCCAGTCGTCGAGCTGGGCGGCGCGTTCGGCCGGCGGCAGGGCCTCGGTCTGATCGACGATCTCGTCGGCGTACCGAGTGAATCCATATAAAGCGTGCACATGCCGCCGTTTCCAAGCGGGCAGCAGGCGGGTGGCGAGATAGTAGGTACGGCCATGACGTTTGTGCAGCTCACGACATCTTCCGTAGGCGGCGGCGAGATCCTGTTCCATGGCCCCTCCCGGTAAATCGACGCACCAATCGACGCAACTTGCAACCTTAGGGTACGCTCAGCCCCATGGCCAACGACGAACTAACGGGTAACCTGCTTCGCGTGGCGCCTGATCAATCGATCGACGAAGATGATCCGATTCAGGCCGTTCTGGCCGCTTACACCCGAGACCTCGGCACAGCCATCGACCGGATCCTGGCCGAGTTCCTGACTCCCGAGGTCGATTCGTTACGCGAAATCGACGCAGCTATGGGTGATTTCGCCGCCACGGCCCGCGACTGCGTTCTGGCCGGCGGCAAACGGGTCCGCTCGACCTTCGCGTACTGGGGCTGGCGTGGGGTGGTCGGCGCCGACCAGCCGGTCGATCCGGTGCTGCCCGCGCTGGCCACGTTGGAGCTGCTGCACACCTTCGCGCTGGTGCACGACGACGTGATGGACGCCTCCGCCCTCCGGCGGGGCCGGCCCACCGCGCACGTCGCGGTGGCCTCCCGACACGCCGCCGCCGGCCGCAACGGCAACTCCGACCGCTTCGGCGAGGCGGTCGCGGTGCTGATCGGTGACCTCTGCATGGTCTGGGCAGATCAGCTCCTGGCCCGCACCGCACTGCCCGCTCCCCAACTGATGCAGGTCCGGCGCGGCTACGACCGGATGCGGGTGGAGACGATCGCCGGTCAGTACCTCGACGTCCTCGGCGAGACCGATCCCAGCAACTGGTCGGTGGATCGGGCCCTGCGGGTGGCCCGCTACAAGACGGCCAGCTACACCGTCCAGCGGCCGCTGTTGTTTGGTGCCAGCCTGTGCGGAGCGGACGACGCCACGGTGATCACCGCCTACACCCGCTATGGCCGCTCGGTAGGCGAGGCGTTCCAGCTCCGCGACGACCTGCTCGGCGTCTACGGCGACCCGCTCACCACCGGCAAACCGGCCGGCGACGACCTCCGCACCGGCAAGCCGACAGCCCTGCTCATGCTGGCCCGCCAACTGGCCAGCCCGGCGCAGCGCCGGGCTCTTGCGGGCACCGGCCCGCACGTCACCGAGTCGGCGGTCGCCCAGCTCGCCGAGGTGGTGCGCGACACCGGCGCGGTCGACCGGATCGAACGGATGATCGACGAGCGGATCGAGGACGCGCTGGCGACGCTGGACGCTCTCACCATCGACGAGACCGCCCGCACCGCCCTGGTCGGCCTCGCGACCGCGGCCGCTCGACGGTCGGCATGATGGGCTCCGTAAACAGAAAGGTGGTCGTCGGTGCGCACCGTTGACGGACGTACGGACCGGGTCGTGGTCGTGGGCGCTGGCCTGGGCGGCCTGGCCTGCGCGCTGCACCTGGCCGGCAGCGGACGGCAGGTGACCCTGCTGGAACGTGAGCCGGTGCCGGGTGGGCGGGCCGGCCGGCTCAGCGTCGACGGCTACGAGTTCGACACCGGCCCGACCGTGCTCACCATGCCCGACCTGATCGCCGAGGCGCTCGGCGCCGTCGGCGAGGAACTGACCGACTGGGTCGACCTGATCCCGCTCGACCCCGCCTACCGGGCCTACTACCCGGACGGCTCCACGCTCGACGTGCTCACCGACACCACCCGGATGGCGGCGGAGATCTCCCGGGTCTGCGGGCCGCAGGAGGCCGACGGCTACCTCCGTTTCGTGGACTTCGCCCGCGAGCTGTGGCGGCTGGAGCGGGCCGACTTCATCGAGCGCAACCTCGACGCCCCCACCGACCTGCTCACCGCCAACCTGCTCCGGCTGCTGGCCAACGGTGCTTTCCGGCGCCTCCAGACCAAGATCGACCAGTTCTTCCGGGACCCACGTACCCGGCGGATCTTCTCCTTCCAGGCCATGTACGCCGGCCTCGCCCCGCACGACGCGTTGGCGATCTACGCGGTGATCGCGTATCTCGACTCGGTGGCCGGGGTCTACTTCCCGCGCGGCGGGATCCACGCGGTCTCCCGGGGCCTGGCCGGTGCCGCCGAGAAGCACGGCGTGCAGATCCGGTACGGCACCACTGTCACCCAGGTGGTGACCGCGAACGGCCGGGCCACCGGCGTGCTGACCGCCGACGGCGAGTTCGTCCCGGCGGACGTCGTGGTGCTCAACCCCGACCTGCCGGTGGCCTACCGTGACCTGCTCCCACCGTCGCGTCCGCGCCGGTTGACCTACTCGCCGTCCTGCGTCGTGCTACACGTCGGCTCGACCCAGGGGTACCGTCGCATCGCCCACCACAACATCCACTTCGGGCGGGCCTGGAAGGGCACCTTTGACGAGGTGATCCGGCGCGGTGAGCTGATGACCGACCCGTCCCTGCTGGTCACCAACCCGAGCCGGACAGACCCGGCGGTGGCGCCCGCCGACCGGCACACCTACTACGTGCTCGCCCCGGTCCCCAACCTGGACCGGGCGCCGTTCGACTGGCGTGGCGACCTCACCCAGCGTTACACCGACCAACTCATCAACACCCTGGAGCAGCGCGGCTACCTCGGCTTCGGCGCGGGCGTCGAGGTGCTCCGGGCGGTCACCCCGGCCGAGTGGGCGGAGCAGGGCATGGCCGCCGGCACCCCGTTCGCCTCGGCGCACACGCTCTTCCAGACCGGTCCGTTCCGGCCGTCCAACATGCATCGATCATTGTCCAACGTGGTCTTCGTCGGCTCGGGCACCCAGCCCGGCGTGGGAGTCCCGATGGTGCTCATCTCCGGCAAGCTCGCCGCCAGCCGGGTGACCGGGGAAGGCAAGTGAACACCGGCAGTCCCACCCAGCGCAGCATCGACGTCGCGAACGGAGGACGGCACTGATGCCACCGTCCCGGGAGGCTCACCTGGTCGAGTTGGTCGACGACGCTGGTCACGCCGTCGGCGAGACCACGGTGGCCGCCGCGCACCGGCCGCCGGGTCAGCTGCACCGCGCCTTCTCCGTGCTGCTTGTCGCGCCGGACGGCCGGATGCTGCTTCAACGCCGCGCGGCGGCGAAGACCCGGTTTCCGCTGCGCTGGGCCAACTCCTGCTGCGGGCACCCCCTGCCGGGTGAGTCGCTCACCGAGGCCGCGCATCGGCGGCTCGCGGAGGAGTTGGGGGCCGGCCCGGTGCCACTGACCGAGGTCGGGGCCTACGTCTACCGCGCCGAGGATCCAGCCACCGGGCGTGTCGAGGTGGAGTACGACCACGTGCTGCGCGGCGAACTCAGCCCGGACACCGTGTTGCGCCCCGACCCGACGGAGGTCGCCGAGCTGCGTTGGGTCGACCCGGCCACACTTGCCACCACACTCACCACAGATCCCGATTCGTACGCCCCCTGGCTGGGCGGCGTACTGGACCGGCTGCTGCACCCGTCGGAGCGGTCGGGTGGCCGATGAGGCGCTGAGCGCCGGCGCGGTCGCCCGTCGACTGGGTGTGGCAGTGACCACGCTACGTACCTGGCATCAGCGGTACGGCCTCGGGCCCAGTCAGCACGTGCCCGGGCACCACCGGCGCTACACCCCTGCCGACCTGGCCCGGCTGGAGATCATGCTGCGGCTGACCTCCGAGGGCGTCAGCCCGGCGGAGGCGGCCCGCTGGGCGCGGCAGGTACCCGGCACACCGCCCGACGGCACCGCCGTCCGGGCGCGGCCGAGGAGCTTTCGAGACGGCGGTGGCACGGCGATCCCGGTCGGTCGCGCCGGCCCGGCGGCCCGCGGTCTGGCCCGCGCCGCGATGCGACTGGACGCCCTCGCGATCACTGAGACGGTTACCCGGGCCATTGCCACCGACGGGGTCGTCCGCACCTGGGACCGGCTGCTCCGTCCGGTGCTCGTCGGCATCGGTGAACGGCACGCCGCGACCGGTTCCCTGATCGAGGTCGAGCACCTGCTGTCCCGGTGCGTGTCGGCGGCGTTCGCCGCCATCGTGACGGCTCGCCCGGCTCCCGCCGGGCCGCCTCGCATCCTGCTCTCCTGTGCCGACGAGGAACAGCACAGCCTGCCCCTGGAGGCGCTGGCCGCCGCCCTCGCGGAGGCCGGTGTCAACCACCGGATGCTCGGTGCCCGGGTGCCGGTGACCGCCCTGCTGGACGCCATCGACCGGACCGGGCCGGCCGCCGTGGTGGTCTGGTCACATCTCCGGTTCACCGCTGACGCGTCCCAGCTCACCGCCCTGCTCACCGCGCCACGCCGCCCACTGCTGGTGCTGGCCGCCGGGCCGGGTTGGCAGGCCGACAACCTGCCCGCCGGAGTGGTCCGCCCGGTCGACCTGGCCGAGGCGCTCTCGCTCGCTGTCGCCGTACGCGACTCGCTGGACCGCTCGGCCGCCTCCTGATCCGTCCCGGCGCACGAACTGGCCCACCACCGGCCCCCGCGCCAAGGTGCCGCGGTACGCAGGGCGTTCGGGCCCTGACCCGCCGTGGATGCCGGTGAAACCGGGCAACTAGCGTCGAGGGGTACGCCTACCCCGACCCCTCGGGAGCGAACGATGCGTTCACGTCTCCTGCTCGCCTGCGCCACCGGCCTGGCCGTGCTGCTGGTGTCCGGCTGCGCCGGCACGGGCCCGCCCGACACCAGCCCTCCGGCGAGCCCGCCCCCCTCGGCCGCACTGCCACCGCAGGCGACGCCGGCCCCGACCCGCACCACACCGCCCAAACCGCGCCTACGGGCGCTGCCGGCCAAGCTGCCGGCGGGTCTGGTCCGGACCACCGGAAACGCCAAGGTCGCTCTCACCTTCGACGACGGGCCGGACCCGGCCTGGACCCCGAAGGTGCTGGACCGGCTGAAGAAGGCCAAGGTCACCGCCACCTTCTGCGTGGTGGGGACCCAGGTCCGCAAGCACCCTGAACTGGTCCGTCGGATCGTCCGGGAGGGCCATCAGCTCTGCAACCACAGCTGGAACCACGACCTCGACCTGGCCCGTCGACCGATCGCCGAGATCCGTGCCGACCTGGTCCGGACGAACAAGGAGATCCGGCGGGCAGTGCCGGACGCGGAGGTGCCGTTCTACCGCCAGCCCGGCGGCCGGTGGACCGCCGAGGTGGTGAAGGTGGCCCGGAAGCTCGACATGCGGTCGCTGCACTGGACGGTCGACCCACAGGACTGGGCCAAGCCGACCGCCGCGACCATCGCGAAACGGGTCAAGCGCACCGCCAAGCCCGGAGCGGTCGTCCTGCTGCACGACGGCGGCGGTGACCGGGCCGCCACCCTCGCCGCCTGTTCCCGGGTGATCACTGCGCTGAAACGCGACCATGGCATCGTGCGTCTCCGCTGACTCCCGCCTGACCTGCTCTTTCTCGGCCCGTTGCCGCTGCGGCCATACCGGTTTGGTCGTCCGGTGAGACATCACGTATGCTTTCGAAGCCTCCGGCGGGGCCGGATGGGAGCAAGTCCGCACAACGTTGCGAGTGTGCAATGATGGCGGGGCCGCCCTCATCGTCTAGCGGCCCAGGACGCCGCCCTTTCAAGGCGGTAGCACGGGTTCGAATCCCGTTGGGGGCACGGTCCGGCTTCGGCCGGATGCAACACGAGCTGGGTCCTGTGGAGCAGTTGGAGTGCTCGCCGCCCTGTCAAGGCGGAG
This sequence comes from Micromonospora endophytica, assembly GCF_003236305.1. Taxonomy (GTDB): domain Bacteria; phylum Actinomycetota; class Actinomycetes; order Mycobacteriales; family Micromonosporaceae; genus Micromonospora; species Micromonospora endophytica. The sequence continues at coordinate 8,602 of NZ_POTX01000118.1, read as the reverse complement.
GTCGCGGGTTCAAGTCCCGTCAGGACCGCAAGCGCTGACGCCGCGCCATGCGCGGCGTTCCGCGTATCGGGGAATGCGACCCTCGCGGCGGTGGTCCCGCCCTCCGGGTAGCATGAGCCGAGCACCACGGCCAGGTAGCTCAGTTGGTACGAGCGTCCGACTGAAAATCGGAAGGTCGGCGGTTCGACCCCGCCCCTGGCCACATAGCCTTTCGCCGGGCTTTACAAAGCGCTGACCAGCGTATCGCCGGTCAGCGCTTTTGTTTGCCCCATCGGGTAGTACTGGCGTGAGCTGCGCATGCGGGCATGAGCCGGTATGGTCCGGGCCTATGGGACACGGGATGGCCGATGCGACGGAAGTCACGCAGGATCATGACCGGTTCGCCCTTCGCAGCACCCTGCTGGTTCCCACCCCCGCCGAGCGGGCCTATGAGGTGTTCACCGGGAACATCGCCGACTGGTGGGTGACGGAATACACCTGGTCCGGGCCGGGTGCGCTCGCCGAGCTGGGCATGGAGCCCCGAGCCGGCGGGATGCTCTACGAGATCGGTCCCTACGGGTTCCGCAACGACTGGGGTCGCGTCGTCATCTGGGATCCGCCTCGCCGCCTGGTCTTCACCTGGCAGATCGGGGCGGACCGCGTCCCGGTGCCGGACCCGGCGCGGGCCAGCGAGGTCGAGGTGCTCTTCACCTCGGCAGGTTCCGGCACCCTGGTCGAGGTCACGCACCGGCACTTCGACAGGCACGGCGAGGCTGCCGAAGGCTACCGGGAGGCGTTGACCGCCGGCTGGCACGAGCTGCTGTCCCGCTTCGCCGCCACGGTGACCGACCGCCTGACATGAGGCCGTTCCGGGCCGATAGGGGCCACATCCGCGGGGATGCTGATCAGCTGGCCCGGTGCCGCAGCGTGGCCACTGCCGAACCAGCGAGGGTGAGCAGGCATTCGGGCAGCAGCCCGTCGGCCGCCGCCGCACCGAACAGCGCCTCAGCGGTGTCGAGGTCGGCGTTGGCGTACGCGCTGACGAAGCGGGCCACCCAGCGGGCGTCGTACTCCGCCTGCTCGATGCCGGGAAAATCGAGCGCACAGGTTCCCGACGGCACCGGATCGCCGACCATCGTCGCGGCCAGGCACCATGCCACACCGTACGCGCCGGCGAGGCCGTCCCGATCGACCACCGCGTCGAAGGTCCCCGTCACCGCCTCGGAGTCCCCGTCGAGCGCCGAACGGAGAATGGCATTGGCGTCGTCGAGCATTTGCTGTGGCGAGTCGGTCACCCACCGCACAGTAGGGCTGCCGGTCAAGAAGCGACAGATGACTACTCTCCGTGCATATCAGAGGCGACCTGCGGATAGCCGGACCTCCATGGTCCCGTTGACCGGCGCGGCACGCTAGTCTGCGCAGCGGACCTTCGCCGGAGGAAGGACGACAATGCACATGTCACGCGGCTCGCGGACGGCCGCTCTGGCTGCCTGCGCAGCGCTCCTGCTTGCCACCAGCGCCTGCGGGGACGACCAGGCCGAGGAGGCGACCACCCAACAGGTGCGCCTCTACGGCACCGACGGCAACATGTCCAATTCGTACGCGGACGAGTTGGAGGATCGTGCCAGTCTGGTGGACGGCATGAAGGGCACCACGCCCCTCACACCGCTGCCCGAGGACTTCAAGAAGCGGCTACTGTCTGTCGATCCGCAGCTTGACGGCTTCCTCTACGCCGCCGAGGCGTACGACGCGGTGGTGATCAGCACCCTCGCGGCGGAGATCGCCGGCACCACCGATCCGGCGGCCATCGCGAAGCAGATCGTCGGCGTCACCAACGACGGCACCAGTTGTGGCAGCCCGGCCCAGTGTCTGCGGCTCATCCGCGACGGCAGGGACATCGAGTACCGCAGTGTCTCGATCACCCGCGCCGGTTTCACCGACGCCGGTGAGCCGGCCACCGCCAGCTACGCGACGCTGCACTTCGACGGTGAGCGGCTCAACGACGCCAAGACGGAGTTCGTCGGCGCCGGCGACGAGTCGGCGGCGAGCAGCAAGGCGCCGCCGAGGGTGAACCGTCCGGCCGGTGCCGGCAACGGCCCGCTGGTCATCGGCGGACTGCTGCCCAAGACGGGTGACCTGGCGCTGGCCTACCCGCCGCTGGCCGCCGGTACCGCGCTGGCGATCAAGGAGATCAACGACGCCGGTGGGGTGCTCGGCGAGGACGTGGTCTGGGTCGACGGTGATGACGGCACCAACCCCACTGTCGCCAAGGCCACGGTGGCCCGCCACATCGATGCCGGCGTTCACGTGATCATCGGCGCGGGTGGCTCGGGCATCTCCGCCGCCGTGCTGGAGGACGTGGTCCAGGGCGGACGGATCCTGTTCTCCCCGTCGAACACCGCAGCCAGCCTGACCAACGCGGACGACAACGGCCTCTACTTCCGTACCGCCCCGCCGGACAGTCTCCAGGGCCGGGCGCTGGCCGACGTCATCCTCCGGGACGGTCCGCAGAAGATCGCGATCGTGGCCCGTAAGGATTCCTACGGCGAGGGCCTCCAGGACGTCGTCCGCTCCGAGTTGGAGCGGGCCGGTTTCGGCGGCGACAAGGTGAAGTTGCTCAGCTACGAGCCCGGTGAGGGTGCCGAGGCCCCACCGATCAACTTCAGCGACGGCGCCAAGCAGATCAAGGAGTTCGGCGCGGACGCCGTCCTGATCATCGGCTTCGGTGAGTCCGCCGCCGTGGTCCGGGCGCTCGCGGACGCTGACGTACCGCTGGCGGCGCTGAACCGCTGACCATCGCCCGACGGCCGCACCGGACACGGTGCGGCCGTCGTGGTGTTGCCGGGCCCGGTCAGCGCCCGCGCCGCCGCTCCAGAAACTCGGTCATCCGGTGGTGCTTCTCCTCGTCCTCGAAGAGCACCGCCTGACTCACCAGGTCCAGCTGCGGGTGTGCGGCGGCTGGCGCGTCCACGGCGAGTTTGGTCAGCCGCAGCGCCAACGCCGATCCCTTGGCCATCTCGTCAATGAACTCGTGTGCCGCCGGCAGCAGCGCCTCCGGTGCCGCCACCACCTGGTTCACCAGGCCGATTCGTAGCGCCTCCGCGGCATCCACCCGCCGCCCGGTGAACAGCAGTTCCTTGGCGCGGGCCTCACCGACCAGCGCCGGCAGCCGGTGGGTCGCACCGGCACCAGCCAGGATGCCCAGTCGCACCTCGGGCTGCCCGAAGACCGCGCGCTCCGTGCACACCCGCAGATCACAGGCGTACGCCAACTCGGCGCCGCCGCCCAGCGCCGGCCCGTCGACGGCCGCCACGGTCGGCATCGGCAACGCCCGGATCCGGGCGAAGGCGGCCATGTTGATCGCGGCGAGCGCGTCCAACCGGCCCCGCTCACGCAACTGGCCGATGTCGGCGCCCCCGGCGAAGATCCCGTCGGTCCCCCCGGTCAACAACAGCATCCGGGGGCGGGCCTCCAACTCGGCGCAGACGTCGTGCAACGCGGCGATCAGGTCGGCGTCGATGGCGTTGCGCTTCTCCGGCCGGTCCAGGGTCACCACCAGCCGGTCCGCGCGCTCCTCGATTCGCAGCCCGGTGCTCATCGCACCGCCCCCGGCTCGGGCGACTCGATGCCGCCCGCGCGGACCCCGTCGGCCCAACTGTAGAAACCCTGTCCGGACTTCTTGCCCAGCCGGCCCGCGGCCACCATCTCGACAAGCAGCGACGGCGGCGCGAACCGGTCCCCGTACGCGGCCTGGAGGGTACGGGCGATGTCGAGGCGGACGTCCAGGCCGACCAGGTCGGTCAGTTCCAACGGCCCGACCGGGTGCCGGTAGCCGAGCGCCATCGCCTTGTCGATGTCGGCGGGGCTGGCCACCCCGTCGGCCACCATCCGGATCGCCTCCAGCCCGAGGGCCACCCCGAGTCGCGAGGTGGCGAAACCGGGCATGTCGCGTACCACGACGGGGTCCTTGCCCAGCCGGGCGGCGAGCGTGCGGGCCGCGTCGGTGGTCTCCGCTGCGGTGGCCGGCCCAACCACGATCTCCAGCAGCGTCATGGCCCAGACCGGGTTGAAGAAGTGCAGCCCGCAGAAGCGTTCCGGTCGTGTCAAACCGTCGGCGAGCTCGGTGATGGGGATGCTTGAGGTGTTGCTGCCGAGCAGCAGCGGCCGCAGCGCCTCCGCCTCGATCAGCACCGCCCGCTTCAGGTCGAGTCGTTCCGGCACCGCCTCCACGATCACGTCCGGCTCCGCCGCCACCTCGGCGAGACCCGCCCGCAGGGTGACCCGCTGCCGGCTTGCGGTGGCCTGCTCGGCGGTCGCCTTGCCGCGCCGCACGGCGCCCTCCCACAACTGCGCGAGCCGGGCCACGGCCGCGTCGCCACGGGCGCGGTCCACCTCGACCAGTTCCACCAGATGTCCGGCCTCCGCCGCCACGTACGCGATCCCGAGGCCCATGGTGCCGGCCCCGACCACGACGAACCGCTCAGTCATGGTGACACCACCGCACAGTGACGTTTTCCCGCTCGCTGACGCCGCTGGCGTGCGGGATCGCCGCCACGCCGGAGCCAGCCCGTACGCTCCGCTCAGTCATACGTGCGACCTTATGCAGCACCGGCCACGGCCCATGCGTGGGGGCGGGCGAGGTCGGGTAAATGATCGCCGACAACCAAGGGAAGGACGAGCAGATGAGCCAGGCACCGGAGACCGCGGGCCACGCGGGTACCGAGGAGACCGTCGAGACTCGCGGCGACGAGCGCATCGACCTGCTGCGTGCCGACACCAACAACGACGGCCGTACCGACGTCTGGGTGGTCGACACCGACGGCGACGGCAAGGCCGACCTGTTCCAGTTCGACACCGACGGCGACGGCAAGGTGGACGTCACGATGGTCGACCTCGACGAGGACGGCCAGCCCGACGAGATCGTCGACGGCGACGGCGGCCTCCCGCCCGAGCAGCTTCCCCCGACCGTCCAGGTCTGAGGTGTAAGGAGGGGCCCCCTGTTAACGCCTCCGGTAGAGCAGGGGGCCCCTATTAACAAATGCCAGACGCCAGACGGCCGCGGGACGCCAGGCACGTCGGCGCGGGGGCGGGCGGCACGTCAGGCGGACAGGCGGAGCGTGGCGAGGTAGTAGGGCGCGTCCCGGTCGTCCACGTCAACCAGTCGCCAGGCGGTGCCGTGCACCAGGCCGGCCAGTTCCTCGGGCGAGCAGACCAGGTAGTCGAACCAGGGCGTACCCAGTTCGCGGTAACGCAGGCGCAGCCGCAGCTGCCCACCGAGCCGGCCGCGTCGACGGTTGTACTCGTGATAGCCGGTGTGTACGGGATCGCGGGTGCCGTACGGATCGGTGCCGTGCGCGATCACCTGCGCCCCGGGGCGGGCCATCGCGGCGAGGGCGGCCAGGAAGGCGGGAGCGCGTTCCCGGCCCTCGATCAGCCCCAGGTTGTTGCCGAGCAGCAGGAAGGTGTCATAGCGCCGTCCGCTCGCCGCGTGCTCGTCGACAGTGCCGTGCACGAGGTCGCGTACGCCCCGGCGGCGGCACACCGCGAGCGCACCGGGTGAGACGTCCAGCCCGGTGACCGGCACCTCGCGCTCCTGAAGCAGCAGTGCGATCCGGCCGGCGCCGACGCCGATGTCCAGGGTGTCGCCGCGTACCCGGTCCACCGCTCGGTGGTCGTGCGGCTGCCAGTCCGCTGGCCCGTCCAGGTAGTGCGCTGCCGGAGCGCCGTTGATCAGCCCGTCGTCCCGCTCGATCACCTCGATGACCGGACGGGGCAGACGCCCGCCGGCCAGTGGCCGAGGGCCGACCCCGGTGGCCACGGCCATCGCGTCGCGCAGCAGTTCCCCGAAGACGTCACCGATCCGTGGTTGTCCCGTCACATTCGCCACGTTATCCGGCTGTCTGCTCGGAGCCGGCACCCGTATCCTGGGCGGATGACCACGTTGGATCGGCTCGCGGCGGAGAAGTACATTCTCCTCACGACCTTCCGAAAAGACGGCCGGGCGGTACCGACCCCGGTCTGGGCGGTTCGAGACGGCGATGCCCTGGCCGTCTGGACGGTGTCCGACGCCGGCAAGGTGAAGCGAATCCGGCGCAGTGGCGACGTGACAGTGGCACCCTGCGACGTACGCGGCCGGCCGCACGGTGAGGCGGTGCCGGCCCGAGCGAGCCTGTACGACCCCGGAGCGACAAACCGGATCCGCGGACTCATCAAGCAGAAGTACCGGATGATCGGCCGGCTGACGCTGCTCGGCAGCCGGCTGCGCCGCGGCGAGGCCGGCACGGTGGGGATCCGGATCGAGTTGACTGAATAGTGACACCCGGGCATGACGAAGGGCGGCGGATTGGATCCGCCGCCCTTCGAAGCCTGCTATGCGCCCCCGTCAGTCGCCTTGGCGTTGCTGCGGGATCTGACCCTGCAACAGCGCCCTGACCTCAGATTCCCGGTAACGACGGTGGCCACCGAGGGTCCGGATGGCGCTGAGCTTGCCAGCCTTCGCCCACCGGGTCACCGTCTTCGGGTCGACACGGAACATCGACGCCACCTCGGCCGGTGTGAGCAGCGGCTCTGGTTCGTGCGTTCACGATGCCATCGGTCACTCCTCCACATGTATAGACATCGGCCGGGGTCCCGCCGGCCGACGCGTCTCCCATGGTCCGGCTAGTCCCCGATGTCCGACATGGGCCGAACGGCCGAACGTCCCTAGACGGACGGATGAACCATGCCCGATTTATACGACTTTTACACACCAGAATCCACCTTATTCGGACTCATGATCACGGTTCGTGATGCATCAACTACGAAGTCTCTTCACGTTACCGTACGTAAACAGGACAAAAGGGGATCACCAACCGCGTCCGGTAATGTTTGCCGCGTCACGTCCTGTCGGTGATCTGTCAGCCGACCCGGAAGCTCTTAGTTGCAGCGCTCCAGAAGTTGCACGGCGCGCCAGCGGGCCACCAGCTTGTCGTAGGCGGTGGACGCCTCCTCCGCCTCGCCGCGGGAAAGGCCGGCCAACCCCGCCGCGACCAGTTCCGGTGAGTCGTCCTCGGCGAGCGTCTCGTCCGAGAGCAGCTCGACCAGCCCGCCGTAGTCCAACTCGACCACCGAGCGCGGATGGAACTCCTCCAGCCAGCGGGCGGCCTCCTCCACCGCCTCGGTGATCGGCGCCTCACCCACCGACTTGCGCAGCACCGCCAGGGCCCGCGACGAGCGGCGGCGCGCCTTGGAGATCTCCGTCCGGAACCGCAGCGCACGCCGGTCCGGCGCGGTGACGTGGTGCCGTTCGTCCGGCTCGAACAGCACGAACCACCGCAGCGGTACGCCCCAGGTCGCGATCTGCTCGTGCACCCTCGGCACACCGTGCTCCAGCACCCGGGCACCGCTGCGCCAGTCCTCCACCACCGCTTTCGCCTGGCCGGCGAGCACCGGCGGCACGAACGCGTCGGCCAGCACGGGAGGCACTCCGTCCCGGGCGCTCAACGCCGCCTCAGCCACCCGGATCCGCAGGTTCCAGGGGCAGACCAGCAGCGTCTCGTCCGTCTCCAGCACGTACGCCTCGTCCGGCAGATCGGGCAGCCGGGTCCAGCCGGCACCCAGCGCCTCGATCACCGAACTGCGCTGCCGGCCGGGGCCTTCCACCGGCGCCACCGCCCGCCCCTGCTCGACGTAGCGCCGCCAGTACGACTGACGGTCCCGGTCGAAGGCGGTCAGCGGCTCGTACACGCGCAGGTATGAAGCGAAAAGCGACGGCACGGCGCGATCCTCCCACGAACCGCAAGCCGAGCGTTGCTCGGCGTCATCACGGCCGAGCGGAGCGCCCGCAGGACGGGACAGCGCCATCGGGGTCGGGCGGGGTACGGGCGGCCGATACTAGGCTCGCAACACCGGCAGCATCCCCGCCGGCGTACACCAGGTCCGCGTCCCACAAGGACGCCCGCCGACACAGGAGCCACAGTCATGGGCGTATTCGCCAGCACCGACGACCCCGACGCCACCGGCCATGAGCAGGTCGTGTTCTGCCAGGACAAGCAGACCGGCCTGAAGGCGATCATCGGTATCTACTCCACCGCGCTGGGCCCCGCGCTCGGCGGCACCCGCTTCTACCCGTACGCGAGCGAGGAGGCGGCCCTCGCCGATGTGCTCGACCTGTCGCGGGGCATGGCGTACAAGAACGCCCTCGCGGGCCTGGACCTGGGTGGCGGCAAGGCGGTCATCTGGGGTGACCCGGAGCAGATCAAGAGCGAGGCGCTGCTGCGCGCGTACGGCCGCTTCGTGCAGTCGTTGGGCGGTCGGTACTACACCGCCTGCGATGTCGGCACCTACGTGCCGGACATGGACGTGATCGCCCGCGAGACCCGCTACGTCACCGGCCGCAGCGTCGAGCACGGCGGGGCGGGTGACTCCTCGATCCTGACCGCCTGGGGCGTGTTCCAGGGCATGCGGGCGGCAGCCGAGCAGGTCTGGGGCGTACCGACGCTGCACGGCAGGCGGGTCGGCGTGGCCGGGCTGGGCAAGGTCGGTAAATATCTCGTCGGTCACCTGCTCGACGACGGCGCCGAGGTGGTCGCGACGGACGTGAACCCGCGGGCGCTGGAGTGGGCCCGCACCACCCACCCCCAGG
>NZ_POTX01000117.1 GCF_003236305.1 Micromonospora endophytica | reverse complement strand
GGCGGGGTGGGACCGAGCACGGGCAGGCCGGCGATGCGCCAGGCGGCGAAGCCACCGATCACGTCGGTGGCCCGGTGCAGGCCGAGATCCTGCAACGCGGCGGCGGCCAGCGACGAGGTGTAGCCCTCCTGACAGATCACCACCACGGGCAGGTCGTACCCGACCGCCTGGGGCAGTCGGGCCGCGCACCGCGGATCGAAACGCCACTCCAGCACGTTGCGCTCGACCGCGAGCGACCCCGGCACCGTGCCGTGTGCGGCCCGCTGGGCGGCGGGTCGGATGTCGACGAGCAGCGCGCCGCCCCGGTTCGCCAGATGCGCCTGCTCCGGATCGAGCCGGTCGATCCGGGCCCGCGCGGCGGCCAGGATCTCGTCGATCCCCCGGGAGCCCGGGGGTGGTACCGGACCTGTGACGGAGGGGGCGGTCTGCGACATCACGGGTTTCCTTCCAGAAAAGATCATCGTCTTGAGGTGCGGTGGCCCGCCGAAGATCACCATGCCACGCCGGCCTCGGCCACCTCGGCGACCAGCAGCCGACCTTCCGCGAGACGGTAACGGGTCATCCGCCGCAGGGCCGGGCGGTAGACGTGGACGCTCACCGCGGGCTCGTCGTGCCGGTTGGTCACCACGTGCACGTGCCGGCGGCCGAACCGTCGACCACTGCCGGCCGCGAGCAGGTGTGGGCGCAAGCGGCCGCCGCTCACCGTCTCCTCGGTGAGCACACCCGACACCACCAGGAAGGCACCGGAGGAGCCGCCGTGGTCGTGCAGGTCGGTGCCCTGGCCGGGCAGCCAGCTCAGCGCCCACACCTCGTGGTTGTCGTCGGCGGCGAGCCGGGCGTACCACCGACTGACGGGGTCGAAGCGCAACGGCACCGGCCAGCTTGCGGGGTCGGCGGCCCAGCGTCGGGCGACGGCGAGCAGGTCCGACTCGGTGGTGGGCGCGGCAGGCATGAGGTCCTCACGAGGTCCGACGGCGGATGTCCCGACCAGTCTAGGCGGTAAAGCCTATAGGTTTAGTAGGTAATCCTACCATCCGGGATGCCGGACTCGAAGATCAGCAGGGCGTGGCGGGATGATGACCCGGCGATCACCTCGCCCCCGTCGACCGGTCCGGGCCCACCGCCCGCCGCGACCGGCACGGCGACGCCGACTAACCTGAGGCGGTGAGCGAGGAACTCGACGCGGAGACCCTGGAATTCGCGCACCGGATGTTCGACCTGGCCCGCGACGGCGCGGCCGACGAACTCGCCGCGTACGTCGACGCGGGACTACCGGTCAACCTGACCAACGAGAAGGGTGACAGCCTGCTGATCCTGGCGGCTTACCACGCCCACCCGCAGACGGTGAGCGCGCTGCTGGCCCGGGGCGCCGACCACTCACGCGCCAACGACCGGGGGCAGACGGCGCTGGCGGCGGCCGTGTTCCGCAGCAACGCCGAAGCGGTACGCGCGCTGCTCGACGCCGGCGCCGACCCCGACGGCGGCAACCCCTCCGCCGTGGCCACCGCCGAATTCTTCGACCTGCCCGAGATGCTCACCCTCCTCCGCACCGCCCAACCGTAAGGACAGGCGGCGACGACGCGGGACTGGACGGCTACGGGCGGTCCGCTCTGGCCTCGATGAGGAAGCGGCGGGCGTGGGCGACGAAGGATCCCTCGGCCCGGATCCGGTCGTGCAGGCGCGCCAGGGCGGGCAGGTGCGCCTGCACAGTGAAGCCGGGCACCGTCCAGACCACCTTGCGCAGAAACCAGACCACCGCCCCGATGTCGTGAAAGACGGTACGCAGAGTGGCCTCCCGCAGGTCCACCACGGTCAGGCCGGCGGCCTGGGCGTCGGCGACGGCCCGCGCCGGATGGCGGCGCGCCGGTGGTGGCAGCGGGCCGAGGATCGCCTCGCTGAGTTCGCGTACGGTCCCGGGGCCGATCTGCTGGGAGAGGAACGTGCCGCCCGGCCGCAGCACCCGCGCCACCTCCGGCCAGTCGGTGCGTACCGGATGCCGGCTGACCACCAGGTCGAAGGCGTCATCGCGGAACGGCAGCGGCGCGTCGGCACGTACCGCCACCACGCTCGCCTTCAACGGGGCCAGGTTGGCCCGCGCCACCGGCACGTTCGGCAGCCATGCCTCGGTCGCGGTCAGCAGGCGGGGCGGACGGGGCACCTCGGCCAGGACCTCTCCCCCGCCGGTGTCGATGTCCAGCGCCGCGTCGGCGCTGGACATCCGCGCCGCCACCAGCCGCGCGTAGCCCCACGGTGGACGCTCCTCGGTGGCCCGCCCGGCCAACCAGTCGAACGCCCACCCCTCGACCGGCGCCGCGGCACCCTCGGCGAGCAACTCCTCGAAGGTCACTTCTCGCGTCACGGCGCCAGCATGTCCGGGCCGGCGCGGCGCGGCAACGCGTTTCCGGCGGCACCGCACCGCACATCGCCGCGGGACCTGAGCCCGCTACGGACGCGGACGGATGACCGGACGTGGGCGGACGACCTCGATCGTGGGGGCGTCGACACCGCCGCGCAGGGCGTCGAAGCCTGCCGCTTCGGCACGACCGGCCTCGAAGTGCCGCATCAGCCGCGCGCCGAGGTGCACGCCGACCCCGCCGACCGCGAGGGCGAACACCTCGACGACCAGCAGCACCGCAGTCGCTCCCCGGTTCGGGGCCTCCGCCCGCACCAGGCAGGAGAGCAGGAACAGCCCGGCCATGCCGGCGTTGACGACGTTGAAGCCGATCGCCGTACGACGGGTGCGGTCCGGCGGCACGTCCCACAGGTCGACCATCCCGGCCGCCGCGGTCAGCCCCGCCGTGACCAGCGCCGCCACCGCCGTCCAGTAGCCGACCTCGCCGAGGAAGACCGGTCCGCCCGCCACGTCGGCGAGGTCGAAGATGGTCGCGCAGACGAAGAGGCCGTACGGGAAGGCCACCAGCATCGGTTGGATCGGATGCCCCTGCACCCGCAGTCGGCTCTGCATCGTGTGTCCCCCCTGGGATCGTCTCAGCCCATCAGCCCAGGGTGCTACCCGGGCGCCAACCGGGTGAAACGAGAGGTTCTCAGTTGTCCCGAGGTCGGGAGACCGTGCTGACCAGTCGCTCAGCCACCTCGCGCAGCGGGATCGACAGTGACGTGGCGGCGCTGCGCAGCACCTCCAGGGCGTCCTCCGCCGGGCAACCGCGCTGCGTCATGATCACTCCGACGGCCTGGCTGATCACCCCGTCACCGAGCAGCGCGGCGTCCTGCTCGCCGGCCTGCGCCGCGCGCCGCTGACGGTCGCGTACCGCGGCCAGCAGCAGACCGGCGTGTTCGGCGAGCAGCATCGCGGTCAGCTGGTGGCCGGTGCGCAGCGCATCGGCCTCGTCGGCGTAGAGGTTCACCGCACCGATGACCTGCTCGTCGATGTCCACCGGAGCCGAGATCACTCCGCGTACGCCCCACTGGAGCGCCCGCGCCGTCCAGTCCGGCCAGCGGTCCTCCTTCGCCAGGTTCTCCGCCCTGACCATCTCCCGGCGCCGGATCGCGTCCATCGCCGGGGTGTCCGGGCCGCAGCGCAGATCGTCCAGCCCGCTGAGCCGCGCGTCGGAGGCCGCCGCCCCGGCCGGCTCGCCGGCCCGCAGGGCGGTGAAACCGCACCAGCTCACGCCGACCATGGCGTCCCGGGTGACGCGTACCAGCGCGGCGAGCGCCTCGTCGAAGTCGTCCAGGGCGAGCAGGCCGGCGGTCAACTCCCGCAGCAGGGCGGCCGTCTCCAGTACGCCGAGCGTCTCCACGAAAGGTGGACTGGCCTCGAGGTTCACCGGCCCCCAGCCCCCGTACCCCTGGCCAGCGTCGTCACCTGTCTCCTCCTCGATTCATCCCGGCACCACGCGGCACCGCCCGTGGTTCCCCTCGTCCGGGTCATGGCCCGCACATACCGCCCATGGTCGTGGCCGCACGGACAGGGGCCTACTACCCCACCGGACAAGGGTCGAAACGGTGCAAACCGGGGCCACTGCCAGGGTACGGGCGGGTGCGGGCTCAGCGAGCGCCGGCGCCGCTGAGCCGACGACCGACCGAGGCGATCAGACGGTCCAGTTCGGAGCCGAACGGGTTGTCGTGGACGAGGTACGTCCAGGTCGCGCTCGGGCGGACCAGCTCGGTCTCGTCCGGCTCCCAGTCCTCGTCGAACTCGGTCTCCTCGAAGGTCGCCAGGGTCCGCCGCTCGATCTCCGGCACCAGGTTGGTGAAGGCGGGCACCGCCGCCCGGTGGAACTCGTCGAGCGGGTCGAGCCGGCCCAGGGCGCGCAGGTGCACGCCCTCGCGGACCTCCGACAGCTCGGCCAGGTGCTCGGCCCAGAGCCGATCGAGGTGGTAGAGCGCGATCGACCGGGCCGCCCGGGCGAGCAGGTCCTCGTCCATCTCGCCGGCCTTCTCCGGCATCTTGTCCAGCAGCATCAGCGCCGCGATGTCACTTGTCAGCAGCCGCTCCCGGCGCTCGGCGAGGGCCTTGCGCTGCTGCTCGATCACCACGCTGTAGCGCCAGGTGTTGCGGTGGATCTCGTGGTTGACGCCCTCTGCGACCCGCTGGGCGTGCTCCACCGCGTAGTCCACCTGCGCGTCGGTGACCAGGCCGTCGGCGTTCATCCGGGGCGACGGCGGCACGGCGTCGCCAGCGTGCCGGACGACCAGGTCGTCCTCCAGGCTGACGAAGAAGACCGAGCCACCCGGGTCGCCCTGCCGGCCGGCCCGGCCACGCAGCTGGTCGTCGACCCGGCGGCTGTCGTGCCGGCCGCTGCCGATCACGTACAGGCCACCCAACTCGGCGACCCGGTCCCGGTCGGCCTGGTCGCTGCCGCCGAGGCGGATGTCCACGCCCCGGCCGGCCATCTGGGTGGAGACGGTCACCGCGCCGTACGCGCCGGCCTCGGCGATGATCGACGCCTCCTCGTCATCGTTCTTGGCGTTGAGCACCACGCACGACACCCCGGCGGCGTTGAGCCCGGTGGCGAGCTGCTCGGACTCCTTGACGTCCAGGGTGCCGACCAGCACCGGCCGGCCGTCGGCGTGGCAGCGCTTGATCTCGTCGATCAGCGCCTCTTCCTTCTCCGCCCGGGTGGCGTAGATGCGGTCCGGCTCGTCCACCCGTACGCACGGGGTGTTCGGCGGGATCACCGCGACCTCCAGGCCGAAGAACTCGCGCAGCTGGTCGCCGACGAGCACTGCGGTCGCGGTCATGCCGCACAGCTTCGGGTAGAGGCCGATGAACGCCTGCACCGCGACGGTGCCCAGCACCTCGCCCTCGGCGGTGGCGTCCAGCCCCTCCTTGGCCTCCACCGCCGCCTGGAGTCCGTCGGGCCAGCGCCGCCGCTGGGCCACCCGGCCGCGCATCTCGTCGATCAACTCGACGGTGCCGTCCCGGACGATGTAGTCCACGTCCCGGTGCAGCAGGGCGTGCGCGTGCAGCGCCACGTTCACCGCGGAGAGCTGCTCGACGTGCTCCTCGTCGTACAGGTCGATGCCGAGCTTGGCCTCGACGGCGGCCAGGCCGGCGGAGGTGAACGCCACGCTGCGGCCGTCCTCGGCGACCGTGTAGTGCCGGCCCTTGCGCAGGCCGCGCACGAGCGCGGCGGCGGCGTGCACCGGATCCTGCTCGCCGGGCACCGAGCCGGCGAGGACCATCGGCACCCGGGCCTCGTCGATCAGGATCGAGTCGGCCTCGTCCACGATCGCCGTGCGCAGCGGCCGCTGGACCCGGTCGGCGACGTCGGTGACGAGCTGGTCGCGCAGGAAGTCGAAGCCGGCCTCGCTGACCGACACGTAGGTCACGTCGCAGGCGTACGCGGCGCGCCGCTCGTCGGGCGTGGAGGCCTCGTTGACCCAGCCGACGGTGAGGCCGAGCAGCTGGTAGACCGGTTCCATCCAGGTCGCGTCGCGGCGGGCCAGGTAGTCGTTCACGGTGAGCACGTGCACCGGCCCGTTACCGAGCCGCACGTGTCCGTACGCGGCGATGGTGGCGGTGAGCGTCTTGCCCTCACCGGTGGCCATCTCGGCGACCTTGCCGGAGAGCAGCGACATCGCGCCGAGCAGCTGGACATCGTACGGTCGCTGGTCGAGCCCGCGCCGGGCGGCCTCGCGGCCGAGCGCGCAGATCTCCTCGTAGGTCGACGCCGCCGCGGCCGCCTCGGTGAGCGCGGCATCGTCGAAGGCCGAGATCTCCTCCTCGCGGGCCTCGATGGCCGGCAGGAGCTTCTCCAGCGGAGCGAGGTCGACAGTGGTTCCCGGCCGTTGGAGGAATCGGCGGAACCTCGTCTTCAACCGTTGCGACACACCCATGAACCGCAACGGTACGCGACCAAACCGATCTTGTTACCCCTCCCACCCCTGTTCCGCACCCCCAAATCTTCGCGATCTTGCACTTTCTGTCCCGACAAATCATCCCAAAATCCGCATAAAGGCGACCAGAACTGCAAGATCGCGGGAGCTGAGGGCGAGGTGTGGGAGCAGGTGCAATCAAAGGTTCATGGGAGCGGAACGTTGCGGTAGTGGGGTGCTGATCAAGCTGGGGGGACGAATCCGGTTAGCGTGCGGGGGGCCGGGAAACCATCTCTCGGTCTTCCCGCTGTCAGGGGGTGCCTGTGCGGAACACTGAAACTCCGGTCTCGCCCGTGGTCGAGGCCTGGGCCACCTATCGGACCAGTTCCCAGGCGGACTGGTCGACCCGGCGGTTGCTACGCGCCAAAGGCGAGACCCGGGTCAGCGTGGTGCTGCCGGCGCGCAACGAGGAAGCCACCGTCGGGGCGATCGTGTCGACCGTCCGCGAGCACCTGATGGACCGGGTTCCACTCGTCGACGAGCTGATCGTTGTCGATTCACGCTCCACCGACCGTACCGTCCAGGTGGCCCGGGACGCCGGTGCCCAGGTGGTCGGGCAGGACGCGATGACCCGGGGGCTGCCCCGACTGACCGGCAAGGGCGACGCGCTCTGGGCCGGGCTGGCCGCGGCCGAGGGCGACGTGGTCGCCTTCATCGACGCCGACCTGCGGGAGTTCCGGCCGCACTTCGTCACCGGGCTGCTCGGCCCCCTGCTCACCGACCCCTCGGTCGACTTCGTCAAGGGCTTCTACCACCGGCCGCTGATCAGCGCCAGCGGGGTGGAGGCCGACGGTGGCGGCCGGGTGACCGAGCTGATGGCCCGGCCGGTGCTGAACCTCTTCTGGCCCGAGCTGGCCGGCTTCGTGCAACCCCTCGGCGGCGAGTACGCCGGCCGCCGCGAGGTGCTGGCGCGGGTGCCCTTCGTCTCCGGGTACGGCGTCGAGACCGCGATGCTCATCGACCTGCTCGACCTCGTCGGACTGGACGCGCTGGCCCAGGTCGACCTCGGTGAGCGCAAGCACCGGCACCAGGACACCGCCGCGCTGGGCCGGATGTCGGCACAGATCATGCTGACCGTCTGGTCTCGGCTCCAACGGAGGGGCTGGGCCAGTCCGGAACTGCTGCCCACCGCCCTGCTGACCCAGTTCCGTCGGGGCGGCTCCGAGGCGCTGCCGAACCTGGACCGGGAGATCGTCGTCAGCGACGTCTCCATCGCGGAACGGCCACCCCTGGCCGAACTGCGGCACCTGCTGCCACGCCGCCGGGTCACCGCCTGACAGCCACCGAATCAGTACGTTCCGCGCCCAAACACAAGGCGAGCGAAAACCGGAAAGAAGGCTTCCAAAAGTCCCAGATATTTCCAAGACGCATTGACGAGACTCGATTGCATTGGTCGCTGGCAGGCGACCCGGCAAAGAGGAGCGTTCATGCGTGTTCAGCACCGCAAGGCTGTCGCACCGACAGCATTGCCACTTGTCGACACCGTCCCCGTACCGTCCGCCGGCGCGTCGGGTCCGCTGCTCGACCACCTCTCCCGACGGGATCGGTGGCTGTTTCGCCGGTTCGGTGCAGGCCTCCAGGTGCCCGTTCCCGACGTGCGTATTCACCACGCGTTCGAACAGTGGGCCGAGACCACGCCGGACACCCCGGCAGCCGAACACCGCGGGTCGACCATCAGCTACCGCACCCTGGACCGCCAGGCCAACCGCCTGGCCGCCCGGCTGGTGGCGGCAGGCGTCCGCACCGGCGACACGGTGGGTGTGTTCACCAGCCGGTCCATCCCGATGCTGGTCGGGATCCTGGCGACGCTCAAGGCCGGTGCGGCGTACGTGCCACAGGACGTCAGGATCGCGCCGCCCACCCAGTTGCGCGAGGTCGCGACGATCGCGCGCTGCCGGGTGCTGCTGACCACCGAGGCGACAGTGGGCGCGCTGCCGGTCCTGCCCGGCGTGGCCCGGGTCGCGGTCGACCGGGTGATGGCCGAACCGCTGGCGCCGGGCGCGCACGTCACCCCGCCGACCCCGAGCCGGCCGGTCCGTTCCGACGACGGGTGCTACGTGCTGTTCACCTCCGGCACCACAGGCACCCCGAACGGGGTCACCGTGACCCATGGCAACCTGGCGAACCTTCTCCTCACCACCCCCGGCGACCTGGGCATCCAGCCCGGGTGGCGGGTGGCACAACTGCTGAACATCGCGTTCGACATGGCCGCCTGGGAGATCCTCGGCAGCCTCACCCACGGTGCGACCCTGCTGGTCCGCGATCGTGATCTGACCGCCACGGCGGCCCGCGCGCAGGTGCTGATCGCCACGCCGTCCGTACTCGCGCGGATCGACCAGGCGCGGTGTGGCGGGGTACGGGTGGTGGCGGTCGCCGGTGAGCCCTGCCCTCGCCCGCTGGCGGACAGCTGGGCCGTCGACCGGGTCTTCTACAACTGCTGTGGGCCGACCGAGACCACGATCGTCAACACCATGCACCGGCACCGTCCCGGAGCCGACGCGCTGACCATCGGCCGGCCGACGCCGAACAACACCGTCTACGTCCTGGACCCCACGGGCCAGCCCTGCCGCATCGGCGAGGTGGGCGAGATGTGGGCCGGCGGTGACTGCGTCTCCGCCGGCTACCTGGACAACCCGGTCCTCACCGCGCAGCGGTACGCCCCGGACCCGTTCCTCGGCGCCGGCCGGCTGATGTTCCGCACCCGCGACCTGGGGCGGTGGACTCCCGACGGCGACCTGGAACACCTCGGCCGCACCGACGACCAGGTGAAGGTCCGTGGTTTCCGGGTCGAGCTCGACTCGGTCTCCGCCGTGCTGGAGGAGGTACGGGGCTGCCAGCACGCCGTCACGCTCCGGCTGAACGACAGGGATCTCGCCGCGTTCGTCACCCCGGCCGATCTCGATCCGCAGCGGTGCCGGGACGCGGTGGCCGCCGCCCTGCCCTACTACTGCGTGCCGGCGGTGGTGTATCCGCTCGCGCAGTTGCCGATCACCGGACGGGGCAAGGTCGACCGGGAGGCGCTGCGCCAGCTCGCCCTCGACCTGCCGGCCGGGGCCACCCGGATCGGCACGACCGGGCCGGAGGGCACCGGCCCGGTCTCCCGGATCGGCACGGCCGGGCCGGGGCGGGCCGCATGAGCCCGGGCGGCCTGGCCACCACCTCGACCCGACCGGCACGTGCCGGCGCCGGGGCGTACGAGCTGCCACCCACCGGGAACTGGTGGCGGCGGTTGGTCACCCGGCCCGAGCTGCGGCACTACCATCGGCTCGCCGCCGCGGTCCTGGTGGGCAACGGCGCGCTGCTGTGGTACGGACTGAGTGCCGGCTGGTGGCCCGGACCGGACTCGGTCGCGGCGTTGGGCGCGGCGGCGCTGGCGAACGTGGCGCTGGCGGTGCTGGTCCGGCAGCAGTACGTCATCAACCTGTTCTTCTGGCTCGCCACCCGGGCCCCGACCCGGTGGCCGCTGCGGATCCGCTGGCTGCTGGGCAAGGTCTACCACTTCGGCGGCCTGCACGTCGGCGCGGCGCTCGCCGGGCTCTGCTGGTATCTGGCGCAGCTTGTCGTGTTGACCGGCGGCGGCGCGCCGGGCGGCGGCGCGGCGGTCGTCACCGGCTACCTGGTCGCCGTCCTGCTGCTGGCGATCGTGGGCACCGCCCTGCCGCCGCTACGGGCGCGCCGGCACGACCTGTTCGAACGGACCCACCGTTTCGGCGGCTGGGCGGTGCTGGTGCTGCTCTGGATCCAGGCGGCCCTGCTGGCCGGTGGCGTGGCCGCCCTGGCCAGCACGCCACCGGGCTGGGTGCTGGCCGGGCTGACGGTGAGCATCGCCCTGCCCTGGCTCCGGCTGCGCAAGGTGCCGATCCGGGTCGAACGGCCCTCCGCGCACGTGGCGCTCGTCCACTTCGACCACGGGGTGACGCCGTTTCCCGGGTCGTCCACCGCGATCAGCCGCGGTCCGCTCGTGGAGTGGCACTCCTTCGCGAACGTGCCGGCACCGGGGCGGCCCGGCTTCCGGCTGACCATCTCCCGAGCCGGTGACTGGACCGGACGCTTCATCGACGAGATCCCGGAGCAGGTCTGGGTCAAGGGCATCAGCACCGCGGGGGTGGCCAACATCGAGACCCTGTTCCGGCGGGTGGTCTACCTCGCCACCGGCAGCGGCATCGGGCCGGTACTCCCGCATCTGCTGGCCGGTCAGGTGCCGGCCCGGCTGGTCTGGGTGGCCCGCCGGCACCGGGAGACCTTCGGGGCGCAACTGGTGGCGGAGATCCTCGCCCACGAGCCCGGCACCCGACTCTGGGACACCGCACTCGACGGGAAGCCGGACATGCTCCGGTTGGCCTACGAGGCGTACCGGGAGTTCGACGCCGAGGCGGTCATCTGCATCTCCAACCAGGCGCTGACCTGGCAGGTGGTGCACGGTCTGGAACAGCACGGCATTCCGGCCTTCGGCGCCATCTGGGATTCCTGAGGAACAGGAGCGAGTTGATGCGAATCACGATCGAGAAGAACGACCGGGTGGTCACGGTGACGCTGTGCCGGCCAGAGGTACGCAACGCGCTGGACACCGCGCTGCTTGCCGAGTTGGTCGACACGCTACGGCCGCTGGACCAGGATCCCGAGGTCGGCTGCTTTGTGATCACGGGATCGGAGCAGGCATTCGCGGCCGGCGCCGACATCCGCGAGATGGCCGGGATGTCCTTCCTGGACGCGGCGCTGGCGGACCACTTCGCGGGCTGGGACGCCTTCGCCGCGTTGCGGACGCCGAAGATCGCCGCCGTCGCCGGCTACGCGCTCGGCGGCGGCTGCGAGTTGGCCATGATGTGCGACCTGATATTCGCGGCCGAGAACGCCCGGTTCGGCCAGCCGGAACTGCGGCTCGGGGTGATGCCGGGGATCGGCGGCACCCAGCGGTTGACCCGGCTGATCGGCCGGGCCCGGGCGATGGACCTCATCCTCACCGGGCGGCAGGTGGACGCGGTGGAGGCGGAACGGTTCGGGCTGGTGTCCCGGGTGGTGCCGGCGGACCGGCTGCTGACCGAGGCCCGGCTGGCGGCGGCGACGGTGGCCGGGCACAGCAAGCTGGCCACGTTGCTGGCCCGGGAGGCGGTCGACCAGGCAGCGGAGGTCGGCCTCAGCGCCGGGGTGCTGTTCGAGCGGCGGTCCTGCCACGCCCTGTTCGCCACCGAAGACCGGCAGGAGGGCATGCGCGCCTTCCTGGAGAAGCGCCCGGCCCGGTTCACCGGGCGTTGAGCCGGCAGCGCGGGGGTGCGGCCGACCCGGCCGCACCCCCGTGCACCGCGTCCGCCGCCGCCCAGGCCCCCGCGCGCCACCGGATGTCACAGCGTGCCGATCTGGTAGCCGAGGCCGTGGACGGTACGGACCACCCGCTCCCCCAGTTTGCGCCGGAGATAGTGCACGTACGTGTCGACCACGGTCGCGGAGCGGTCCGCCCCGAAGACCCGCCGGCGCAGCTGACCACGGCTGTGCACCGCCTGCGGATGGCTGGCGAGCGTTCGGATCAGGTCGAACTCCCGCCCACTCAGTGGCACCGCGCGGCCGTCCGGCAGCCGTACGCTGCGCTGATCCAGATCCAGTTGCCCGGCGCCGATGGGGATCAGCTCGGCTGCGTCGAAACGGCGCCGGGTCAACGCGCGGACCCGGGCCATCAACTCCGCGCTGTCGAAGGGTTTGCCGAGGTAGTCGTCGGCACCGGCGTCGAGTCCCCGGACCCGCTCGGTGGGGTCGGCCCGCGCCCCCAGGATGAGCACCCGGGCGGCGACGGCCCGGCGACGCAGCCGGGTCACCAGGTCGACCCCGTCGATCGCCGGAAGCCCCCGGTCGAGCACGATCACTCCGTATCGCTGCTGCAACGCGAGGTGCAGACCGCGCTGCCCGTCCCGGGCCACGTCGATCCGGTACCCGTTCGCACTGAAGAGGGCGACGAGCAGTTCGACGAGGTCGGCGTCCTCCTCGACCAGGAGTACCGGACCGGGAGAATCCCGAGGTTCGCTCATGTTCACATGCTGCCATCGGGTGCGATGATATTTAAGCCTGCAATTTCTTCCGCCGCAATAGTCAATTCCTGAACTATTCCAGATTCGTCGACTCGGGTCGGCTTTCGGCCGCCCGATCGCGCCTTACCGGATCCGTCACCGCGCCCGGACGGGCGCTGTCACGGCAGTCACGGTGCGGTTTCGCCCGAGCGGACGCCGGGTAGTTGGCAGGCTCCGGGCGGGGCGGACGCAGCGGCTCCCAGGGCGTACGAAACGAGGGCGGAGATGGCGGGCGGGATCACCTGCGAGGTACGCGACGGCTCACCGGTCACCGTCGCGCAGCTCGCCGGCACCCTCGACCTGACCACCATGCGCCAGACGTACGCGGCCCTGGACCGCTGCCTGTCCTGCCAGCCCGACGCGCTGGTGGTCGACCTGGCCGCGCTGACGGTACGCGACGAGCTGGCGGTGGCGGTCTTCGCCGCGGCGGCGCGGCGCGCCGCCGACTGGCCTGCGGTGCCGATGGTGTTCTGCGCGCCGCCCCCGGCCACGGCGGCCGGGCTGGCCGCCTCGACGGCCTGCCGCGAGTTGCCGATCCGGTCCACCTGTGCGGAGGCGACAGAGGTGGCGGGCGCGGCGGCGATGCCGCGGCTGCGGATGCGGATGGAGCCGGTGGCGGCGGCCTGCCGGCGGGCGCGGGAACTGGTCACCGAGGCCTGCGCCCGGTGGAACCTGCCGGGCACGGTGGACCCGGCCTCGGTGGTGCTCAGCGAACTGGTCGGCAACGTGGTGCGACACGCCCGGACGCCGATGCAGGTCACCGTGACGCTGCGGCGCCCGTGGCTGCAACTGGCGGTGGTCGACGGCAGCGACGGGTCGGCCCGCCTGGGGCGGCCCGGCCAGCGCGACGAGGGCGGCCGGGGGCTGCTGCTGGTGCGCGAGCTGGCCGAGCGCTGGGGCAGCGCACCGGCCGGCGACGGCAAAGCGGTCTGGGCCACCCTGCTGGCGAATTGACCGAAATTCCCCCTCTCGCCTGGTTACATGGTCGACGGGGCGGGTAGCCACGCCCGTCCTTTTGGCCGTCGTCAGCGGGGTGAACACTGATGCCCAAGCGGGGAACCTCCGCAGCCGGAGAAGCGGGAGAAGCCGGAGCCGCACCGGACCGGGGCCCGGCCATCCTGGCACCGGCCCGGTTCGGCGGCTACCCCGGCCCGCTCCGCGAGCCCGTCCGGGGCGCCAAGCTGACCCGGTTCCTGGCGACCACCGACCACAAGCAGATCGGGCTGCTCTACCTGCTCACCTCGTTCGGCTTCTTCCTGCTGGCCGGGGTCGAGGCGATGCTGATCCGGGCCGAGCTGGCCCGGCCGGGACTGCAACTGCTCTCCCCCGAGCAGTACAACCAGCTGTTCACCTCGCACGGCGCGGTGATGCTGCTGCTGTTCGCCACGCCTGCGGCGTTCGGCTTCGGCAACTACATCGTGCCGATCCAGATCGGCGCGCCGGACGTGTCGTTCCCCCGGCTGAACGCCCTGGCGTACTGGCTCTACCTGTTCGGCGGTCTGATGGTGATCGGCGGGTTCTTCACCCCGCAGGGCAGCGCCGACTTCGGCTGGACCGCGTACACCCCGCTGAGCACCGCGCAGCACTCCCCCGGCGTCGGGGCCAACATGTGGGTGATCGGTCTGGTGGTGTCGGGACTTGGCACCATCCTCGGCGCGGTCAACCTGATCACCACGATCCTGACCCTGCGTGCCCCCGGCATGACCATGTTCCGGATGCCGATCTTCACCTGGAACATGCTCTTCACCAGCGTGCTGGTGATCCTGGTCTTCCCGCTGCTGGCCGCCGCCCTGCTCGCGTTGACCGCGGACCGGCTGCTCGACGCGCACGTGTTCAGCCCGGACACCGCCGGGCCGATGCTGTGGCAGCACCTGTTCTGGTTCTTCGGCCACCCCGAGGTCTACATCATCGCGCTGCCGTTCTTCGGCATCATCACCGAGATCATCCCGGTCTTCTCCCGCAAGCCGATCTTCGGCTACACCGGACTGGTGCTGGCCACCATCGCCATCACCGTGCTGTCGATGACGGTGTGGGCGCACCACATGTTCGCCACCGGGCAGGTGCTGCTGCCGTTCTTCAGCATCCTCAGTTATCTGATCGCCGTACCGACCGGGGTGAAGTTCTTCAACTGGATCGGCACCATGTGGAAGGGCCAACTCACCTTCGAGACGCCGATGCTGTTCGCCATCGGCTTCCTGGTCACCTTCCTGCTCGGCGGGCTCACCGGGGTACTGCTGGCCAGCCCGCCGGCCGACTTCCACACCACCGACACCTACTTCGTGGTGGCGCACTTCCACTACGTCGTCTTCGGCACCGTGGTCTTCGCGCTCTTTGGCGGCTTCTACTTCTGGTGGCCGAAGATGACCGGGCGCATGCTCGACGAGCGACTCGGCAAACTGCACTTCTGGACCATGTTCATCGGCTTCCACGGCACCTTCCTGGTGCACCACTGGCTGGGCAACGAGGGCATGCCCCGGCGCTACGCCGACTATCTGCCCACCGACGGCTTCACCACGCTGAACACGATCTCCAGCGTCTTCTCCTTCGTGCTCGGCGCGTCCACCCTCTTCTTCATCTGGAACGCCTGGAAATCCTGGCGCTTCGGGGCGCTGGTGACAGTGGACGACCCCTGGGGCTTCGGCAACTCCCTGGAGTGGGCCACCACCTGCCCGCCACCGCTGCGCAACTTCGACCGGATGCCGCGGATCCGCTCCGAACGCCCGGCCTTCGACGCCAAGTACGGCGAGTTCGTCTCGGATCTGGGTCGCGACCTGCCACAGCGGACCACCCGGCCGCCGCAGGAGATCGGTGCGGAACTGCACCGCGAGCCGCACCCGCCCGAGTCACCGAGCGCCGAGGGCGCGTACGGCGCGCCGGAGGCCGCCGCCTACCACCCCGATCCGCAGTCCGGCGCCCGGCCCGTCGAGGTGCCGACGCCGGAGGAGGTACGCCGGGCCAGCTTCGAGGGAACCGACGAGCCCGAGGACAACCCCCTCGGTGGGGAGGAACGCCCGGAGCCCAACGACAGGTGGCGACATCCACGCGGGCACGCCGACACCCCGGAGAACTGACGCGTACGGGGCGGCGCCCACTCCTGCGGCGCCAGCCCCGTACCCGGATCGGCAGCGCACCCGCGACGCGGGGGCCGGGTGTCGGTCGGTCAGCGGACCCGCGACGGAGCCGGTTCCGGCTGCTCCTTGACCTTCACCCCGGACTCGGCGGGACCGTTCTGCCAGGGCGGCGGCGCGTCGGCGAGCATCGCCTGACGCAGCCAGGTCAGTGCCCGCGACAGCAGCCGCGACACGTGCATCTGGGAGATCCCGAACCGGGCCGCGATCTCGGCCTGGGTCTGGTTGCCGTAGAACCGCATGGCCAGGATCCGCCGCTCCCGCCACGGCAGGCGGTGCAGCAGGCCGCTGATGGTCACCCGGTCGTCCACCGACTCCAGGGCGATGTCCGACTCGCCGACCAGGTCACCGAACTCGGCCGAACTCTCCCCGCCCACCGGGGCGTTGAGCGACGCCGGGCTGTAGCCGGCCGCCGACTCCAACGCGGCGAGGATCTCCTCCTCCGGCGTCTCCAGCCGTTTCGACAGCTCGGCGACGGTCGGCGCCCGGGACAGCTCGCTCGTCAACGCCGCGGTCGCCTGCCCCACCTCGAGGATCAGGTCACGCAGCCGTCGGGGCACGTGCACGCCCCAGGTCCGGTCCCGGAAATGCCGCTTGATCTCACCCACGATGGTGATCGCGGCGTACGCGGTGAACGAGCCCCGTTCCGGGTCGTACCGGTCGACCGCGTTGACCAGGCCCAACCGGGCCACCTGCTCCAGGTCCTCGAGCGGTTCCCCGCGTCCCCGGTAGCGTCGGGCCAGCCGGCCCGCGAACGGCAACGCGAAGCGCACCAGATCGTCGCGCGCCTCCTGACGCCGTTCCGGTGGCAGGCCCTCGATCCGCGCCGCGTACGCCAGCGCCGCCGCGTCGAGATCCTCCAACCCCCGCTCGGTGGTCGGTGGTGGTGTGGTTGTGCTGGTCTGTCCGAACATCCGCGCCTCCCTCAGGAAGGACCCCGCCCGGATTCGCCGAACACCGGGCACGCGCGTGGGCACGCACGGGCCTGTGACTGGGTTACGTGACTGGGATGCCAGCGGGCGACGGCGCCATGCCACGCCGAGGTGATCAGCCTGTCGCAGCCGGCGGTGTTCCCGCTCCGTAGGTACTCAATCACGGGAGCGGGGGTTCGCGAGGATGTTTCGCCAGCCCCGGTTCAACCCACCAGCAGACCGCCGCGGGTGCCGCTGTCGCGCAGCACCGCCAGGGTGTCCGCCATCCCGAGCGGCGCGGGCGTGGGCAGGTCGCAGGGCTGGGCACGGAGCACCTCGGTGGCCCGGCGGGTGGGCACCGAGGCGACCGGATATCCCCGGGCACAGGTGCGGTCCAGCGCCCGCCGCCGCCGGCCGAAGCCGGCAACCGCCAGCCACTGCGGCAGGCCGGCCAGCGCCGGTGAGCGTACGCCGGGCGGTTCCGGCAGCACGTCCACCGAGCTGAACGGGTCACTGCCGGCCAACCACCACTCCACCTGCTCGACGTTGCGTCGGGTGGCGTTCTCGCACCAGTACGGCACCAGCCCGGCGCGCAGCACCTGCCACGGGTCGAGCAGCCGGCCGCACTCCACCACCAGCCGGTCACCGGTCTTGCCGGCGCCGCGCAGCCAGTGGCGGTACAGGTCGGCCACGGCCGCGCTGAGCACCTCCGGCGCGGGGAAGAGCAGCCGGTGCATCCGACTGTCGTGCCGGGAGGCCCACTGCCGGACGTCGAGTTCGAAACCGGACTCCACCCCGTGCTCGGCGGCGGCCGGTGGGGCGCACACCTCCGGCGGCTCCCAGCGCGCCCCGTTCCCGCCGGCGGACCGGAGCACCTGACGCAGCGCATGGCTGTCGGGGTGGAAGTCCACCGGATCCAACCCGCTGCCCGGGCAGCCCACCTGGAAGCTGTGCCCGTCGGCGGCGCCGAGCACCGGCCAGGTCCGGCCGTCCCGCAGCAGCAACACCGGCGCGCCGGGCGCGAGTCGCTCGCTCAGGAACCTCCGGTACGCCGCCGGCAGCCGCCGCCAGCGGGCAGCCAGCAGCACCGTGGCGCCCGCGAGCGCGCCCCGGCTGGCCGGGCAGTGCACCTGGCGCAGATGCAGGTCGGGGTTGCCGGCGAGCAACCGCCCGGCGAGCCCGGCACCGTGGTCCAGGGCGGCCTGGGGACGGTCCACCGCGCCCTGCGGCCAGTGCGCGATCATCTCGAACCCGGCGGGCAGCCACGGCACCCCGAGGGCCACCGCCAGATGGGCGGCGGCACCGTGCGGCGAGCCGATCAGGATCCCCGGGTAGCGACGGCACGGGTACTGCTCGGCGAACCAGCGGGCGACCCGCCCGGCGTCCACCTCGGCCGCCTGCCCGACGGTCAGCGCGACCCGGCCGGCGGCCCGCGCGGACACCGCCCGACGGACCGGTTCGGGCGTCCCCGCGAAACGGGACACCGGCCCGGTGTGGCCGAGATCGGCGCAGTCGGTGCCGCGCAACGCGCGGGCGGTCGCGGCGACGAGGACGCGGGCGGTGCTGCCGACGGCCACGACCCGGTCACCGGCCAGGCCGGCGCCGTCCGCCGTCAACTCCGGGCGCGCCTCGCGTACCCGATCTGCCTTTCCCCGTTCGCTCGCCACGCGGCCCGGCTTCCCGCCCCGATGCGGCTTAAACAGGGCATCCACCCACCCCAAGGCATCAACCCACACGCGCTCATCCGGCCACCCCCGCGTCGATCATGCACTTTCAGTCGCCGGTTCGTACCGTTGCCACCGC
>NZ_POTX01000116.1 GCF_003236305.1 Micromonospora endophytica | reverse complement strand
GTCAGATGTGTATAAGGGACAGGGGCGGTGGGGGGCGTGGGTGGCTACCGTGTCCCGGTGGCGAAGGGGAGCGGCCTCGGCGTACGTGGCGGGCTGCTGCTCGGCCTGATCGTCGTGGTGGTGCTCGCCGCGACCGGAGTGTGGAACCCATTTCCTGGAATGTGGGACTGGGTGAACCGGCGGCAGCCGATCTCGGAACCGGACGTGGTCTGGCAGCAGCGGATCGGTGGGACTCCGCGCAGCGTCACGATCGCCGGTGAGGCAGTGGTGGTCGAGCAACGAACCCGGGTCGAGGCGCGCAGCCTGGCCGCCGGCACGCAGCTGTGGGAGCGCAAGGCCGACTGGACCGCCGTCGCCGGTGACGGCGCCGAGGCCGTGGTGCTGGTCGGCCGGCTGCTGGTCAAGGGGTACGAGGTGCTGGACCCGACCACCGGCGTGACCCGACGGCGGGACGACGACGCGGTGGCGGTCTGGACCTACCGCAACCTGCTGCTCGACGCCCGGTGCATCGAAGCGACCGACTGCACCCTGACCGCCTGGGACCCGCGCGGGACTGCTCCGCTGTGGACGGCCTTCCTGCCCGGGGTCAGCAGCGGTCTGCTCGCCGACAACCCGAACCTGCTCGACACCCGCCGGCTCACCACCAACCGCATCCACGAGGAGGTGGCCGGCCCGGAGTCGGTGCCGCCGCTGCTCGGTTTCCCGGTCGACGGTCGGGTGCACGTGGTGGACACCGCCACCGGGCGGGTGCTCCAGAACGTCGAACCCGGCCGGGACGAGCGGCTCGCCGTGATCGGGGGACGCCTGCTGCACATCGCCGCCCGATCCGAGGACGGCAGTTGCTACTTCACCCTCTCCGGCCGCGATCCGGTGAGCGGTCAGGAGACGTGGCAGCGCACCGGGCTCAACCTGCGTACCGCCGACAGCGCCGGGTGCGTCCAGCGGGAGGATCCGTACGGTGCCCGCAACGTGCTGGTCGGGGTCTCACCCGACGGTCGGGAGGCGGTCCTCGACGGGTACGACGGGCGACTGCTGCTGGTCACCGAGAACTCCGAACGGGTGCTCGCCGTCGACGACAGGTACGCGATGGTGCGTACCGCCGATCGGGGCACGGTCTCGACCCGCACGCTCAGCTCCGGCCGGGTTCGGTGGAACCGGCCGGCCGGCGCGAAGGCGGGTGCCGCCCTGACCCCGTACGCTGCCCTGCTCGCCGACGAGAAGCCCAACCGCCTGCTGGCGCTCGACCCCGCCACCGGACGGGAACTGGCGGTGCTGCGGACCTCCGCGAACGCCCTCGCGGTCGGCCCGGCCGGCATGGTGATCGGGGAGGGGCGCGAGATCGGGTACGTCCGGTTCGGCGCGGCGACCGGCGACGCACCCGGTGCGGGCGACCCCGCGCGCGACGGCAACGGCCCGGCACCCGGGCCCGCCGGCACTGGCGGGGTGCCCGGACCGCAGGACAGTTGTGGCCCGAAGAACGAGTTGTGTGTGCCCACCGACGACGGGAAGTGACAGTTCACCGGGACGGATGAGCACACCCCACCCGGCGGGTGGGAGCGATCGACCCGCCTGCCCTAGGCTTTCGTGTCATGAGTAGTGCCGCCGCCGACTTCTCGTACGCCCCCCTGCTGCCGACCGGTCCTGACCAGACGGAGTACCGCCTGGTCACCGACGAGGGTGTCGATGTCGTGAACGGTCCGGGGGGTCGGCGGTTCCTCACCGTGGACCCGGCCGCGTTGACCGCGTTGACCGCCGAGGCGATGCACGACATCGCACACTTCCTGCGCCCCGCGCACCTGGCGCAGTTGCGCTCGATCATCGACGATCCGGCGGCCTCGCCGAACGACCGGTTCGTCGCGTTGGACCTGCTGCGCAACGCCAACATCGCCGCCGGCGGGGTGCTGCCGATGTGCCAGGACACCGGCACCGCGATCGTGATGGGCAAGCGTGGCCGGCACGTGCTCACCGACGGCACCGACGCCGAGGCCATCTCGCGCGGCGTGTGGCAGGCGTACACCCGGTTGAACCTGCGCTACTCGCAGCTCGCGCCGTTGACCATGTGGGAGGAGCGCAACACCGGCAGCAACCTGCCCGCCCAGGTCGAGCTGTACGCGGAGGACCCGGACGGGCACCCGGACGCGTACAAGTTCCTCTTCATGGCCAAGGGCGGCGGCTCGGCCAACAAGTCGTACCTCTACCAGGAGACCAAGGCGCTGCTGAACCCGACGCGGATGATGCAGTTCCTGGAGGAGAAGCTGCGGCTGATCGGCACCTCGGCCTGCCCGCCGTACCACCTGGCCGTGGTGATCGGCGGCACCAGTGCCGAGTACGCCCTGAAGACCGCCAAGTACGCCTCCGCGAAGTACCTCGACGCGCTGCCCACCGCCGGCTCGATGACCGCACACGGCTTCCGGGATCTTGAGCTGGAGGCCGAGGTGCTGGAGTTGACCCGCAACTTCGGCATCGGCGCGCAGTTCGGCGGCCGCTACTTCTGCCACGACGTCCGGGTGGTGCGGCTGCCCCGGCACGGTGCGTCCTGCCCGGTGGCCATCGCGGTGTCGTGTTCGGCGGACCGGCAGGCGGTTGCCAAGATCACCCCGTCGGGCGTGTGGCTGGAGCGACTCGAAACCGACCCGGCCCGCTACCTGCCGGAGGTCACCGAGGCACAGCTGGACGCCACCGAGGTGGTCCGGGTCGACCTGAACCGGCCGATGGACGAGATCCGCGCCGAGCTGTCGAAGTATCCGGTCAAGACCCGGCTCTCCCTGTCCGGCCCGCTGGTGGTGGCCCGGGACATCGCCCACGCCAAGATCGCCGAGCGGCTGGACGCGGGCGAGCCGATGCCGCAGTACCTGCGCGACCACGCCGTCTACTACGCCGGCCCGGCGAAGACCCCGGAAGGCTACGCCTCCGGCTCGTTCGGCCCGACCACCGCCGGCCGGATGGACGCGTACGTGGAGAAGTTCCAGGCCGCCGGCGGCTCGATGGTGATGCTCGCCAAGGGCAACCGGTCGGCACAGGTGACCCGCTCCTGCGCGCAGCACGGCGGCTTCTACCTCGGCTCGATCGGCGGCCCGGCCGCCCGCCTCGCCCAGGACTGCATCAAGCACGTCGAGGTGCTGGAGTACGCGGAGCTGGGCATGGAGGCGGTCTGGAAGATCGAGGTGGAGGACTTCCCGGCCTTCGTCGTCGTCGACGACAAGGGCAACGACTTCTTCGCCGAGGTGACCAAGCCCGTCCTCACCATCGGCCGCCACTGAGCACACCGACATGACGAGGGGCGCCGGGCGGAAGCCCGGTGCCCCTGTCGTTACGGGTCAGCCCTGGTAGTGCACGTAGAAGTAGTAGTAGTCCTCGCCGGACGTGATGCCCGACGCGGTCCGGCTCGACACGTACAGGTAGTGGCTGCCGTCGTACTGCGGGGTCAGCGTGATCGTCGCGGTGCCGTCGGCGCCCGCCGCGACCGTCTGCTCCTCCCCGTTGTACCGGTAGACGAACTCGGTGGTGCCCGGCATCTGCGCGGTAAGCGTGAACTGACCCGGAACGTTCGGCCCGCCTCCGCCGGTGGGCGGATAGTCCGAGCTGCTGACCGTCGGCGCCAGCCGGCTGAGGACGAGGGCGTGCTCGGTCTCGTCCGAGACCATCGTTCCCATCTTGGCGCGTACGGTCAGCCGCACCCAGCCGGAACGGTCGGCGGGGTAGGACTGCGGCGTCCAGTTGATCGTGGCCACCCCGTCGGCGTTCGCCGTGACCGTCCGCTCCTGCTCGCCCTCGAAGGTGTAGACGTAACCGGTCACGCCGTCGCGGGCCGGGCGGAAGGTGAACGCACCGGTGACTCCCGGCCCGCCGCTCTCCTGGTAGCTGGGGTAGTCCGCCGACTCGATCGTCGGGGCCCAGGACGTCGCTCTGAAGTACGGGGCGGCGGTCTCGGAGACGGTGCCGTCGGCGGTCCGGCTGTAGACCCTCATCGAGTGGAATCCGCCGGAGGTCGGGGTGAAGGTCACCCGCGCCGTACCGTCCGCCTCGGCCTCGACTGTCCGCGCCGGTCCGCCGGCCACCGACCAGACGTACTCGGTTACGCCGGGCATGCCGGGACGGAAGACGAAGGTGCCGGGAGTGCCGACGAGGGCACCCGCGCCGCCCCCGATCGGGTACTGCTCGGACGAGACGGTGGGCTCGGTCGCCAGGTAGAAGTCCAACCGCCCCTCGCCGCTGGGCAGTCCGCCGGAGGTCCGACTGGTCACGGTGACCCCGTTGAAGCCGGACTTGCGGGGAGTGACCGTCACCGTGGCTGTGCCGTCCGTCCCTGCCGGTACGGTGGCCGGCTCGCCGTCGTTGAGCCGGTAGGTGTACTCGACCACGTCCTCCATGGCGGGCGTGAACGTCAGCTCGCGGGGCTCGCCGATCGCGCCGCCCGGATTCCCGTCGGTGATCCGGGGTGCCGTGTCGCGCACAGTGAACTTGTAGGTCGTGTGCGCAGAGGGGTTGCCGGCCCGGTCCGCGGCCCGTACGTACAACTGGTTGAAGTGGCTGTGCGTCGGCGTGTGGCTGATGGTGGCCGTACCCGTCTCGTCGGCGGCCACGTAGGAGATCGGGCTGCTCTCGCCGTAGTAGTAGCCGGCGATGTCGTCCGCGCCCGGCGCGGAGAGGTGGAAGGTGCCGGGGATGCCCGGGCCGCCGTGACCTGGCAGGTTCCAACCAGCCGGGTAGTCGGTGGAGGTGACCGTCGGGGCCGGCGGGCGCACCGTGTCGACGGTGAACCGGCACTCCGGTGACCAGTCGGAACTGGCATGCTGGTCGGCGGCGCGCACCGAGAAGGCGTACGTGCCGCCGTGGACCATCCCGCCCTCCGGCACGTTGTAGCGCAAGTGGGTCGGCGCGTAGTCACGGTAGGACGTCCACTCGGTGCGCTCGGTGGGCCGATCCACCGGCCACCAGGCGAAGGTCGCGGTCACCGAATCTCCGGCCATCCCGTCGACCTTGTCCGGGTCGGTGACCTCGGCGCGGAGCACCGGCGTGGTGGTGCCGATCAAGCGGCCGTCCACGCAGGCGCGACCGTCCACGGTCAGCGCGCTGGGCACGTCCGGTGCGGCGTTCGCCTGGATCGAGATGCCCAACGGCGTGATCCACCGGCTGAAGTGCTTGTTCTTCTCATGAGGCCCGGCGATCCGGGCCATCAGGGTGAGCTTGTCCTGCCCGTCGGCAATCGCCTGGCCCAGCAGCTCGGTGAGATCGAGTTCGAGGTAACTGGCCGGGCAGGCGGGGGAATTGAAGACGTCGCCACCCCGCTCGTGTACCTCCGGCGCGGTCTGCCAGGTCGGGGGCTGCGACGGCGTGTCGGTACGCCAGATCTCGAGCTTGCGGGGCTGCGCGCAGTCGGTCACCGACGACTCGCCGATGACCCCGGTGGCGCCGATGACATCCTTGCCCTGATAGCGCGTGAGGTCGAAGGTGAAGTACGCCCGGGAGGTGTGCTTGCCCTCGTCGGATGTCCAGGTGCCGACCGGCACCCGGTCAGTGGTGCCCACCGGAAATGCGACGGAGGGCTGCTCGGCGTCGGTGTAACTGATGCTCGTCGGGCGTTCGAACCTGGTCACGCCGGCGACCGCTGGCGCGCTGGTGACGAGCACGGCAATCGGTGCGGTCAGTAGAGCGGCCGCGCCCGTGATGAGGAATCGGCGCGGTGCACGCCGCTGGCGCACGGTACGCACGCCAGTGCTACCCCCGTTGTCCGGCAATGTGTAAACCTCTCGATCGGAGTGGCGAACCTCAACGATCTTAAAAGCATCACTGCCTTGGCGGCGCCCGACTTTTGGGCGGAAGCCGTCTCCCGGCCGGTTGCCCGGTTGTTCTGGGCGCTCTGGGAGTGAGCGGCTGGGGCGAACATCTGCACGTCCCCGCCGGGCGCGGCAGGATGGTACGCGTGACGACTCCAGAGGCGACGGGCTACCGGATCGAACGCGACTCGATGGGCGAGGTGGAAGTGCCCGCCGAGGCGCTGTGGCGGGCACAGACCCAGCGGGCGGTGCAGAACTTCCCGATCTCCGGGCGGGGCATCGAGCCCGCCCAGATCCGGGCACTCGCGCAGATCAAGGGCGCGGCCGCCGAGGTCAACGGTGACCTGGGCGTGATCGATCCGAACGTCGCCGCGGCGATCGCCGCCGCCGCCGCGCACGTGGCCGACGGCGGTTATGACGACCAGTTCCCGATCGACGTGTTCCAGACCGGCTCCGGCACCTCGTCGAACATGAACACCAACGAGGTGATCGCCACCCTCGCTGGCCGGGAGTTGGGCCGGGACGTGCACCCCAACGACGACGTCAACGCCTCGCAGTCCAGCAACGACGTCTTTCCCTCCTCGATCCATCTGGCGGCCACCGAGGCGGTCACCCGGGATCTGCTGCCCGCGCTGGACTACCTGGCGGGTGCGCTGGAGGCGAAGGCCGCAGAGTTCGAGACGGTGGTGAAGGCCGGGCGTACCCACCTGATGGACGCCACGCCGGTCACCCTCGGGCAGGAGTTCGGCGGCTACGCCGCCCAGGTCCGTTACGGCATCGAGCGGGTCGAGGGGGTGCTGCCCCGGCTGGCCGAACTGCCGTTGGGCGGCACGGCGGTCGGCACCGGGATCAACACGCCGCTCGGATTCGCCGCGCGCGTGATCGACAAGCTGCGCGACTCCACCGGCCTGCCGCTGACCGAGGCGCGCAACCACTTCGAGGCCCAGGGCGCGCGTGATGCGCTCGTGGAAGCCTCGGGGCAGGCGCGTACGGTCGCGGTGGGGCTCTACAAGATCGCCAATGACATCCGCTGGATGGGTTCCGGCCCCCGCGCCGGCCTGCGCGAGCTGCGCATCCCTGACCTACAGCCGGGCTCGTCGATCATGCCGGGGAAGGTCAACCCGGTGGTCTGCGAGGCCGTCCGGCAGGTCTGCGCGCAGGTGATCGGCAACGACGCGACAGTGGCCTTCGCCGGCTCGCAGGGCGACTTCGAACTCAACGTGATGCTGCCCGTGATGGGCCGCAACCTGCTGGAGTCGATCCGGCTGCTCGCCGCGTCGAGCCGCCTGCTGGCCGACCGCTGCGTGGTCGGCCTGGTCGCGGACGCCGAGGTCTGCCTGGCGTACGCCGAAGGCTCCCCCTCCATCGTCACCCCGCTCAACCGCTATCTCGGGTACGACGAGGCCGCCTCGATCGCCAAGGAGGCGCTGGCCAAGCAGATCTCCATCAAGGAGGTGGTCATCGCCCGTGGCCACGTCGACTCCGGCAAACTCTCCGAGACCCAACTTGAGGAAGCTCTCGACCTGCTCAGGATGACCCACCCCTGACTCGGCCGAGCGGCTGTGGCCCGGATCCGAGTGGCCTTGTCTAGCTCAGGACCGGACCGGGTCCCGGCCGGATCGGGGCGATCCGGATCGGGGCGATCCGGCTTGATCAACTCAAGTTGCGGCATCCCGTGGGTTCTGCTGTCTGGGTTGCCGCAAGATGCCGCAACTGGAGTTGATCATGGACCGCTTCTAGCGAGCCGGTGCGGCACCCAGGCTAGGAAGCGCGCGAAGAGCGCGGCTGGATCCGGGCCGTCGTCCGGGGTCTGCTCCAGACCGAGCCCTACGCCCGCGCGATCTTCGAGGCTGATGATTCGTTGAGCCAAGTGGAGCGCGAGGAACGCTTGGCCGACCGGATGGCTAGCCAGGCTGTCCTATGTCAGGAACATCCACCGCGAGCAGTGATCGTGCTCGACGAGTCCCCGCTGCGGCGGCGGGTCGGCGGTCGGAAGGTGATTCTCGACCAGACGCAACACCTGATCAGGATCGCAACGGACCATCCCTCGGTTCGGCTGCACGTGGTGCCGCTGTCCGCCGAGGAGTATCCGCCCCCCGCCTCCACCTTGTTGATCATGAGGTTGGCGGCAGCTGGGTAGATCAACTTCGCCGTTAACCTCATGATCAACGGGGGTGGTGTTTCGCGCTGTCAGGGGTGCAGGGCGGCGGCTTTGCGGGCGCGGTAGGCGCTGACCGCGGCGCGGTTGCCGCAGCCGGCCTCGCAGAAGCGCCGGGACCGGTTCTTCGACAGGTCGACAAGCACGTTGTCGCAGTCGGGGTGCTCGCAGCTGCGCAGTCGGCGTAGCTCGCCGCTGCGGACCACGTCCGCGAACGCCATCGCCGCCTCGACCGCCATTCTGGTGGCCAGCGGGGCGTCCCGGGGCACGGCATGCAGGTGGTACGGCTCGTCGTCGTGCATGATCAGCTGCGGCAGGGCGCGATGTTCCCGGAGCAGGCCGTTGACGATCGAGACGATCTCGTCGACTTCGGTGTGCCAGATCCGGCGGAGTCGGGGGCGCAGTGCGCGTACCGCTTGCAGTTCGGTTTTGGTGTGCTCGTGCCGCCCGCTGTAGGAGTGGGCGGCGAAGAAGGCATCCAATGCGGCGACGTCCGGTAGCCCCTCACCCTCCCGGCCGTCGGTGTTGACCAGGGCGGCGGCGGCGGTCAGCGCACATTCGGTGTCATGGGCGAAAAGCAACTTGACTCCTGTCGTGACCCCGCTCTAGCGTCATCGGTGTAACTCTAGTTTGCCCATGGCGGCCGGTCGTGCCAAGGAGAGTCCGATGCGCCAACCCCCTGCCGCTGGTGTCGGTCTCACCCTGGCTCTGCTCTCTGCGGTCACCTTCGCCACCTCGGGCACCTTCGCCCGCTCCCTGATCGAGGCCGGCTGGTCGGCCGAGGCGGTGGTCGTTGCGCGGGTCGGTATCGCGGCGCTGGTGCTGTTGCTACCCGCGCTGCTGGTACTGCGGGGCAGGTGGCCGGTGCTGCGCCGGAACCTCGCCTCGATCGGCGTCTTCGGGCTGCTCGGCGTCGCGCTCGCCCAGGTGTGCTTCTTCAACGCCGTGCGCTACCTGCCGGTGGGCGTAGCGTTGCTGCTGGAGTACCTCGGCATCATCCTGGTCGTCGGCTGGACCTGGCTGGTGCAAGGGCATCGCCCTCGCCGGCTGACCGTGGCCGGCTCGTTCGCGGCCCTGGCCGGCCTGGTATTCGTGCTCGACCTGACTGGCGCCGGTCGACTCGACCCGGTCGGCGTGCTCTGGGGGCTGGGCGCCGCGGTCGGGCTCGCTGGCTACTTCGTGCTCGCCGGCCGGATCGATGCCGCACTGCCGTCGATAGTGATGGCCAGCGGCGGAATGGCCGTCGGTGCGGGTGCCCTGCTGCTGCTCGGGCTGACCGGAGCGCTGCCGCTGCGCGCCGCTTTCGGTGCGGTGGACTTCGCCGGGCAACGCACCAGCTGGCTGGTCCCGATCGTCGGTCTCGCGCTGGTGGCGGCGGTGGTCGCCTACCTGGCCGGGGTTGCCGCGACGCGCATCCTGGGCGCCCGACTGGCCTCCTTTGTCGGGCTGACCGAGGTGATGTTCGCGGTGCTGATCGCCTGGCTGGTGCTGGGCGAGCTGCCGACGACGGTGCAGTTGCTCGGCGGGGCACTGATCGTGGCCGGGGTGGCCCTGGTCCGCCTCGACGAGCTGCGTGCGCCGGAGGAACCGCCGGCCGCGCCGACCGGCCTTTCCGGCGAAGCGGATCTTCCGTCGTCTATCCGGCGGCAGGCTGGCGAAAGATCGGGTGTTGATGTCTGATGACGCCACATACCTCAACGAGAGGATTCGATGTGGTGAGCAAGCGCTTCACCGCCGGTGTGGTCGCAACCGCGGCGACACTGGCACTCACGGTGACGGGCACGGGGGTGCCGGCCAGCGCCGAACCGGCGAGCATCAGGACCTTCACCGTGGTCGCCGAGGACGGCGTCGCCCCCGACACGGCGATCGCCGCGATCAGGTCGGCCGGCGGGACCGTGGTGTCCCGGACCGACGAGGTCGGCGTGTACCAGGTGACGAGCGACCGGGCCGACTTCCAGGCGCGGGCGACCGCTGCCGAGACCCTGATCGGTGCCGCCGAGCAGCAGGCCATCGGCCGCAAGCCCAGGATGGACCGGATCGAGCAGGAACACCTGTTGGCCGCGGCGGCCGCCAAGGGCGCCGGTAAGCCGGGGAAGAAGCCGGCGAAGCTGGACCCGCTTGACGACAAGCTCTGGGGCCTGGCGATGATCCGCGCCGACCAGGCCCGCAAGGTCGAGCCCGGAGATCGTCGGGTCACCGTCGGCGTGCTCGACACCGGCGTCGACGCCAGCCACCCCGACATCGCCCCCAATTTCAACTGGGCGCTGTCGCGCAACTTCGCGCCGGACATCCCGGAGATCGACGGGCCGTGCGAGGTGGCGAGCTGTCTCGATCCGGCCGGCACCGACGACGGTGGGCACGGCACGCACGTCGCCGGCACCATCGGCGCCGCCGCCAACGGCTACGGCCTCTCCGGGGTCGCCCCGAAGGTGTCGCTGGTCAACCTCAAGGGTGGGCAGGACTCCGGCTACTTCTTCCTCAACCCGGTGGTCAACGCACTGCTGCACGCCGGCAGGTCCGGCCTGGACGTGGTCAACATGTCCTTCTACGTCGACCCGTGGCTGTACAACTGCACCGCGAACCCGGCCGACTCGGCCGAGGCCCAGGCCGCGCAGCGCGCCACCATCCGGGCCATGAAGCGGGCGCTGACCTTCGCCCACAACCGGGGCGTCACCCTGGTCGGCGCGCTCGGCAACAACCACGAGGACCTGGGCGACCCGCGTACCGACGTCTCCAGCCCCAACTACGGTGACGTCGCACCGTACCCGCGGGAGATCGACAACAACAGCTGTTGGAACCTGCCCACCGAGGGGCCGCACGTGATAAGCGTCGCCGCCGTCGGGCCGTCCGGCAAGAAGGCCGACTACTCCAACTACGGTACGGAACAGGCTGCCGTCGCCGCGCCCGGTGGCTGGTTCCGGGACGGGTTCGGCACCGACACGTTCCGCACCGACGCCAACATGATCCTGTCCACGTACCCGAAGAAGGTCCTCCAGGAGGAGGGCACTGTCGACGAGGACGGCAACATCGTCCCGGGCGCCGAGACCTTCGTGTTCAAGGAGTGCAAGGCCAACGGCGGGTGCGGGTACTTCACGTACCTCCAGGGCACCTCGATGGCGGCCCCGCACGCCTCCGGCGTGGCCGCGCTCATCGTGAGCAGGCACGGCAAGGCGCAGGGCCGGGGCGGCTTCGGTCTGGCCCCCGACCTGGTCGAGCGGCACCTCTACCGGACGGCTGCCGAACGGGCCTGCCCGGAGCCGCGCCTGGTCAGCTACGCCAACGAGGGCCGGCCGGCCGAGTTCGACGCCTACTGCGCCGGCTCGACCGACTTCAACGGCTTCTACGGGCACGGCATCATCGACGCGTACGCGGCGGTGACCACCCCACTTAAGTCCCGCTGATAATCGAGGGCGCGTCAGTGGCCCGGCCGGTTCTGCCCGGCCGGGCCGCTCGCCATCGTGACGGGCCAGCGGGACGACGGCTGACAGTGCCGCCCCGTCGCGGCTGCTCCGAACAGCCGCAGGTCGCGGTCGTGTCGATGTCACCGCTGCCAGCCACGGTCGAGCAGGGCTGATCGAACTTCGCGGACGATCGCTGGAAAGTCCCGGTGCAGGCGGCGACTGGTGACGTGCAGGACAAGCCAGCCCGCGCCGACGAGTTGGTTGAGCCGCTTCCGGTCCCGGTGCAACTGCTCGTGATCCGAGTGCCAGCGACCGTCATACTCGACCGCGACACGGAACTCGGGCCAGGCGAGGTCGGGATGCAGGATCAACCCGCGCGACACCTGCACCGGATGCCGGACCACGGGGCGCGGCAGCCCAGCCAGCACCAGCCGGATGCGCAACTGCGACTCGGTTGGCGACTGAGCCGCCGGTTCGGCGAGGTCAAACAGCCAACGTGCCCGACGCATGCCGGGCCGACTGCCGCACGCCTCGGCGATCTCGGCGAGCGCCGAACGGCTAGTGAGATTCCGGCCGAGCAGGGAGTCGATTATTCCGATCGCGTGGGTCGGCTCCAGCCAGACGGCACTCTCCCAGGCCACCCGGGTCGGGCTGGTGCGGGGTGGACTGCCCCGGCGGGCGAGTCTGGCCAACTCGTCCCGGGCCATCGTGTGTACCCGAAGACCGCGCTGGCTGCGCAGGCCAGCCGACGTTGGTGCCAGGACATGGACAGGTTCAGTGAAACCGGCCGCATGCTCGACACCGTGCAGGTACGCCGCTGACGGGCCGGCGATGGCCGCATCAGCCGGCAGCTGAAGCGCCACGGCGCGACAGACCAACTCGTGGTCGCGCTCGAGTCGGGCGTCAGCGTAGATGTCCCGTCGAAGTCGCACCCAGGCGGAGTTGCGGAGCTGATGGATGGTGAGCAGACCCCGGCGAACGGCGTCCGAGCCGCGGAAGACCTGCCATGCCAGGGCTTCCGGTCGGTGTGCTTGAACTGGCATAGAAGAAGCCTGGCCGTGATGCTGCCGATCCGGCAGCCCCTGTGGATAACCCCGGTCGGTCGCTCCCCCATCCCCTGTGGATAACGCTCCCACCCATCATCCGATGTGCTATGCCACACCCCCGACCCGCCCGCCGTGGGTGCCGTTTCCGGGTTGCGGCATCTAGGGCGATCAGTCGAGCTTTAGGGCACGAGATGCCGCAACTCGGGAAGCTGCGCCGTTTGGCGGGCTGCGCCGTTTGGCGGGCCGCGCCGTTTGGCGGGGCTGGTCAGCGTAGGGCGGTGGCGATGGCGGTGGCGGCGGCGAGCACCTGGGCGCCTACGGTCTCGGCGTCCAGCGGGGCCAGGGCCACCACTCCGACGCTGGCCTCCAGGCCCGGCACCCCGAGCACCGGGGCGGCCACGCCGTACGCACCGGGTTGCAGTTCGCCGACGGTGTTGACCGGGCCGGCGGCACCGGTCCGACCGGCCAGGATGGCCTGTCCCGCCGCGCCGCGTTCCAGCGGGTGCCGGGCTCCGGTCCGGTACGCCACGTGGAACGACGTCCAACTCGGCTCGACCACCGCCAGCGCGACCCCCTCGCCTCCCTCGACCACGGTGAGGTGGGCGGTGGCCCCGGCCTGCTCGGCGAGCCGCCGCAGCGCGGGCAGTGCCCCCTCGGCGAGCAGCGGCTGGGCCTGCCTCGCCAGCTGCAGCACGCCGGCGCCGAGGCGCAGCCGGCCGGCGGTGTCCCGGCGCAGCAGCCCGTGCTCGGCCAGCGGGGCGACCAGCCGGTAGACCGCCGCCCGGCCGATGCCCAACCGGGTCGCCGCCTCGGTGACGGTCAGTCCACCTGGCGTCTCGGCCACCAGGTGCAACAACCGCAGGCCCCGGTCCAACGTCTGCGCCGTCTCCACGGTCAGCAGCGTACGGCCCGGCTCCGGCAGACCGGGAAAACGACGGAGGGCTACCCTTGTAAGGTGACGCTACGCCTGTATGACACCGCCACCCGATCGGTGCGGGACTTCGTCCCGCGGGAAGCCGGCAAGGTGGGGGTCTACCTGTGTGGTCTCACCCTCCAGGCACCGCCGCACATCGGCCATCTCCGCTCCGGCGTCAGTTACGACGTGTTGCGGCGCTGGCTGCTGGCAGCCGGCTACGAGGTCACCTTCGTCCGCAACCTCACCGACATCGACGACAAGATCCTCGTCAAGGCGCAGGAGCAGGGAAAGCCGTTCTGGTCGATCGCGTACGCCAACGAGCTGAAGCTCGCCGAGGCGTACCGGGCGCTGGGCGTGCTGCCGCCGACCTACGAGCCCCGGGCCACCGGGCACATCCCCGAGATGCACGAGCTGATCGCGCAGTTGATCGAGCGGGGGCACGCGTACCCGGCTGGCGACGGCTCCGGCGACGTGTACTTCGATGTGCGCTCGTGGCCGGCGTACGGTGCGCTGTCGAACCAGTCACCGGACGACATGCAGTCCGCCGACTGCGCCCCGGAGCGCGGCAAGCGCGACCCGCGGGACTTCGCGCTCTGGAAGGGCGCGAAGCCGGATGAGCCGGCGGACGCCTACTGGCCGTCGCCGTGGGGGCGGGGCCGTCCCGGTTGGCACATCGAGTGCTCGGCGATGTGCTGGCGCTATCTCGGTGCCGAGTTCGACATCCACGGCGGCGGGCTCGACCTGATCTTTCCGCACCACGAGAACGAGCTGGCCCAGTCCCAGGCCGCCGACCTGCCCTTTGCCCGGTACTGGGTGCACCACGGCCTGCTCGGCATCGGCGGCACCAAGATGGGCAAGTCGCTGGGGAACACCCTGGACCTGGCCTACGTCGCCGGGCTCGGGGTGCGCCCGGTCGAGCTGCGCTACTACTACGTCGCCGCGCACTACCGCGCCCGGATCGACTACTCCGAGGACGCGCTGCGCGCCGAGGCCGTCGCGTACCGGCGGATCGAGGGTTTCGTGCAGCGGGCCGCCGAGCGGGTGGGCGCCGGTCAGCTCGGTGAGCTGCCGGCCGGGTTCGCCGCCGCGATGGACGATGACCTGAACACCTCGGCCGCGCTGGCGGTGTTGCACGAGGTGGTGCGGGACGGCAACAACGCCCTGGCCGACGGGGACGATGTGACCGTACGCACGGCGCTCGGCAGCGTGCGCGCGATGCTGGATATCCTCGGCGTTGACCCCCTCGACCCGGCGTGGACCGGTGGGGCCCGGGCGAGTGACCTCCGCGATGTGGTGGACTCCCTGGTCGCCCTGGCCCTCGAACAGCGCGCGCAGGCCCGCGTCCGCAAGGACTGGGCCGCCGCCGATGCGCTGCGGGACCAGCTCAAGCGGGCCGGTGTAGTGGTCGAGGACACCCCCCAGGGCCCGCGTTGGACTATTGGAGAGCAGGACTGATGGCCGGCAATTCGCAGCGCCGTGGCCGAATGACGACGTCGAAGGCGGGGGCCCGGAAGGGCTCCGGCGGCAAGAACCGGGACTCCCTCGCCGGGCGTGGGCGGACCTTGCCGGCCGATGAACGTCCCTGGCACAAGGGGTACTCCGGCACGGAGAAGCTGCCGCAGCGCACCGCCTGGAAACAGGAGAAGGAGCGCCGGGCGGCGGCCGAGGAGGGGCGCGTCCCGAAGATCGGCAAGCCCGGCACCAAGGACACCACCTGGGGCAGGGGCGGCGGCCGGGGTACGACCGCGACCAAGTCAACCGGCCGGGGCAAGCAGCCCACCGGCCGGGGCGGCCCCCGGGTCGCGCCGGGTCGCAAGTCCCACCCGGGTAAGGACACTCCGGAGCTGCTGGTCGGGCGCAACCCGGTGCTGGAGGCGCTGCGGGCCCAGGTGCCGGCCACCGCGCTCTACCTCGCCCAGGGCATCGACATCGACGACCGGGTGAACGAGACCGTCCGCACCGCGGCCGATCGGGGCATCGCGATCCTTGAGGTCAGCCGCGCCGAGCTGGACCGGATGACCGGGGGCGTGCTGCACCAGGGGATCGGCCTCCAGGTGCCGCCGTTCGCGTACGAGCCCTTCGAGGATCTGGTCGCCGCCGCGTTGGAGCAGCCGGCGCCGCTGCTGGTGGCCCTGGACGGGGTCACCGACCCGCGTAACCTCGGCGCGGTGATCCGTTCGGCCGCCGCCTTCGGCGCGCAGGGCGTCTTCGTACCGGAGCGGCGGGCGGCCGGGATCACCGCGACGGCCTGGCGGACCAGCGCCGGTGCGGCGGCCCGGGTGCCGGTGGCGCAGGTCACCAACCTGACCCGGTCGTTGAAGGCGTGCCAGGACGCCGGGTTCGTGGTGGTCGGTCTGGACGCCGACGGCGAAACCGACCTGTACGACCTGGAGGCCGCGGTCGGCCCGCTGGTCGTGGTGGTCGGCTCGGAGGGGCGGGGCATGTCCCGGCTGGTCGGGCAGACCTGTGACCTGACCGTCAGCATCCCGATGATCTCCGAGGTGGAGTCGCTGAACGCGAGCGTGGCCGCCGCGGTCACCCTCGCCGAGGTGGCCCGCCGCCGGGCCGTCGAGGGCTGAGACCGGGCAGCAGACGACACACAGCAGGGGCGGGCCCGCAAGCCCGCCCCTGCTGTCGTTGCTACGTCAGATGCGCTGCCCGGTGGCGGCGTGGAAGACGTGGCTGCGGCCGGTACGCGGCTTCACGAAAATCGTGTCGCCCATGTTCGGGCTGTGCTGCCGGTCGGTCCGCACCACGAACCGCTCGGAGGCGCCGTCCAGCGCGGCGTGACCGTAGACGTTGGCGTCCGAGCCGAGGTCCTCGACCAGCTCGACGACGACCGGCATGCCGCCCTCGCTCTGGCTGACGATGTCGCAGTCCTCCGGACGGAAGCCGACGGTAACCTTGCCGTCGCCGCCCTCGGCGCGGGCCGCCTCGGCCTGCTCCCGGGTCAGCGGAACCAACAACTCGGCGAAGGCCGCGCCCTGCTCGGTGAGCGGCACGGTCTTGATGTTCATGGCGGGCGAGCCCATGAAGCCGGCGACGAAGACGTTGGCCGGGGTGTCGTAGAGCGCCCGCGGGGTGTCCACCTGCTGGAGCACACCGTCGAGCATGACCGCCACCCGGTGACCCATGGTCATGGCCTCGACCTGGTCGTGGGTCACGTAGACGGTGGTGACGCCGAGCTTGGCCTGGAGCGAGGCGATCTGGGTACGGGTCTGCACCCGGAGCTTGGCGTCGAGGTTCGACAGCGGCTCGTCCATCAGGAAGACCTGGGGCTCCCGGACGATGGCCCGACCCATCGCGACCCGCTGGCGCTGACCACCGGAGAGCGCCTTGGGCTTGCGGCTGAGGTACTCCTCCAACTGGAGCAGCGCCGCCGCCTCCTTGACCCGCCTGTCGATCTCCGACTTGGAGGTCTTGCGCAGCTTGAGCGCGAACGCCATGTTCTCGTACACCGTCATGTGCGGGTAGAGGGCGTAGTTCTGGAAGACCATCGCGATGTCGCGGGCCTTCGGCGGCAGGTGGGTGACGTCCCGGTCGTCGATGTAGATCGCGCCGTCGTCGACGTCCTCCAGGCCGGCGAGCATGCGCAGGCTGGTGGACTTACCACAACCGGAGGGGCCGACCAGGACGAGGAACTCGCCATCGCCGATCTGAAGGTCGAGCTGGTTGACCGCGGGGCGTTCGGTGCCCGGGTAGATCCGGGACGCCTTCGCGTAGGTGACCGTAGCCATGAGGGGAGACGCTTCCTTTCACCGGCAGGAACGTGCCGGACGATCCGAGTGAAGGAGCGACCGGCACGGTTGCCGTGCCGGCGCCACGGCCGCCAGGGGACCAGCCCATGTCATCCG
The DNA here is from genome assembly GCF_003236305.1 of Micromonospora endophytica. Classification (GTDB taxonomy): domain Bacteria; phylum Actinomycetota; class Actinomycetes; order Mycobacteriales; family Micromonosporaceae; genus Micromonospora; species Micromonospora endophytica. The sequence goes on along the minus strand of NZ_POTX01000116.1, from coordinate 1,176 downwards.
TGTCACTGCACCGTAAACGGCTTTCGCGTTGCTGCCAAGATGCGGGACCGTAGACGGGATCGGAAGCATTCGCATACCGGTCACTCGGGCACGGTCGAGCACGAATCGACGCCCGCAGGTCGGGATGTTGACGTTTCCCGTGCTCGGGACCCCTGCCGAGCGGGAAAAGCGGACGTCGGTCGCTATGCTGACCACGGCACAGCGCCCCTGTAGCTCAGCTGGCCAGAGCACCCGCCTTGTAAGCGGGATGTCGCCGGTTCGATCCCGGCCGGGGGCTCCATCCGTATCACGCACGGCACACCGGGCGGGCGACGGCGAAACGAGGCCCGCCCCGTGTGGGTGTGTGGCCCTGCCGGGGCCCGCAACGGAGGCCGCAGGCTAGCCTCGCGGCCAGTGCCGGTCGCGCGCCGGCGGCGGAGGGACGGTGGCGGTGGCGGAACTGGTCGTCGAGGTGACGGGGTCGGTCGCCACTGTGGTGATCCGCAACCCGGACCGACGCAACGCGATGACGCCGGCCATGTGGCGGCACCTGCCGGTGCTGCTCGACGGGCTGGAGGCCGATCCGGTCGTACGTACACTCGTGCTCACCGGCGCCGACGGCACCTTCTGCGCCGGCGCCGACCTCGGCGGCCTGGACGAGTTGCTCACCGGTGACCTCGGCATCGCGGTGGCGGCCGAGGAGCGGCTGGCCGCCTTCGCCAAACCGACGGTGGCCGCCGTCCGGGGTGCCTGTGTCGGTGGTGGCTGCCAACTCGCCGTCGCCTGTGACCTGCGGATCGCCGCGCAGGACGCGCGCTTCGGCGTACCACCGGCCCGGCTCGGCCTGATCTACCCGGCGCCCACCACCCGCCGGCTGGCCCGGCTGATCGGCCCGGCGGCGGCCAAGCATCTGCTCTTCACCGGCGACCTGGTCGACGCCGAGCGGGCGCTGCGCGTCGGCCTGGTCGACGAGGTGCTGCCTGGTGCCGAGTTGGCCGACCGCATCGACGCGCTGACCCGTACGATCGCGCAGCGGTCGCAGCTCAGCCTGGTGGCCGCGAAGGAGATCGTCGACGGCCGGGCGGACGACGACCGCATCGCCTGGTGGCAGCGGCAGATGCGGGACAGTGGCGACGCCCGGGAAGGCGTGGCCGCCTTCCACGAGCGTCGCCCGGCCCGCTTCTCCTGGACCCCGCC
>NZ_POTX01000115.1 GCF_003236305.1 Micromonospora endophytica | reverse complement strand
GCCACCACCCGTGCCCCGCCACCACTCACGACGCGGCCTTCAGCGAGGCGGTGCCGAGCTTCTCCACCACGGCCCGGACCTGTGCGCCACGGCGCAGCGGCACCGCGGCGGTGGCGGCGCCGGCCAGGAACACCCAGCCCTCGCGCAGCCGCACGCCGTACCGACCGGCCAACCGGACGCCCTCGTCGAGCGCCCGGCGCGGATCGCCGAGGATGGCCGCGGTGGAGCCGACCTGCGCCACCCGGCCGTCGATCTCCAGCAGCACGCCGAGGTTGTCCAGCCCGTCCGGCACCGCCGACCACGGCCCGATCGCGTACGCGGCGGCCGAGGTGTTGTCGGCGATCACGTCCGGCAGGGAGAAGGTGAAGTTGGCGTACCGGGAATCGATCAGCTCGATGGCCGGCGCGACCGCGCGGACCGCGTCGGTGAAGGCACCTACCGGTTCGCCCGGTTCGGGGAGCCGGTCCAGCAGGAACGCCACCTCGGGCTCGACCCGGGGATGGATGAAGTCGGCCACGTCGACGGTGCCGCCGTCGGGCACCCGCATCGCGTCGGTGAGCCGACCCCAGATCACCTCGTCCACTCCGACCTGGGCCATCTTCGCCCGGCTGGTCAGCCCCAGCTTCATCCCGACCAGCCGCTCGCCGCGGTCGAGCCGGCGGCGCACCAGCGCGTCCTGCACCGCGTACGCGGTGTCCACGTCGAGGCCGACCTCGGCGGCGACCTGCGGGATCGCGGCGGCCTCGTCGGCCGCCCGCCCCAACCGCTGCGCGATGCCCGCGATGTCCAACCCGGTCACGACTCCCCCTTGCCGCCGGCCATGTCCAGCGCCACGTCGACGATCATGTCCTCCTGGCCGCCGACCATCCGGCGGCGGCCCAACTCCACCAGGATCGAACGGACGTCCACGCCGTAGCGGGCCGAGGCTCGTTCGGCGTGCCGCAGGAAGCTGGAGTAGACGCCTGCGTACCCGAGGGAGAGGGTCTCCCGGTCCACCTGGACCGGCCGGTCCTGGAGCGGGCGGACCAGGTCGTCGGCCGCGTCCATCAGCGCGAACACGTCGCAGCCGTGCTGCCAGCCGTGCAGTTCGGCGACCGCGACGAAGACCTCCAGCGGGGCGTTGCCGGCCCCGGCGCCCATGCCGGCCAGCGAGGCGTCCACCCGGACGGTACGACCGGACGGCGACCCGATCGGGCCGGCACCGGCGATCCGGCCATGTTCGACGGCCAGCACGCTGTTCGCCACCCCGAGCGAGAGGTTGTGGTGGGCGTGGATGCCGATCTGCGTGGTCGGTTCGAGGACCTGCCGGTACGCGTCGATCCGCTGCGCCACGTCGGACATCAGCAGCCGGCCGCCGGAGTCGGTGACGTAGACGCAGTGCGCCCCGTACGACTCCATCAGCTTGGCCTGGCCGGCCAGCCCGGCCGGGTCGTTCAGGTGCGACATCATCAGGAAACCGGAGACGTCCATGCCGTTCTCCCGGGCCCAGGAGATGTGCTGGGCGGAGATGTCGGCCTCGGTGCAGTGGGTGGCGATCCGCACGCTCGTCACCCCGAGCGCCTTCGCCGCCTTCAGGTCGGCGATGGTGCCGATGCCGGGCAGCAGCAGGGTGGTCAGCTTGGCGGTGGTCAGCACCTCGGCTGCCGCCGAGATCCACTCGGCGTCGCTGGCCGCGCCGTGGCCGTAGTTGACGCTGGAGCCGGCGAGCCCGTCGCCGTGCGCCACCTCGATCGCGGCCACCCCGGCGGCGTCCAGCGCGGCGGCGATGGTGCGGACCTGGTCGACGGTGTAGCGGTGGCCGATGGCGTGCATGCCGTCGCGCAGCGTCACGTCCTGGATGTACAGCTCGTTCACGTCAGCGCCACCTTCCGGAGGGCGACCAGCCGTTCGGCGGTGCGCAGCGCGGCCGAGGTCATGATGTCCAGGTTCCCGGCGTACGCGGGCAGGTAGTGCCCGGCGCCGGCGACCTCCAGGAAGACCGAGACCTGAAGTCCGGTCAGGTGCCGGCCGAGCGCCGGCACGTACGTGTCGACCCGGTCGAACTGCACGTCCTGCTTGAGGCGGTAGCCGGGGACGTACTCCTGCACGTCGGCGACCATCGCGGCGACCGAGTCGGCGATGGCGGCCCGGTCGGTGTCCGGATCGGGGCAGAGACAGTAGACGGTGTCGCGCATCAGCAGCGGCGGCTCGGCCGGGTTCAGCACGATGATCGCCTTGCCGCGTTCGGCGCCGCCGACCACCTCGATCGCCCGCGCCGTGGTCTCGGTGAACTCGTCGATGTTGGCCCGGGTGCCCGGACCGGCCGAACGGGAGGCGATCGAGGCGACGATCTCGCCGTACGCCACCGGGGTGATCCGGCGCACCGCGGCGACGATCGGCACCGTGGCCTGACCGCCGCAGGTGACCATGTTGACGTTCGGCTCGCTCAGGTGTTCGTCGAGGTTGACCGGCGGCACCACGTACGGGCCGAGCGCGGCCGGGGTCAGGTCGACCACCGTGCGGCCGTGGGCGCGCAGCACCGCGTCGTGGTGCCGGTGCGCGCCGGCCGAGGTGGCGTCGAAGACCAGCCCGACGTCGGCGAACTCGGGCATCGCCACCAGGCCGTCGACGCCCTGCGCGGTGGTGGCCACGCCGAGCCGGCGGGCCCGCGCGAGGCCGTCGGAGGCCGGGTCGATGCCGGCCATCGCCACCATCCGCAGACTCGCCGGGAAGCGCGAGGAACCCAGCGAAGCGGAGTCCCGCAGTCGCGACCCGTCAGCGGCACTGCTCAGCCGGAGCACCTTGATCATCAGGTCGGTGCCGATGTTGCCCGACCCGAGCACCGCCACACCGACGCTCATGAAGCCTCCCTGGAGAAACAGGTCCGGACCGAACCGAGACCGGAGATCCGCGCCTCGTACGCCGCACCGGGCGTGACCGGGACCATCGGGCCGAGCGCACCGGAGAGCACCACGTCGCCGGCGCGCAGCGGGTCACCGGCGCGGGCCATGGTGTCGGCCAGCCAGGCCAGCGCGTGCAGCGGGTTGCCGAGGCAGGCCGCGCCGGCACCCACCGACACCGGCTCGCCGGCGTGTTCGAGGACCATCCCGCAGAGCCGCAGGTCCACGTCGCCGGGTCGGCGCGGCGTGGTGCCGAGCACGAAGAGTCCGCTGGAGGCGTTGTCCGCCACGGTGTCCACTATGGAGATGTCCCAGCCGGCGACCCGCGAGTCGACGATCTCGATGGCCGGCAGCAGGTGGTCCACGGCGCGCAGCAGGTGGGCGGTGGTGAGCCGGCCGTCGGGCAGGTCGGTGCCGAGCACGAAGGCGACCTCCGCCTCCACCCGGGGTTGCAGCAGCCGGCCGATCGCCACCTCGGCGCCGTCGGGCACCGCCATCGCGTCGGTGAGTACGCCGAAGTCCGGCTCGTACACACCGAAGTTCTCCTGCACCACCCGGGAGGTCAGGCCGATCTTCGCGCCCACCCGGCGCTGCCCGGCGGCCAGCCACTCCCCGACCTGGCGCTGCTGCACCCGGTACGCGGCCTCGACGTCCCCCTCCGGCAGCAGCCGTCCGCGCAGCGGCGGGCAGGGCTTGCCGCTGCGCCGGGCCTCGGCCAGTTCGTCGGCCGCGGTCTCAAGATCACTCATGTCAGGTCCACGCAGACGTTCGTGAGTTCGGAGTAGAAATCCAGCGAGTGCACGCCGCCCTCGCGGCCGATGCCTGAGGCTTTCACCCCGCCGAACGGGGTGCGCAGGTCGCGCAGGAACCAGGTGTTCACCCAGACGATGCCGGCGTCCAGCCGCGCGCCGGCCCGGTGCGCCCGGCCCACGTCGCGGGTCCAGACCGTCGCCGCCAGGCCGTACTCGGTGCCGTTGGCGAGCGCGTACGCCTCGTCCTCGGTGTCGAAGGGCGCCACGTGCACCACCGGTCCGAAGATCTCCTCACGGTTGGTGCGGGCGTCCGGGCCGAGCCCGGTCAGCACGGTCGGCTGCACGTACGCGCCGCCGTCGCGGGCGTCGCCGAAACGCGGCGTCCCGCCACCGGCGAGCACCTGCGCGCCCTCGGTGCGGGCCAGGTCGTAGTGGCCGAGCACCTTGTCCCGGTGGCCGTGCGAGATCAGCGGCATGTTCACCGTCGCCTCGTCGGCCGGCCAGCCGTACGCCAACTCGTCGGCGCGTTTGGCCAGCCGGGCAGTGAACTCCTCGAAGACCGGTTGCTGCACGTAGATCCGTTCGGTGCAGAGGCAGACCTGACCGCCGTTGGTGAAGCTGGAGCGCACCGAGCCGGCGACCGCCGCGTCCAGGTCGGCGTCGGCGAAGACCAGTCCGGCGTTCTTGCCGCCCAGCTCGAAGCTGACCGCCTTGACCCCGTCGGCGGCGGCCCGCATGATCGCCCCGCCGGTGGCCGACTCACCGGTGAAGGTGATCGCGTCCACGCCCGGATGCCGGGTGAGGAACTCCCCCGCCGAGTCGGGACCGAAGCCGTGCACCAGGTTGAACACGCCAGCCGGTACGCCGGCCGCGGCCATCACCTCGGCGAGCAGCGTGGCCGAGGCGGGAGTCTCCTCGCTGGGCTTGACCACCACCGCGTTGCCGCAGGCCAGCGCCGGGGCGACCTTCCAGGTGAGCAGCAGCAGCGGCAGGTTCCACGGCACGATCACCGCGACCACGCCCACCGGTTTGCGGACCGCGTAGTTGAGTGCCCGGCCGCCGGTCGGGGTGACAGTGGTGAACGACTCGGTGGGCGCGGTCGCCACGATCTCGGCGAACGCCCGGAAGTTGGCCGCCCCACGCGGGATGTCCAGCGTACGGGCCTGGGAGATAGCCTTGCCGGTGTCGGCGACCTCGGCGGCGACCAGGTCGTCGAAGCGGCGTTCCAGCTCGTCGGCGACGCGGCGCAGCACCTCGGCGCGGTCCCGCTCCGCCATCCGCCCCCACGGACCGCGCAGCGCCGCGCGGGCGGCGGCCACCGCGTCGTCCACGGTGGCGCGGTCCGCCTCGACCACCTCGAAGACCGGCTCACCGGTCACCGGGGACCGTTTGGTGAACCGGGTACCGGTCGCGACGAACTCGCCGCCGACGAAGTTGCGCAGCAGGCCGGGCCCGTCCGGTGCCTGCCCGCTCATCAGTCTCGGATCCCAGAGCGTCATCCGCGCCTCCCGCGCCCGAACAGCACCGCCGCGCCGGCCAGCGCCGCCACCGCACCGGCCGCCACCGCACCGAGCACCTGGTACTGCCGGCGGACCCGGCGACGCACCTCGGCGTACGGGACGGTGGAGAACGAGACCAGTTCGTACTGGGAGACGTACCGGTCGGGCAGGGCGCGTTCCAGGGCGTGTTCGATCTTCTTGCGGGTCCGGAAGATCGGCGAGGCGACCTTGTCCCGCATCTCCACGAAGTTGGCGAGCGCCATCTGGGCGATCGCCTCGGCATTGTCCTGCCGGCGCTGCTGGAACAGCGGCAGCGCCGCCGCCCAGTCGTCGGCGCACTCGTCCAGGCAGCGGTCCAACTCCACCACGTCCTCGAAGGCAGCGTTGGCGCCCTGGCCGTAGAACGGCACGATGGCGTGCGCCGCGTCGCCGAGCAGGCCGACCCGCCCGTCGACCTGCCACGGGTCGCAGCGCACCGTGCCGAGCACGCCCACCGGGTTGTGCTGGTAGTCGTCGACCAGGCTCGGGGCCAGCGACGGCAGGTCCGGGTAGTGCTGGGCGAAGTGCCGCTCGATCGCCGCCGGGCTGCCCAGCGAGGCGAAGCTGGCGGTGCCGTGGGTGGGCCAGAAGAGCGTGCAGGTGAAGGAGCGGTCCGGGTTCGGCAGGGCGATCATCATCGAGGTGCCGCGCGGCCAGATGTGCAGCGCCCCCGGGTCGAGCGCGAAGTCGTCGCCGAGCGGCGGGATGGTGAGTTCCTTGTAGCCGTAGTCGAGGAAGTCGACGCTCTCGGTGAGCAGGCCGTGGGCGAGCAGTTGGCCGCGTACGGCCGAACCGGCGCCGTCGGTGCCGAGGACCACCCGGGCGTGGGCGGTGACCGTGCCCTGCGGGGTCTCGAAGGTCATCTCGCCGCCGGCCGGGTCCAGACCGACCAGCCGGTGGTCGAAGGCGATCCGCACCCCGGGCAGCTTGGCGGCGGCCGCCAGCAGGGCGTTGTTCAACGCGCCCCGGCTGATCGAGTTGATCGCCCGGTCACCGGAGACGCTGTACGACTGGAACTCCGGCTCGCCGCGCACCGGGTGCACCATCCGGCCGCGCATCGGCAGCGCGTCCGCCATCACCTGGGTGTCCAGCCCGATCCGGCGCAGCGCGTCCAGGCCCCGCGCGGAGAGGGCCAGGTTGATCGAGCGGCCCCGTTCGGGCGTACCGGCGCGGGGGTCCGGCCGGCGCTCGTAGAGCGCGACCGGATGACCCCGGCGGGCCAGGAAGCAGGCGAGCAGGCAGCCGGCCAGTCCGGCGCCCACCACGGCGATCTCGCCGTGCCGCTCGGTCATGAGGTGGCCTCCACTGTCGCGGCCAGCGCGTCGGCGACCCGCCAGCAGTCGTGGTACGTCGAGTAGAGCGGCACCGGGGCGAACCTGACGATGTCCGGTTCCCGGGCGTCGGCGATCACGCCGTGCTCGTGCCGCAGCCGTTTGGTCAGCTCGTTGGCGTTGCCGGTGCCGATACGTACCGAGAGCTGACAGCCACGCCGAGCCGGATCGCGTGGGGTGACCACGGTCAGCGGCCGGTCGGCGGTGACCTCGTCGAGCAGCCGTTCCAGGTAGCCGGTGAGGCGCAGGCTGCGGTCCCGCAACGCGGGCATGCCGACGGCGTCGAACAGCTCCAGCGAGGTGCGGACCGGACCCATCGCGAAGATCGGCGGGTTGGAGATCTGCCACGCCTCGACGGTGGCCGGCGGTCGGGACACCGGAGTCATCTCGAAGCGGGTGTCCGCCGCCGTGCTCCACCAGCCCTCGAAGCGGGGCAGGCCGGTGTCGCCGTGGTGCCGCTCGTGCACGAAGACCCCGGCCAGCGCGCCGGGGCCGGAGTTGAGGTACTTGTACGAGCACCAGGCGGCGAAGTCGACATCCCAGTCGTGCAGCGACAGCGGCACGTTGCCCGCCGCGTGCGCCAGGTCCCAGCCGACGACCGCCCCGGCGGCCCGGCCGGCGGCGGTGATCGCCGGGATGTCCAGCAACTCGCCGGTGAGGTAGTTGACCCCGCCGAGCAGCACCAGCGCGACGGTGTGCCCCTCGGCGGCGAGGAAGGCGGTGACGTCCTCGGTACGCAGGTTCTCCTCACCGTCACGCGGACGGAGCCGGACCACAGTGGTGTCCGGGTCCAGGCCGTGGAACCGGGCCTGGCTGCGGACGGCGTAGCTGTCCGACGGGAAGGCGGTGTCCTCGATGACGATCCGGGTCCGCTCGCCGGCCGGCCGGTAGAAGCTGACCATCAGCAGGTGCAGGTTCACCGTGAGCGAGTTCATCACCACTGTCTCGCTCGGCCGGGCGCCGACCAGTCGGGCCGCCGGTGCGGTCAACAGCCCGTGGTACGGCAGCCAGGGGCGCTCCGCCTCCAGGTGGCCCTCCACCCCGAGCCTGCTCCAGGCGTCCAGGTCGGCAAGCAGCTCGGTGCGGGTCGCCCGCGGTTGCAGGCCGAGCGAGTTGCCGGCCAGGTACGCGCTCTCGGGGTAACGCCCGCCGTCGGCCGGCGGCACGTGGAACAGGTGCCGGTGTCCGGGGTCGGCGCCGTCGCGGCGGTGCGCCTCGTTCTCGGTGCTCGTCATCGTGTTCGCCTCACATCGCCGTACGGGCCGACCAGAGTTCCGGGAAGACCACCCGGGCCATGCTGCGTTGCAGCCAGGCCAACCCGGCCGAGCCGCCGCTGCCGACCTTGGCGCCCATGGTGCGCTGCACCGCCTTGATGTGGTGGTGCCGCCAGTCGCCGAACTGCTCGGCCACCTCGGTCAGCGCCTCACCGAGCAGCCGCAGGTGGTTGTCCGGGCCGGCGTCGGCGTAGATCCGCGCCCAGGCCGCCTCGACGGCGGGGTGCGCCTCGTGCTCGCCTGCCACGTCGCGGCCAAGCAGCTCGGCGGGCAGGTCGTGGCCGTGCCGGGCGAGCAGGGCGAGCACCTCGTCCCAGAGGCTCGGGGTGGCCAGGGCGGCGGTCAGCTCGGCGTGCACCTCGGTTTGCCGGCGGAACGGCCGGATCAGCGCGGGGTCGCGGAGCCCGAGCAGGAACTCCAGGTGGCGGTACATGGCCGACTGGAAGCCGGAGCCCTCGCCGAGCAGGTTGCGGAAGCGGTTGAAGTCGGCCGGGGTCATCCAGCGCAGACCCCGCCAGGCGGCGTTGAGTCCCTCCAGGTGCAGCGCGGCCCGGCGCAGTGGGGCGAGTGACTCCCAGATCCGGTCGGCGCGCAGCAGCCGGGCGGCGTCCCGCAGTTCGTGGCAGGTCAGCCCGAAGTACAGCTCCATGATCTGGCTGACCATCAGGAAGGACATCTCGCCCGGGTCGTCGCTGAGCGGCTGTTGCAGCCGGTGCAGCGTGCTGGCCTGCACGTACGCGTCGTACGGCACCCGCTCGGTGAACTCCAGGGTCGGCTCGCCGCCGTTGCGGGCGGCGCGGGCCGCGCGCTGCCGGGGGGTCACCGGACGCACCACCGTCCGGGTCGCCGGCCGTAGCTCGGTCTGCTCCATGCGGTCCACTCCTTCCGGGCTCCCGTCCAGTCATGATCTCCCGTCGTGGAGGCGCTATGGAATGCCTCTTCAACGGCGTGCTGGGCGGTCGACCTGTCGAACGCAAAGGGCTGGCCAGGGTTTACCTGCCGGACGTAAGGTCGGCGCGTGGACGAGATGGACTGGGCCCTGCTGCGCGAGTTGCAGGCCGACGCGCGGCTGTCGTTCAGCGAACTGTCCCGGCGGGTGCATCTCTCCCCGCCCGCGGTGGCCGAACGGGTACGCCGGCTGGAGGAGACCGGTGTGATCACCGGCTACCACGCCCACATCGACCTCGCCCGCGCCGGCCGGGCGGTGGTCGCGCTGATCCGGATGTCCTGTTACGGCTCCCGGTGCATCCTGCACGACCCGGACGTCCCCGACTGGCCGGAGATCCTGGAGATCCACCGGATCACCGGCGACGCGTGCAGTGTGCTCAAGGTCGCCGCCGGCTCCATCGGCGAGTTCGAGGCGGTCATCGACCGGCTCGCCCCGTACGGCCAGCCCTCCAGCACCATGGTGCTCTCCACCCCCCTCGGCTGGCGCCCCCTGACCCGGGTGAAGGAGGGGCCCCCTGTTAACGCCTCCGGTAGAGGAAGGGCCCCTTCTTAACACCCCGCCGCCGGTTAGCCCCGAGGACAGCGGGAAAGCCCCGCGGGTCGCCCCAGCAGGACCGGTGCACCGGTGCCGGGAGGGAGGATCATGCGGGGTCTGCGGCAGTGCTCAGGCGTGCTCCACGCTTCGTCCGCCATCGTCCGACTACTCGGCGCCATCGCCCTGATCGCGGCCTTCGTCCTGTTCGGGGCGGCACCGGCGCGAGCGGGTGAGAACACCTTCGTCGAGGTGACACCGAACAGCGTGCAGGCCGGTGCCCGGGTGCACATCCGGGCCAGCTGCGACAACGCCAACAACCGGCAGGCCGAGGTGACCTCCGACGCGTTCAACCGGGTCTTCCTGCGGCCGGACAACGGCTTCCTGACCGGCGACGTCACGATCCCCGGCAACAAGGCCGCCGGTGACTATCCGGTGCATCTGCGCTGCAACAACGGCCAGACGGCCAGCACCACCCTGACGGTGCTGAACATGAACCAGCCCACCAAGGGGCCGGCGACCGGTGGCGGCGGCACCGCCGGCCGGAGCACCGGCTCGGTGCTGCTGCTCGGCGGGGCGGCGACGGTCGCGGCGGCGGTGGCGTTCGGACTTCTCAGCAGCCGACGCCGGGCCGGCTCCTGACCTCACCATCGCCATGATCGGCTCCCGCGTACCCGCGCCGGAACCGGGTCCGGGCTCGCCCCGCACCACCGGCCGTCCCCGGTGGCGTGCCTGGCCACGGCGGGTGGCCGTGGCGGCGGGCCGGCTGGTCCGGGTCGCCGCGCAGGTGGGTTCGGCAAGCGTCGCCACGCCCGACCCGTCGGCCGCGCCGCTGCCGCCGAGGCCACGCCACCCCGGATCGGTACGGCGACAACTCCACTCCGGCCCGGGGCTGCCCGTGCTGGTGGTCGGCGCGCTGATGCTGTTGATCATCACTATGCTCGGGGTAGAGAGGCTGACCGGAGTGGGCATCCTGCCGGACCGCTTCATCGCCGGGCTCGCGCCGCCGCCGAAGAAGTACCCACTGCTGCCGGCGAGCCAGCCGCTCGGCATCGAGGCCGGCGCGATCGACCTCGACGCCCCGGTGCACAGCGTGGGCGTCGCCCCGGACGGCAGCATCGCCGCCCCGACGGCGGGCCGCGCCCAGGAGGCGGGCTGGTACGACCAGGGCCCGACCCCCGGCCAGTACGGCCCGGCGGTCATCGTCGGACACGTCGACACCGACACCGGCCCGGCCGTCTTCGCCCACCTGCGGGAGTTGCGCCCCGGCAACCGGGTCGAGGTCACCCGCTCGGACGGGTCGGTGGCGGTCTTCGAGGTCGACCGGGTCGGCCGGTACGACAAGGAGAAGCTGCCCGCCGACGAGGTGTTCGGCGACTTCAGCCGGCCCCAGCTCCGGCTGATCACCTGTGGTGGCCGCTGGGTCGGCGGGCAGACCGGCTACGCGGACAACGTGATCGTGTTCGCCTCGCTGGTGCAGGCGCGCTGAGTGCGCCGCCGGCTTCAGGCTGCCTCGGGTTCGCGCAGGTCCAGCCAGTCGGCCCAGCGGGGGTCGGGCGCGCGGTGGCCGAGCACCCGCCACGCGATCCCCTTGGGCGCGGTGGGCGGTGCGGGCAGCCGCCAACCCAGCTCGGCCGGGGTCTTGTCGCCCTTGGTGTGGTTGCACCTGGCGCAGGCGGCGACCACGTTCTCCCAGGCGTGCCGCCCACCCCGGCTGCGCGGGAAGACGTGGTCGATCGTCTCGGCCGGCCCTCGGCAGTAGGCGCACCGCCAGCCGTCGCGGGCGAAGATCGCCCGTCGGGACAGGCCGACGTGGGTACGGTACGGAACCCGGACGAACCGGGTGAGCCGGACGACCGACGGCACCGGCAGCGCGTTGCGGGCGCTGTGCAGGATGCCCTCGCCGTCGGCGACACAGACCGCTTTGGCGGAGAGCACGAGGATCGCGGCTCGGCGTACCGACACGACACACAGCGGCTCGTAGGTGGCGTTGAGGACCAGCGCGCCGGAGCCCACCGTGGGTCGTATGTCAGGCATCGCGTCACCCTCCCGGTCAAGCGGCTGCACTCGCCACCGCCGACCGGTGCCGGACACAGCCCTACACCACGCCGACGCCGGCCGGATCACCGACGTCCGTTGCGCCAATCGTCCCTGATCGGACCCGGGAATGCACGCACTAATCCGGGGTACCTGACCCGGCTTTCCGCGCCATGGCCGGCGGCACACCTCGGCGGCCGCACCCGGCGGCGGCCGACCGGTGGGTCGGCGGCGGGTCCGCCGGGCCGTTGCGGTACGAAATCACTGTGACCGTCAGCATGCCCAGCCCCGTACCGGTGACGCCCAGCCCGGGCCCGACCGAGACGCCCGACGTCCCCAGCCCGGAGTGCCTCACCGAGAGCCTGAGCCTGTGCGAATGGGCGTGGGACCTGACCGGCTCGGTGTGGTTCGCCGAGGGCAGCTACTGGATCCTCATCAAGCCGCTGCGCATCATCCTGATCCTGCTGCTGGCGATAGCCGCCCGCTGGTTGGTGCACCGCACGATCCGGCGGCTGGTGCGGACCACCAGCGACGCCGGCGTACCCACCATGCTGCGCCCGCTGCGCGAGCGCATCCCGAGCGCCACCGCCGATCCCGGCGAGTTCGTCCCCGAGCGACGCCGGCAGCGCGCCGAGGCGATCGGGTCGGTGCTACGCAGCCTGAGCACCGCCTTCATCTACGGCATCGCCCTGCTGATGGTGCTCAAGGAGTTCAGCTTCGACCTGGCGCCGTTGCTGGCCAGCGCGGGTATCGCCGGCGTCGCCCTGGGTTTCGGCGCGCAGAGCCTGGTCAAGGATCTGATCGCGGGGCTGTTCATGCTGATCGAAGACCAGTACGGGGTCGGTGACACCGTCGACCTCGGTGAGGCGACCGGGGTGGTCGAGGCGGTCGGTCTGCGGGTCACCACCGTCCGTGACGGTCGGGGCGTGCTCTGGTACATCCGCAACGGTGAGGTCGTCCGGGTCGGCAACAAGAGCCAGGGCTGGGCGCTGGCCGTGGTCGACCTGCCGATCGGCTTCGCCGGCACCGAAGAGGCGACAGCGGTGCTGCGGACCGCCGCCGCCTCGATCGCCGTCGATCCGGAACTCGCCCCGTCGGTGGTCGAGCCGCCGCAGGTGCTCGGCGTCGAACAGGTCACGATGGAGGGCACGATCATCCGTACGGTGGTCAAGACCACCGCCGAGGGACAGCCCGCGGTGGCCCGGGAGTTGCGTCGCCGGCTCGCCGAGGCGCTGGAGAACTCCGGCATCACGGCGCGGATCGCCGCCGTGCGGGGTTTCCCCGGCGCACCCAGCTCGGAAGGCCCCGGCACCAGTCCGGGTCCACGCCCATGAGCCGTCTGACGGGGGGTCGCGGCCGAGCGGCCCCTCAGGTATCGTCCGTTCGTTCAGTCGGGGATGTGACGAACCAACCGTTCGCCCTAGCCAGGTCTCAGACAATCGGGCAGAATCCGGTGCACGCGCTCCCCGAGCGTGGTCACGTCCTCGCTGATCCGTAGATCCGACGATGGTCCCGGGGAGCAGCCATCACGAGTGGCGCTGCCGGGGTCGATGGAGGCGATGGTGTCGGACGAGCAACCTCCGCGAGAAGGTCCCGCCACCTTCCGGGAGGTTTTCGGCCAGGGTGAATACCGTGCCGTTCTCGCGGCCACCACGCTGACCTGGGTCGGCGACTACGTCGCCAAGGCCGCTGTCACCCTGCTCGTCTATCGGGAGACCGAGTCCGTCGCCCTCTCCGCCACCGCCTTCGCGGTCAGCTTCCTGCCCTGGCTGATCGGCGGGCCACTGCTCGCCACCCTGGCCGAGCGGCACCGGTACCGGCAGGTCATGCTGACCTGCGACCTGCTCCGGATGGGGTTGATGCTGCTCATCGCCATCCCGGGGATGCCGGTGCCGGCCATCCTGGCGTTGATCTTCCTCACCACCCTGGCCAATCCGCCGAGCCAGGCCGCGCGCTCCGCGCTGATGCCGCTGATCCTGTCGAAGGAGCGGCTCGTCCTCGGGCTCTCGCTCGTCGCCAGCGCGGGGCAGGCGGCCCAGGTCGTCGGCTACCTGGCCGGTGCCGCCGTGGCGACGGTCAACCCCTCCGCCGCGTTGCTGCTGAACGCCTGCGCCTTCGCCGTGTCGGCCCTGCTCGTCCGGTTCGGCGTGCACGACCGGCCGCCGGCCATGTCCCGCACGCACCGCAGCCACCTGCTGAGGGAGACCGCCGCCGGGTTCACGCTGATCTTCCGTACGCCGGTGTTGCGGGCGATCGCCGCGCTCGTCTTCAGCGCCGTTCTCTTCTCCATCGTGCCCGAGGGGCTGGCGGCGGCCTGGGCCAACGAGCACGTCGACGACCAGGCGCGGGCCGGTGCCGCCCAGGCGCTGATCATGGCGGCCAGCCCGGTCGGCTTCATCCTCGGTGGCCTGCTGATCGGGCGGGCACTCACCCCGAGCCGCCAGCAGAGCCTGCTCCGGCCGTTGGCCGTACTCGCCCCGCTGGCGCTGGTGCCCGCACTGCTCGACCCGCCGCCGGCGGTGGTGGCGCTGCTCGCCGCCGCTTGCGGGTTCGCCGTCGCCGGGATCATCCCGGTGGCCAACGGCTTGTTCGTCCAGGCACTTCCCGACGGTTTCCGGGCCCGGGCGTTCGGCGTGATGGGGACCGGCCTCCAGGTCATCCAGGGCGTGTCGGTGCTGGTGACCGGGCTCCTCGCCGAGCGGTTCCCGATCCCGCTGGTGGTGGGCGTGTGGAGCGCCGCAGGTGTGGTGCTCATGGCGTTCGTCGCCCGGCGCTTCCCCGACCCGCAGACCGTCGCGGCCGCCATCGACAGCGCCCGACGGAACCCCACAGGCGCCGGTGTGGCCCCACCGCCATCCGACGACCCCGACCCGGGACACGTGGGGCCGGGCCGGCCGCGACAGGCGGTGACCTGAACCACCGTCCCCGGCCCGTCCCCGGACCCTCCTGCCACCGGTGGCGCCTGGCAGGATGGAACCCGTGAATTCCGCAGCTGATCCCGAACCCCGCAGCGAGGCGGTCACGCTGTTCGACGCCGTCGGCGGCGAGCCCACGTTCCGCAAGCTGGTCGACGAGTTCTACGCCGGCATCGCCAGCGACCCGCTGCTGCGCCCGATGTACCCGGAGGAGGACCTGGGCCCGGCCAACGAGCGGATGCGCCTCTTCCTCATGCAGTACTGGGGCGGTCCGAGCACCTACTCCGCGCAGCGGGGCCATCCCCGGCTGCGGATGCGGCACGCGCCGTTCCGGATCGGTGCCGCCGAACGTGACGCCTGGCTGCGCCACATGCGGCGCGCCGTCGACAGCCTGGACCTGCCACCGGCGACCGCCGACGAGCTCTGGAACTACCTGGAGCGTGCGGCGTACTTCATGGTGAACACGATGGAGGACCCGACCGCCCCCGCGTGACCCGGCCGCGCCGCCGGGTGCCTGGACGGCGGGTCAGAGCAGGGCGCCCTCGTCGTGCAGCCAGTCGACGAAGCTCGTCGCCACGGCGGCCCCGCAGTCGAGCAGCTCGACCAGGAGAGCGTCGTGGGTGCCCGCGGCGAGTGGCACCTGCAACTCCGCGTAGATCGGCAGTTGGCCCCGCTCGGTGGCGTCGCCCACGTACGCCTTGCAGAAGCGTCGCGTGTGGTTCCACTCGTTGACCACCCGGTACGCCCGGTCCGCCCAGTCCGGCGGCACGGTGGCGTGTGGCCGGGCCCGGAGCACCAGGATCTCGTCCTCGGGGCCCTCCAACGTGACGAGCACGGCGTGCCGCTCCCACATGGCCAACAGGTTGCCGTCACCGTCGGCGAGGTAGCGCACGTCGAGCAGATCGAGCGCGTCGCAGATCCGGCGCAGGGTGACCGGTTCGACGGTGGCGGGCATGTCGGCCATCAACGGATGTTCACCGCCCGGACAGTCATCTCCAGGCTGGCGGGGTGCCGGCGGTCCGATCCGGACGGCACCCTCCATTGTGGTTCTGCTTCGAGTTTCCGAGTCGCCGCCACTGGCGGGACCAGGGCGCCATGACCACCACGGCATCGCTCGCGCACCTCACTCCCCAGCGGATCCAGTCGCCTACGGTGGGTTGGATCCGAGGATGGACGGTACCCGGACAGCCGGAACGAAGCATCCCCCCAACGCCAGCCCCAGGCCGGATTGACGATAGGCGGTCATCCGTTCGGATGAGCCATGGCGGGCCGCATGACAAGATCCGTGGCCTGCTGCGACCAGACGGCTCCGTACGGTCCCACCAGGCCAACCCATCGGCCAGCCATTCGTACCTGTACCCCGTCCGGGCCGGGCGAACCCTCCGGGCCGATAAATCCCATTCGGACCAGCCCCTGCACCATCCGCTGGGTCACCCGCACCGGGCCGGCCGGCTCGTCGTCCGGAGTCACCACCACCGCGACATGGTCCAGCAGGGCGTCGCGGAGCATCCGCTGCCCCACCGCCCGGCCCGCGACGCCGTGGGTGGCCGCCTCCCGCAGGGTGTCCGCCGCGGCGCCGGCGAGCCGGCGCAGCTCGCCGGCGGGCAGGGTCTCCACCGGCCGGCTGGCCGCCGGCGGAAGCGGCCACCGCCACTGGGCGTCCCGTCGGGGCGGCAGGACGGTCCCCCCGGCCGTCAGCTCGGCAAGCAACTGCCCGGCCGCCACGGTGGCGTCTCCGGCCCCCGTGCCGGCCACCGTGCGGACCGCCAGCACCCCCCAGGGCAGCCGGGCCCAGAGGGCGGTACGCGCGGAGGTACCGGCCGGGCGCAGCCGCACCAGTGCGGTGCGCTCCAGCCGGACCAGCCGGGCGATGAACGCCTCGGCGTCGGCGACGCCCTCGATCCCGTGCCGCAGCTCGGCACCGGTGCCGGTCACGAGGCGTACCCGAGCAGGAAGGTGCGCTCCGACTCGCTGAGCCGTCGGGGCAGTTGCTGCGCCAGGTCGAACGGAACCAGCACCGACCGGGCCCGACTGACCAGCAGGTCGCCGTCGTACATCTCGTAGCCGATGGTGAACGACCCGGCCCGGACCTGCTCCACCCAGAGTTCGATCCGTACGGTGGGGGCCGCCTCGGCGGTGGCCCGACCCAGCGCGTAGCCGACCGGGCGCAGGTAGTCGACCTCGTGCCGGCGGATCACCACGCCGTCGGCGAACGAGTCGACGCCCTGCCCCCGGGCACCGACGAACATCAACGCCACCCGGGCCTCCTCATAGAGCGTGAGGAAGCGGGCGTTGTTGACGTGCCCGTAGGCGTCCAGGTCGGACCACCGCAGGGTGCACTCGTAGACGAACCGGTCAGCCACGGGTACCGGCCCCGATCAGTCGCGGGTCAGCTTGCGGTAGGTCACCCGGTGTGGCCGGGCCGCCTCGGCGCCGAGCCGGTCGACCTTGTTCTTCTCGTACGCCTCGAAGTTGCCCTCGAACCAGAACCACTTGGCCGGGTTCTCGTCGTCGCCCTCCCAGGCCAGGATGTGCGTGGCGACCCGGTCCAGGAACATCCGGTCGTGGGAGATCACCACGGCGCAGCCGGGGAACTCCAGCAACGCGTTCTCCAGGCTGGAGAGCGTCTCCACGTCCAGGTCGTTGGTCGGCTCGTCGAGCAGGATCACGTTGCCGCCGATCTTCAGCGTCAGCGCCAGGTTGAGCCGGTTGCGCTCGCCACCGGAGAGCACCTTGGTCGGCTTCTGCTGGTCCGGCCCCTTGAAGCCGAACGCGGCGATGTACGCCCGGGACGGCATCTCGACCTTGCCCACCATGAGGTGGTCCAGCCCGTCGGAGACGACCTCCCAGACCGACTTGTCACCGGCCAGGCCCTGCCGGTTCTGGTCGACGTACGACAGCGAGACGGTCTCGCCGACCTTCACCGAGCCGCTGGTCGGCTGCTCCAACCCGACGATGGTCTTGAACAGCGTGGTCTTGCCGACGCCGTTGGGGCCGATGATGCCGACGATGCCGTTGCGTGGCAGCGAGAACGACAGGTTGTCGATCAGGATCCGGTCGCCGAAGCCCTTGGTCAGGTTGTGCGCCTCGATGACGGTGCTGCCCAGACGCGGGCCCGGCGGGATCTGGATCTCCTCGAAGTCCAGCTTGCGGGTCTTCTCCGCCTCGGCGGCCATCTCGTCGTACCGGTCCAGCCGGGCCTTGGACTTGGTCTGCCGCGCCTTGGCGTTGGAGCGGACCCACTCCAACTCCTCCGTGAGGCGCTTCTTCATCTTGGCGTCACGGCGTCCCTCGATGGCCAGCCGGGCCGCCTTCTTCTCCAGGTACGTGGAGTAGTTGCCCTCGTAGCCCACGGCCCGGCCACGGTCCAGCTCCAGGATCCAGCCGGCCACGTTGTCGAGGAAGTACCGGTCGTGGGTGATGGCCAGGACGGTGCCGGCGTACTTGGCCAGGTGCTGCTCCAGCCACTGCACGCTCTCCGCGTCCAGGTGGTTGGTGGGCTCGTCGAGCAGCAGCAGGTCGGGCGCCTCCAGCAGCAGCTTGCAGAGCGCGACCCGGCGACGCTCACCACCGGAGAGCGTGGTGACGTCGGCGTCCGGCGGCGGGCAGCGCAGCGCGTCCATGGCCAGTTCGAGCTTGGAGTCGATGTCCCACGCGTCGGCGTTGTCCAGATCCTCCTGGAGCCGACCCATCTCCTCCATCAGCTCGTCGGAGTAGTCGGTGGCCATCTGCTCGGCGATGGAGTTGAACCGATCCAGCTTGGCCTTGGTGTCGGCGACCGCCTCCTCGACGTTGCCGAGGACCGTCTTGGCGTCGTTGAGCGGCGGCTCCTGGGCCAGCATGCCGACGGTGTAGCCGGGCATCAGCCGGGCCTCGCCGTTGCTCGGCCGGTCCAGCCCTGCCATGATCTTGAGGAGGCTGGACTTACCGGCGCCGTTCGGGCCGACCACACCGATCTTGGCCCCCGGCAGGAAGCTCAGCGTCACGTTGTCGAGCACGACCTTGTCGCCGTGCGCCTTGCGCGCCTTTTCCAGGACGTAGATGTACTGGGCCACGGTGCGGGCTACCCTCCGTCGGTTGCGTTCGCGAGTGTGCGTGGTGCGGGGCGCGGGCCGCGTCGCCACCCGCCGCCGCCGGCCGGGAGCCGGCCGCGCGCACGCCATCGTCAATCCTGACAGGTACGCGGGCCCGCGCCCAC
>NZ_POTX01000114.1 GCF_003236305.1 Micromonospora endophytica | reverse complement strand
GGGGGTGGCGGAGCCGGTCAGGACGGTCGCGTGCAGCACCGACAGGCCGTCGGGGCGGGCCAGCACCGGGTTCAGCGTCAGGGCACGCACCCGGGGCTGCTCGTCGGCGAGTTGACCGACCCGCAGCAGTAGGTCGGCCAGGGCCTGCCGGTCGACCGGGGCGGCACCGCGATGACCGCGCAACAGCGGGGCCGCCCGGGGCGCGTCCACCAGCTCGGCGGCGTCCCGGTCGGTCAACGGCACCGCCCGCCAGGCCCGGTCACCGAGCAGTTCGGTGGCCACCCCACCGAGACCGAAACCGACCACCGGACCGAACGCCGGATCCTCGACCAGCTCCACCACGCACGCCACCCCGGGCGCAACCATCGGCTGCACCAGCACCTCCGCGCCGAACGTCGCCGCCAGCTCCGCGTACGTGCGGCGTACCGCGACGGCGTCGGGCAGGTCGAGCCGGACCGCGCCGAGGTCGAGCCGGTGCCGCAGCCCGGCGGCAGCTACCTTGAGCGCCACCGGATACCCGAACCGGGATGCCGCCTCGACGGCCTCCTCGGCCGAGCCCACCGACGCCGAGGCCACCACGTCGATGCCGTACGCACCGAGCAGCGCCGTCGCATCGGCCCCGTCCGTCCGTAACGCTGCCTGCGTCGCCACGCGGTCCACGTCGGGCAGCTCGGGCAGGATCCCCGGCGGCCGGCGCAGCCAGTCGGCGTACGCGGTGACCCGGCCGAGCGCCCGGACCGCCTCCTCCACACTCGGATAGGCGGGGATACCCGCCGGCGCCCTTCCGGCCAGGAAGGTCGCCACCGCCGGTTTCGCGGTGGTCAACGCGGTGGGCAGGGCACCTGTGAGATCGGCCTCGGTGCCGGTGAACTGGCCGGGCAGCGGCGGCGCGAAGAGCGCCACCAGGGCATCGACGCCGTCGTCGGCGGTGGCCACGGCCAACGCCTCGGCGAACTCGGCGGCACTGGCCCGGGGCCCGACGTCGCGGGGGTAGCCGGTCGCCACGGTGAGCCCCTGAGCCGCGCAGGCGGTCGCTGCCAGCCCGGTCAACGCCGAGGAGTTGCCGACGACGCCCACCCGGTTGCCGGCCGGCAGCGGCTGGTTGGCCAGCAGCACGCCGACATCGAGCAGCTCGGCGACGGTGTCCACCCGGATCACCCCGGACTGCGCGAACAACGCGCTCACCGCTGTGGCGTCCGGGCCGACGAAGGTGCCGACACCGGGCGGGCGGGCCGGCGAAGCGAGCGCCACCACCGGCTTGTCCCGGCCGATGCGCCGGGCCAGGCGGGCGAACTTGCGCGGGTTGCCGAAGGTCTCCAGGTACAACATGATCACGTCGGTCGCCGGGTCGTCCTGCCAGTACTGCAACAGGTCGTTGCCGGAGACGTCGGCCCGGTTACCGGCCGAGACGAAGCTGGACAGGCCGAGCCCACGCCGGTCGGCCTCGGCCAGCAGCGCCACCCCGAACGCACCGGACTGGCTGAAGATGCCGACCCGGCCGGGTGCCGGCAGCCGCGGGGCGAGGGTCGCGTTGAGGCGTACCGCCGGGTCGGTGTTCGCCACCCCCAGACAGTTCGGGCCGATCACCCGCATGCCCGCCGCGTGGGCCGCGCGCACCAGCGCCCGCTGTGCCGCCGCGCCCTCGGTACCCGCCTCCGCGAAACCCGCGGAGATGACCACCAGGCCGTGCACCCCGGCCGCGGCAGCATCGGCTACCACCTCCGGCGTCGACTCCGGCGCCACCGCCACCACCGCCAGGTCGACCGGCAGCCCCGCGTCGGCCGCCGACGGGTACGCGGGCAGCCCCGCAACCCGGGAGGCGGTCGGATGCACCGGCACCACCGCACCGGTGAACCCGCCGTCGCGCAGGTGCCCGAGCACCGCCGCGCCCACGCCCTGACCGGTGGCGCTGGCACCGTAGACGGCGACGCCACGCGGAGCGAGCAGCCGGGCCATCGAGCGTGCCTCGGTGCGTTGCTCCCGTCCACGCTGCACCGCCAGGGTGGCGTCGGTGGGGGCGATCGGGAAGGTCAGGTGCACCACACCGTCGGCGAACTGCCGTTGGAGTTGGTACCCGAAGTCGGCGAAGACCCGCAGCATCGGGCCGTTGGCCGGCAGCACCTCGGCGACGAAGTTGACGATCCCGAACCGCGTGGCGGCGTCGGCGAGGTGCTCCAGCAGCACCGACCCGATGCCCCGTCCCTGGTAGGCGTCCTCCACCACGAAAGCCACCTCGGCGTCGGGTGCGGCCGGGCCGAGCCGCTCGTACCTGCCGACGGCGACGATCCGGTCGCCGGCCAACACCACGAACGCCTCCCGGTCGGCATGGTCGACGTTGACGAACCGCTGGAGGTCGCGCTCGGGGATGCGCGGGTACGGCGAGAAGTAGCGCAGATAGCGGGTGCGCTCGGAGAACCGGGAGTGCATCGCCACGATCGCTGCCGCGTCCGAGGGACGGATCTGTCGCAACTGGACCGTGCTGCCGTCGCTGAGCAGCACGTCCACGGCCTGTTCGATTGTGGTCACCTCGGACGGCCCTCCCCTGGCCGGCTCAGTCGCGGGGATCGTGCGGATCGAGGCCAAGCAGCGGAAAGACCGCCTTGCGGGTCGCGGCGATCGCCCGGTCCACCGGATTGGGCTCACCGGTGGGCTGCCACGGTTCGTGCCCGGGGTCGACGTCGTCGGTCATCCGTACCGGCACGTCGAAACCGGGACGACGGGCCGCGGCCAGCGCACGCCAGGCCGGCGGGGTCAGCGTGGCCGGCTCCAGCGGCGCTCCGGTGGCCACCGCCAGCAGATGGGTCCAGGCCCGGGGCACCACCTCCACCAGCGCGTACCCGCCGCCGCCGGTGGCCACCCAACGGCCCTCGCACAACTCGTCGGCGAGCGCCCGCAACGCCAGGTAGGTGGCCCGCTGACCGTCGACCGAGAGATGCAGGTCGGCGAGCGGATCCTTGCGGTGGGCGTCCGCGCCGCACTGACTGAACAGCACCTGCGGGCGGAACGCGCGCAGCACCGACGGCACGATCGCGTGGAAGGCGCGCTGCCAGCCGGCGTCCTCCACCCCGGGCGGCAGCGCGACGTTCACCGCGGTGCCCGCGGCACCCGGACCACCGGTCTCGTCCGGGAAGCCGGTGCCCGGGAACAACGCGAGCGGGGTCTCGTGCAGGCTGATCGTCAGCACCCGGGGGTCGTCCCAGAAGATCTGCTGCACCCCGTCGCCGTGGTGCACGTCGACGTCGACGTACGCGATCCGCTCCGCGCCCAGATCGAGCAGTCGGGCGATGGCCACCGCCGGGTCGTTGTAGACGCAGAACCCGGCGGCCCGCGCCGGCATGGCGTGGTGCAGGCCGCCGGCCACGTTCACCGCGCGGCGCGCCTCACCCCGCCACACCGCCTCGGCGGCGGCCACCGTCGCACCGGCGACGAGCGCGCTGGACTCGTGCATCCCGTCGAAGACCGGATTGTCGGAGGTGCCCAGCCCGAAGCCGGCGAAGAGCGGATCACGCGGCGCGATCCGCACCGCGTCCAGATAACGCGGGTCGTGCACCCGGGTCAGCAGCGCCTCGTCGGCCGGCGTGGGCCGGATCAGGCGTACCCCGGGTCGTTGCAGGATGCCGAGTTCCCGGGCGAGCGCGATGGTCAGCTCCACCCGCACCGGATCGAGCGGGTGATCACCGAGATCGTAGGCGAGCAGCGACTCGTCCCACACCACCACCGTGTCGTCGGACATCTGCCCATGGTCGCACGGCGTCCGCCGGGTGGCCCGTCAGCCGCCCAGCCTGTCGATCCGCGCCCCGCCGACCCACCGTGCCCGGGTCACGACCGGGCCACCGGACGCTGCGGGTCGGCGACCCAGTTGCTCCAGGAGCCGACATAGAGCGCGGCGTCCGCGCGACCCGCGAGGTGCAGCGCCAGCACGGCCTGCGCGGCGGTCACCCCGGAGCCGCAGTACGCCCCGACCGGTGCGCCGTCGACCACCCCGGCGGCGGCGAACCGGTCGCGCAGCACCTCGGCGGCGGGAAAGCGGCCGTCGGTGACGTACCCGGACGCCGGCAGGTTCACCGCCCCGGGCACGTGGCCGGCGACCGGATCGACGGGTTCGTGTTCGCCCCGGTACCGGGGTGCGGCGCGGACGTCGAGCAGCACCCCGTCGCCGGTCGCCAGCCGGGCGGCGGCGGTGGCGTCGAGCACCGGCAGGGCACCCGGCCGGACCGTGACGTCCCCCTCGGCCGGGGTCGGCACCTCGGTGCTGACGGGCAGGCCGGCGGCGAGCCAGGCCGGGTAGCCGCCGTGCAGCAGCCGGACCTGAGGATGCCCCGCCCAGCGCAACGTCCACCAGGCGCGGGCGGCGGACATGCCGTCGCCGCCGTCGTACACCACCACCGGGTGACCGGCGCGAACCCCGGCGGCCCGCAGCGCGCCCTGCAACGCGGCCGGGGCGGGCAGCGGATGCCGGCCCTCGGGGCCGGGCGGGCCGCACCACGCGGTGTCCAGATCGACGAAGCTCGCGCCCGGCAGGTGGCCCGCCGCGTAGTCGTCGCGGCCCGGCGGGCCGACCAGTCGCCACCGCACGTCGAGCAGGGTGGGCGGGTCGGCCGCGTCGAGTTCGGCGGCGAGCCGCCCGGCCTCTACCAGAAGCTCCTCGGTACCGGACATGACGCCCAGTCAACACCATGCGACACCGGGGTGGTTCGACGACTGTCGTTCGAGGTGCGGCAGGGTACCATCGATCACCGGAGGGCCGCTGACACCATGAAGTCTCACGATCTGGTCGATACGACCGAGATGTACCTTCGCACGATCCTCGAACTCGAGGAGGAGGGCGTGCCGCCGTTGCGCGCCCGGATCGCCGAACGGTTGCGCCAGAGCGGCCCCACCGTCAGCCAGACCGTCGCCCGGATGGAACGCGACGGCCTGCTCACGGTCGAGGGTGACAGGCACCTCAGCCTCACCCCGCTGGGCCGCGACACGGCCGTGTCGGTGATGCGCAAACACCGGCTCGCCGAGCTGCTGCTGGTCAACGTGATCGGGATGCCCTACGAGGAGGCCCACGAGGAGGCCTGCCGCTGGGAGCACGTGATGAGCGACGCGGTCGAGAAGCGGGTCTACGACCTGCTCAACCGGCCGACCCGGTCGCCGTACGGCAACCCCATCCCGGGGCTGGAGGCGCTCGGCTCCCCCGGCCGGGCCGAGCCCGAGTCCGCCGACGGCGAGCGCAACCTGGCCTTCCCCGGGCTGACCGGCACGGTGATCGTGCGGCGGATCTGCGAGAGCGTGCAGACCGACGCGGAGGTGCTGCGGCAGCTGCACGCCGCCGGCGTCGACCCCGGCGCCACGGTGACGGTGGCGCAGGAACGCGACGGGGTGTCCATCGACCGCTCCGGGGAGAGCGTCCGGCTGCCCCGCGAGGTCGCCTCCCGGGTCTTCGTCGCCGCCGCCTGACTGGAGGCGCTCAGGTCACGTACGGGCAGTGCCGACAGCCTCGCCCGCAGCAGGTGCCGCGACGGGCGAGGAAGCCGGCGGTGAGCACGAACAGTCCGGTGGCCGGATCGAGATAGCCGGCCTCCTCGGCGGCCAGGGCGGCGGCGTGCGCGGCGAGGATCCGGGCCCGGTCCGGATGCCCGGCCGGCAACCGGGACGGATGCGGCTCGGTCAGGGGCCGCGCCGCCAGGGGCCTGCGCTCTGCGCTCACCCGCGGCAGCCTAGAAAATTCCGCTGCCGGTGTCGATTCGCGCTGGCCCGGGTCGTCGGTTGGGCAGAGGATGAACAGCGATCCGAGGAGGAGCCCACCATGGCCCAGTACGCAGTCCTGATCTACTCGCCGGCACCGGCCGACCCGATGGACCTCACCCCCGACTACATCGCCCTGCTGGAGCGGTACCCCGCACAGGTCGCGGAATTGGGCGGGCAGATCGTCACCGGCTTCGCGTTGCAGCCGAGCATCACGGCCACCGCCGTCCGCGGCGACCTCGTCACCGACGGCCCGTTCATCGAGGCCAAGGAGGTCGTCGCCGGATTCTTCGTGCTGGAGGCACCCGACCTGGACGTCGCCCTGAAGATCGCCAAGCTCAACCCGGCCACCATCCACGGTGGAGTGGAAGTCCGGCCGCTGTTCGTGCCACCGGCCGAGTGACGGACCGCGACGAGGTCGAGCACGCCGTCGCCGACGCGCATCGGCGCGAGTGGGCGTTTGTGCTCGCCGCCACCGCACGCGTCGCCGGTGACTTCGACCTCGCCGAGGAGTGCGTCCAGGAGGCGTACGTCGCCGCGCTGGGCGCGTGGGCCCGCGACGGCGTACCGGACCGGCCCGGTGCCTGGCTCACCGCGACCGCCCGGCGCAAGGCCCTCGACGTACTGCGCCGCCGGCAGGTGCTCCGCGCGAAACTGCCGCTGCTGCTGGAGCCGGACGAGACCGAGTTCGAGATGCCGGACGAGGTCGCCGTACCCGACGACCGACTCCGTCTGATCTTCACCTGCTGTCACCCGGCGCTCGCCCGGGACGCCCAGGTGGCGCTCACCCTGCGCCTCGTCTGCGGGGTGAGCACCGGCGACATCGCCCGCGCCTTCCTGGTCTCCGAGCCCACCATGGCGGCGCGGGTCACCCGGGCCAAGAAGAAGATCGCCGCAGCCCGGATCCCCTACCGGGTGCCGGAGTCCGCCGAGTTGCCCGAGCGACTGGACGCCGTGCTCACCGTCGTACACCTGCTGCTCACCACCGGTCACACCGCGCCCTCCGGCACCGACCTGGTCCGCGCCGACCTGGTGGACCGGGCGCTGCACCTGGCCCGGATGCTGCTGGCCCTGATGCCCGACGAACCGGAGGTACGCGGGCTGCTCGCCCTGCTGCTGCTCACCAACGCCCGGCGGGCCACCCGCACCGACAGCCAGGGACGGCTGCTCCGGCTCGAAGACCAGGACCGTTCCGCCTGGGACCGGGCCACCATCGACGAGGGCCGCCGCCTGGTGGTCGAGGCGTTCCGCACCGGGCGCGTCGGCAGGTACGCGCTCCAGGCCGCCATCGCCTCGCTGCACGCCCTGGCACCCAGCTACGACGCGACCGACTGGCCACAGATCGTCCGGCTCTACGACGCGCTGCTGGGCTGCTGGCCGTCGCCGGTCGTCGCGCTCAACCGCGCAGTGGCGGTGTCGATGGTGGACGGCCCCGAGGCGGCGCTCACCGAAGTCGACACCCTGGCCCAGGACCCCCGCCTGGCCGGCTACCACTACCTCCCGGCGATCCGCGCCGACCTGCTCCGCCGCCTCGACCGCCCCGCCGAGGCCGCCGAGGCGTACCGCGCCGCCCTGGCCCTGGTCGACAACGACGCCGAACGCACCCACCTCACCACCCGGCTCGCCACCCTTTCCACCCCGTAGACAACGGCAGCGACCCCCGGGCGGGTGATCCGGCCGGGGGTCGCTGGGGGAACTGTGCGATCAGCTGCAACCGCTGGTGGAGCCGCAGCCCTCGCAGACGTAGCAGCTACCGGCCGGGCGCATCTTCGTACCGCAGGTGAAGCAGAGCGGTGCGTCGGCGGCCTTGCCGATCACGGCCTCCAGCAGCTCCGTGCTGGAGCCGACCGACGGTGCCGGCTTGGCGGCGGCGACGTCGGCCAGTTCCTGGGCCGGCTGGGCGACCGGGCCGACCTTCGGCTCCTCCGGCTTGGTCTCCACGGGGGCCGAGGCGGCCATGGCGGTGAGGTCCGTGCCGTTCGCCTCCGCCTCAGCCTCGGCCGCCAACTGGGCGGCCCGCTCCTTGGCGGTGAAGATGCCCAGCTCGGCACGGCGCTCATAGGGCAGGAAGTCCAGCGCCAAGCGACGGAAGATGTAGTCCATCACCGAAGCGGCCATCCGCACGTCCGGGTCGTCGGTCATCCCGGCCGGCTCGAAGCGCATGTTAGTGAACTTGCTGACGTACGTCTCCAACGGCACGCCGTACTGGAGACCGATGGAGATGGCCACCGAGAAGGCGTCCATCACCCCGGCCAGGGTCGAGCCCTGCTTGGACATTTTGAGGAAAACCTCGCCGAGACCGTCGTCCGGGTACGACGAGGCGGTGAGGTAACCCTCGGCCCCACCGACCGAGAAGGAGATGGTCTCCGACGGCCGCTTCTTCGGCAGCCGCTTGCGCACCGGGCGGTACTC
Source organism: Micromonospora endophytica (assembly GCF_003236305.1). Lineage (GTDB taxonomy): Bacteria > Actinomycetota > Actinomycetes > Mycobacteriales > Micromonosporaceae > Micromonospora > Micromonospora endophytica. The sequence continues at coordinate 10,424 of NZ_POTX01000114.1, read as the reverse complement.
GACGACCTTCTCCACCACCGGCGCGACGGCCGCCGGAGTGGCCTCGGGCTCGACGGCCTTCTTCTTCGCCGCCGACAGCGGCTGGCCGACCTTGCAGTTGTCCCGGTAGATCGCCAGCGCCTTGAGGCCGAGCTTCCAGCCCTCGAAGTAGATCTTCTCGACGTCCTCGACGGTGGCCTGCTCCGGCATGTTGACCGTCTTGGAGATGGCACCGGAGATGAACGGCTGGACCGCCGCCATCATCCGGACGTGCCCCATCGGCGCGATGGACCGCTCACCCATGGCGCAGTCGAAGACCGGGTAGTGCTCCGGCTTGAGACCGGGGGCGTCCACCACGTGCCCCTGATCGGCGATGTGCTCGACGATCGCCTCGACCTGCTCCTCGGGGTAGCCGAGGCTGCGCAGAGCGCGCGGCACGGTCTGGTTGACGATCTGCATCGAGCCGCCGCCGACCAGCTTCTTGAACTTGACGAGCGCCAGGTCCGGCTCGACACCCGTGGTGTCGCAGTCCATCATCAGGCCGATGGTGTTGTGGCTGACGAATCCACCCGCGACGTACGTGACGTTCTCCGGCACGGACAGGTCGTAGGTCGGCTGGATGCCGCCGTCCTCGTTCGCCGCCACCGTCTCGAAGAGGTAGCCGAGCGCGTGAGCGAGCCGGTCGTCACCGGTCTCGGCGAAGATCCGCATCGCCACCCCCCGGGCCACTCCCCCGGTCCTGCGCAGCGACTGGGTGAGCGTGTCGCGCAGCTCGTGCCCGGCCGGCACGAGCAGGTCCCACAGCGCCCGGGGCAGGTGGATGCGGTCCCGGTTGCCGGTCTGCGTCGGCTCGACGACAAGCAGCTGGGCCTTGCGCTCACCGATGAAGCCGATCACCTCGTCGAACGCCAGGGCGTGCTCCATGTTGCGCAGCCGGACCTGCCACACGGTCGAGCCCATGCCGCTCGTCGTCTGCCGGGTGGTGGTGGCCATCCCGAGCGTGAGCAGCAGCGTACGAACCTCGGCGGCGAAGGATTCGGTCGCGGTCGAGACCGATGGCACACCCTCGATGACCGTCCCGTCAGCCTCGAAGAGACCGCGCAGGAACGCCGCGTAGACGGCGGCGTCGTTGGTCTCCAGGATCGCCGACGGCACCCGGGGCGACCAGCCCTTGCCGACGTGGTCGACGTGCGGCAGCGTCTTGGCGAACCCGGCCGCCTGCCACCAGCGGGCCAGCCGCACCGACGCGAGCGTCACCTCGTGGTAGCCGGTCTGCGCGGTGACCACCGGCTCCAGGCCGAAGAGGCCCTTGCCGAGCACCCGGAGCCGCTCGACGACGTCCAGGTCGGCGTCGGCGACGCAGAACCGGATGCCCTTGGCGTGCAGGCTGCCGTCACCCATGAAGTAGCCGACCAGCTCGGCGAGATCCGCGTCGATGTGGTCGGGCACGTACAGCCGGCGGTCGCCCGCGTAGTACGCCTGGTCGAGCACGGGCAGCGGCACCCGACGCGGCTCGCCGACGAGCGTGCCGAGCTGGATCGGCACCAGGTCGCTCGGGGCCACGTCGGCCATCCGCTTCCAGACCCACTCCCCGGACTGCGGGTCGACGACCTTGATCCGGTGAGCGAGGGTGCCCTGGATCGCGTAGCCACCGTCGGTGACCACCCGTCGGGTCGGCTCCTCGCCGTTGATGAAGAACTTCGTCGCCCGGCGGGCACCCTCGTCGGTGGAAACCTGCATGTCCAGGTCCTGCCAGCGGTCGCCGTACCGGTCGCCGATCTCACCCAGCCGCATCAGGCCCCGGTCGGTGGTGACCATCGTGTCCGAGGTCAGGCAGCCGGTGGGCGCGAGCACTGCGGCTTGGGAATTGCGCCAGCCGAACTTGTCGCCGATCTTGTTGCCCTGGGTCCACTGCTTGGTGGCCTCACGGAGCACGGCGGTGGCGACCGGGGCGGACACCTTGATCTGGTCGTTGGCAGCGGCGTGCTTGCGCATCACCCGCTTGTGCGGCTCGGCGTTGCGGGCGTAGCCGTCGTACGCGCCGACGATGCCGGCCAACTCGGCCGAACGGCGGTACGCGGTGCCGGTCATCAGCGACGTGATCGCCGCTGCGAGGGACCGCCCCTGCTCCGAGTCGTACGGCAGGCCGGAGGCCATCAGCAGGGCACCGAGGTTGGCGTACCCGATGCCGAGCTGCCGGTAGGCCCGGGTGGTCTCGCCGATCTTCTCGGTCGGGAAATCGGCGAAGCAGATCGAGATGTCCATCGCGGTGATGACGAACTCGACCGACTTGACGAACTTCTCCACCTCGAAGCCACCGTCGGCGCGGAGGAACTTCATCAGGTTCAGCGAGGCCAGGTTGCAGGACGAGTTGTCCAGGTGCAGGTACTCCGAGCACGGGTTCGACGCGGTGATCCGGCCGGTCTCCGGGCAGGTGTGCCAGTCGTTGATGGTGTCGTCGTACTGCAGACCCGGGTCCGCGCACTCCCAGGCCGCCTGGGAGATGGTGCGGAACAGCTTCTTCGCGTCGATCGTCTCGATGGTCTGACCGTCGAGCCGGCCGAGCAGGTCGAAGCCACCGCCGTTCTCCACCGCCGTCATGAACTCGTCGGAGACCCGGACCGAGTTGTTGGCGTTCTGGTACTGCACGCTGACGATGTCACTGCCGCCCAGGTCCATGTCGAACCCGGCGTCACGCAGCGCGCGGATCTTGTCCTCCTCGCGCGCCTTGGTGACCACGAACTCCTCGATGTCGGGGTGGTCGACGTCGAGAATGACCATCTTGGCCGCACGCCGGGTGGCGCCACCGGACTTGATGGTGCCGGCGCTGGCGTCCGCGCCACGCATGAAGCTGACCGGGCCGGAGGCGGTGCCGCCGGAGGAGAGCAGCTCCCGGGAGGAGCGGATCCGGGAGAGGTTCACCCCGGAGCCGGAGCCGCCCTTGAAGATCAGCCCCTCCTCCTTGTACCAGTCGAGGATCGAATCCATCGAATCATCCACAGAAAGGATGAAACACGCACTGACCTGCGCGGGTGAGGGCGTGCCGACGTTGAACCAGACCGGCGAGTTGAAGCTGAAGACCTGGTGCAGCAGCATCCAGGTGAGCTCGTGGGCGAAGATCTCGGCGTCGGCCGGGGAGGCGAAGTAGCCGTACTCCTCACCGGCGGTGCGGTAGGTGGTGACCACCCGGTCGATCAGCTGCCGCAGCGACCACTCCCGCTCCGGGGTCCCCACCGCGCCCCGGAAGTACTTGGTGGTCACGATGTTGGCCGCGTTGACGCTCCAACTCTGCGGGAACTCCACCCCGCGCTGCTCGAAGTTGATCGAGCCGTCCCGCCAGTTGGTCATCACGACGTCGCGTCGCTCCCAGGCGACCTCGTCGTACGGGTGCACCCCCTCGGTGGTCCAGACCCGCTCGACCTTGAGGCCCGCGCCCGCCTTGCTTCGTGACCTGCTTGTCGTCACACCGTCCCCCGGCATCTCATCCGCCCCCTCGTCCACGCGGCCACCCCGCGCGATCGACTGTCACTACTGCTGAAGAAAGTTCACTGCGCGGAGCCGGCGGCGCTGGCCGTCTCGGCTCCCGCGCCCTGCCGGGCGCGCGCGGCGGCCCGCAACGTCTCGATCTCCCGCTCGAAGTCGGCGAGCGAGTCGAACGACCGGTAGACGCTGGCGAACCGCAGGTAGGCGACCTCGTCCAGGTCCCGTAGCGGACCCAGGATGGCCAGCCCCACCTCGTGGCTGGGGATCTCGGCGGCCCCCTTGGCCCGGACGGTCTCCTCGACCCGCTGCGCCAGCAGCGCGATCGAGTCCTCGTCGACCGGCCGGCCCTGGCACGCCTTGCGCACCCCGCCGATGATCTTCGTACGACTGAACGGTTCGGTCACCCCGCTGCGCTTGACCACCGCCAGCACCGCCTCCTCGACGGTGGTGAACCGTTTGCCACACTCCGTGCAGGAGCGCCGCCGGCGGATCAGCTGACCGTCGTCGGCCTCCCGCGAGTCGACGACGCGGGAGTCGGCATGCCGGCAGTACGGACACCGCAACGCCCGACCTCCTCGATCGACACGGGACGCCCCGACCGACTCCGGGCACGCGTCAGCGCGGCGGAACCATCCCCGTAGGATGGCCGCCGGGCCTGCGATGCGGGAGTGCGGTCGGTAGTCGAACCCAACCTGTAGGCGACTTACGCCTTTGTTACTACTACATCTAGGGGTTGACCGTAGGCCGCCCGCGATCCGTGGTCAAGTTGGCGGCGCGTCCGGCGCGTCACCCGACAGCCACCCGCTCCGCCTCCCGCTCCCCCTCCCGACGCGACCCGAGGGCCCAACGCGCGGCGGCGACGACGGTTACCGTCCACCCGGCCAGGTTCGGTCGACGATCGGGACGGGATCGAACACCCGTTCGACCAGACGTACCATTTACCAGAACAGGCGTACGACTGTCGCGCCTTTCCGGTCCGACACGCCGAGCCAGGTCGTACAGATGTTTGAAAATGACCGATCTCACCTATACGGTCAGGAACAGCCGGAGGTGACCATGGTCGACCGCCGGCCGCACCATCTCCGCACGCACCACGAGCCGCCGAGGCACCTCAGCGCCGACCAGGGAGGACGGACGTGACCGAGGACCGGGCCACCCGGCCACAGAGCCCGCAACAGAGCACCGAGGCGGGCCCGCCGGCCGCCCGCCGTCGTGGCGCCGCCCGCGCGCGGACCGGGCAGCCCGCCCTGCGTCCGGTGACGCCGGTGACCAGCACCTTCCCCGACCCGGCGACGGTCGACCTGACCGCCCGGCAGCGGCGCATCCTCGACTTCATCCGCACCTGGGTGGAGCGGCACGGTTACCCGCCGAGCGTCCGCGAGATCGGTGAGGCGGTGGGGCTGGTCTCGCCGTCCAGCGTCGCCTACCAGCTCAAGGAGCTGGAGAAGAAGGGCTTCCTGCGGCGCGACCCGAACCGTCCACGGGCCGTGGACGTCCGCTCGCCCAGCGACGTCGACGACGAGCTGACCCGCGCCCAGCGACCCACCCCGGCGTACGTGCCGATGCTCGGTCGGATCGCCGCCGGTGGGCCGATCCTCGCCGAGCAGTCGATGGAGGACGTCTTTCCGCTGCCCCGGGAGCTGGTCGGCGAGGGCGAGGTCTTCATGCTCCAGGTCAAGGGCGACTCGATGCTCGACGCGGCGATCTGCGACGGCGACTGGGTGGTGGTCCGGCAGCAGCCGACCGCGGACTCCGGCGAGATCGTCGCCGCCATGCTCGACGGCGAGGCGACCGTGAAGACCTACCGCAGGCGGGACGGCCATGTCTGGCTGATGCCGCAGAACCCGGCCTTCGATCCGATTCCCGGCGACGACGCCACCATCATGGGTCGGGTCGTCGCCGTGCTGCGCCGCATCTGACCGTCCCGCGCGACCGGTACCGACCCCCGGGTCAGTACCGGTCGCCGTGGTAGCCGTAGTTGCCGTGTGGCTGCTGACCGTACGGCTCGGCGTCGTCCTCGCGGTAGCGACCCGGGCGCCGGCCCCGCTGATCGGGCTCGACGGCGCCACCACCGCGCCGGGGCGGCTCGGCCCGGCCCCCGCGAGGCGGTTCCTGGCGGCCACCGCGCGGCGGCTCCGCCCGGGCGCCCCGAGGCGGTTCCTGACGGTTACCGCGGGACGGCTCGGCGCGCCCGCCGCTGGCACGGCCTCCGCCGTAGACCCCACCGCCGGCTGGCCGGCCGTCGCCGGATCGTCCACCGTACCCGGGAACGCCTTCGGCAGGTCGGCCACTGCCGCCGGGAGAACCCTCGGCGGGACGGCCACCACCGCCGTAGACGCCGCCGCCCTGAGCTGGGCGGGCGCTGGCACCGCCGGAACCGGCCCGCCCGCCGTAGACCGGACCCGAGCGGGCCGCGGGCCGCTCGCCGTTGGGCGAGCCGCCGTAGACGTTCGCGCTCTGCGCGCCGCCGTACACCCCGCCGCCCCGGGGGCGATCGGGAGCCGGGCCGGATCCGTCGTCCTTGCCCTTGGGCCCAGGGCCGTCGCCGTCGCGGTCCTTGCTCGGCGGTGCCGGCCGCTTGCGGGCCAGCACGATGCCGAGGATGCCCGCGCCGACCAGGAGCGTGCCGAGCACACCCACGGCGGCGATCAGGTACGTGATGTCGTCGAGGGTCAACCCGTCGATGAACGACTGGCCGGCGGACTTCTTGGCCGCGTCCGGATCCTCGGCCAGGTTCTTCGGCCCCTCGCTGGACGGGGTGTAGCTGAGGATGTCGACCGGGTCGTCGTCCTCCAGGTGCCCCGCGTCGGAGACGGTCAGGAAGGTCTTGCCGTCGGTCGAGTATGCGATCGCCTCGCCGAACGGGTCGTCAAGCGCCGTCACCCGCGGCGTGGTGGTGGTCAGCGCCGCCACGATGTCGCCGTTGGCGACGTCGTACTCGAAGGCGTCGGCGTACGTGCGCAGCGCCACCCGGGATCCGTCCGGGGACCGGGCGGCGCCGGTGATGGCGACGCGGCCGAAGGTGCTGAGCGGGTTCTCGGTGTCGGTTTTCGGCAGCTCGATGTCACCGAGCTTCTTCATCGGCACCGGTTCGGTGTCGCCGCTCTTCAGTCGACCGTCCGGGGTGAAGATCTCCGCCTTGCCGGCGGTGACCTTCGTGATGATCAGCGGCAGGTTGTCGTCGCCGATCAGCAGTGCCTCGGCGTCGCGCGGTTTGCCGTCGGGATACGACATGCGGTGCAGCGTCGGCTGCTTGCTGCCGTTGACCGGCATGCTCCAGACCGCCACCCGCTCCCGGCGCTGCCGGCTGGTGACGTTGTCGCCGGTGTCGGCGATCCACAGCGTCTTGCCGTCCGGCGAAAGGGCGAGATCCTCGGTGTCCAGCGGACCGCCCCCGGAATAGGGAACGGCGTTGGTGACCGCGCAGTCCTTGTTCAGGTAGAAGACCTGCTTGCGGTCCTCCTGATCGGTGCTGTCGTTGATGACGATGTAGCCGTTCTTGGTCACCACCAGGCCGGACAGCTCACGCAGTCGCGGGTCCGTGACGGCACACTGCTTCTTGGGGGCCGCCGCCAGCGGTGCCGCCACCCCGGCCGGCAGACCCGGACCGGTCAGTGGCACTCCCCGTCCCGCCAGCGCAACCCCGGTCTTCGCCGGTGGCGCCACCACCACGCCGGTCGTTCCCGCCGCAGGTGGCGGGGCCGCCACCGCGGCGCCGGCCAATGTCACGGTGCCCCCGAGCAGGCCGAGGGCAACCGTGACCAAGGAAACAGTGCGGTGCATGAAAGAAGTGTCGCATGCCGCCGGTTTCCGCCGGGTGACGCCGACCGGCGGTCACGACGCGCTGGGAACCGGCTCCGGCGCGTCGACGAAGGGGATCAGCTCGGCCGCGAGGGCCTCGTGGACCCGGACGTGCAGCATGGTGCCCTCCGGCAGGTGGGCGGTGCTGAGCACCTCGCCCTGACGGTGCACCCGGGCCACGAGATCGCCCCGGTCGTACGGCACGACCACGCGCACCTCGACGGCCGGGCGGGGCAACCGCCGCTCGATCGCCTCGCGTAGCCCGTCGATGCCGCGCCCGCGGTGCGCGGAGACGAAGACCGCGTCGGGCCAGATCCGCTTGAGCTGGAGCAGGGTCTCCTCGTCGGCCGCGTCGATCTTGTTGACCACCAGCAGCTCCGGCAGCCGGTCGGCACCGACCTCGGAGAGCACTTCCCGCACCGCCCGCACCTGTTCCTGCGGGTCCGGGTGGGTGCCGTCGACCACGTGCACGACCAGGTCCGCCTCGGCGACCTCCTCCAGCGTCGAGCGGAACGCCTCGACGATCTGGTGCGGCAGGTGCCGGACGAAACCGACGGTGTCGGAGAGGGTGTAGACCCGCCCGTCGCCGGTGGTGGAGCGCCGGGTGGTCGGATCGAGGGTGGCGAACAGGGCATCCTCCACCAGCACACCCGCGCCGGTCAGCCGGTTGAGCAGGCTCGACTTGCCGGCGTTGGTGTAGCCGGCGATGGCCACCGCGGGCACCGAGTTGCGGCTGCGGCGGGCCCGCTTGGTCTCGCGTACCGTCCGCATGGCCTTGATCTCCCGGCGTAGCCGGGAGATGCGGTGGCGGATGCGCCGCCGGTCGGTCTCCAGCTTGGTCTCACCGGGGCCACGCACACCGACGCCACCGCCGGCGCCACCGCCACGGCCCGACCCACCGGTCTGCCGGGACAGCGTCTCGCCCCAACCGCGCAGCCGGGGCAGCAGGTATTCGAGCTGAGCCAGCTCGACCTGGGCCCGGCCTTCCTTGCTCTTGGCGTGCTGGGCGAAGATGTCGAGGATCAACGCGGTGCGGTCCACCACCTTGACCTTGGTGCGCTGCTCCAGGTTGCGCAGCTGCGACGGGGACAGCTCACCGTCACAGATCACGGTGTCGGCGCCGGCGGCGCTGACCACGGAGCTGAGGTCGTCGACCTTGCCGCGACCGATGTAGGTCGCCGGGTCGGGCCGGTCGCGCCGCTGGATGAGTCCTTCGAGCACCTGCGAGCCGGCGGTCTCCGCCAGCGCGGCCAGTTCGGTGAGGGAGTTCTCCGCGTCGGCCTGGGTGCCCTCGGTCCAGACACCGACCAGGACCACCCGCTCCAGCCGGAGTTGGCGGTATTCAACCTCGGTGACGTCGGTCAGCTCGGTGGAGAGGCCGGGGACCCGTCGCAGTGCCTGCCGCTCGGAGAGCTCGTAATCGCCGGTGGTGGTGGTCTCGAGCTCGTCGTCGGGGAACGAAACGTAGGTCTCCTGGTCGCGCAAGCGTCTCTCCTGTCCGTTCTGTGCATGTACTGAGCAATCCTGACATGTGTCAACGCCGGGTGCACCTGGTATATGCCCACCGTGTGAACCGACAAAAGCGGGGGCGGATGTCGGCCGCTCCGGCCGGGCGAGTAGAAATGCGGACGAGCCGTTCAGCGCCGACGGAGGGACCTGCGTGGCCACGACCCGACTGCCCAGTGCCGGATTCTCGATCACGATCCGCATCGCCGTGCCCGCCGACGCGTCTTCGATCGGGCGACTCACCACGTCGGTCGGCGAGGCCGGGGCCATCGTCACCGCGCTGGACGTGGTCGACTCCGATCCGACCCACGTGATCGTCGACCTGACCTGCGACACCGCCGACGCCGGCCACGCCGACCAGGTCGTCGACGCGCTGCGGGCGCTGGACGGGGTGGACGTCCGCAAGGTCTCCGACCGCACCTTCCTGCTGCACCTCGGCGGCAAGATCGAGGTCAGCCCGAAGGTGGCGCTGCGCAACCGGGACGAGCTGTCGCGGGCGTACACCCCGGGCGTGGCCCGGGTCTGCCAGGCGATCGCGGACAATCCGGCGGACGCCCGCCGGTTGACCATCAAGCGCAACACCGTCGCCGTGGTCAGCGACGGCTCGGCCGTGCTCGGCCTGGGCAACCTCGGGCCGGCCGCCTCGCTGCCGGTGATGGAGGGCAAGGCGGCGCTCTTCAAGCGCTTCGGCGGGGTGGACGCCTGGCCGGTGGTGCTGGACACCCAGGACACCGACGAGATCGTCGCCATCGTCAAGGCGATCGCGCCCGCGTACGGCGGGATCAACCTGGAGGACATCGCCGCGCCGCGCTGCTTCGAGATCGAGGCCCGGCTGCGCGAGGCGCTGGACATCCCGGTCTTCCACGACGACCAGCACGGCACCGCGATCTGCGTACTCGCCGCGCTGACCAACGCGTTGCGCGTGGTGGGCAAGCAGCTCGCCGACGTGCGGGTGGTGGTCTCCGGAGCCGGCGCGGCGGGCACCGCGATCATGAAGCTGCTGCTGCGCCAGGGCGTCGGCGACATCATCGCGTACGACCGGCAGGGCGCCCTGCACCGCGGCCAGGCCGATCTCAACCCGGCCTGGCAGTGGCTGGCCGAGAACACCAACCGGGACGGCTACTCGGGGAACCTGGCCGGCGCGTTGAACGGTGCGGACGTCTTCATCGGGGTGAGCGCGCCGAACCTGCTCACCGGTGACGACATCGCCACGATGGCCAAGGACGCGATCGTCTTCGCGTTGGCCAACCCGGACCCGGAGGTCGACCCGCGGGAGGCGCGCAAGCACGCCGCAGTGGTCGCCACCGGCCGCTCCGACCAGCCGAACCAGATCAACAACGTGCTCGCCTTCCCGGGTGTCTTCCGGGGCATGCTCGACGCGCACGCCGAAGAGTTCACCGAGGAGATGGCGATCGCCGCCGCGCAGGCCATCGCCGACGTGGTGGGCGAAGAGAAGATCAACGCCACGGTCATCGTGCCGAGCGTCTTCGACTCCCGGGTCGCCCCGGCGGTCGCCGCCGCCGTCCGTGCCGCCGCCCTGCACGATGTCGCCCGGGACACCGGAACGGTGGCCGTCGACGTCCCCGGCGGCCGTCTCACCGTCACCGTCACCGACGACTCGTGCTGGCTCTCCGGCCCCGCCCTCCTCGTCGCCA
>NZ_POTX01000113.1 GCF_003236305.1 Micromonospora endophytica | reverse complement strand
GGCGCAGAAGATGTGGCAGCCGCATCCGGGGTGGTTGAACACCGCCAGCTACGGGTTGCCCCCCGACCCGGCCTGGGAAGCGTTGCAGGAGGCCCTCGCCGGCTGGCGGGCGGGCCGCGGGGTGTGGGAAACCTGGAGTGAATCGGCCGACCGGTCCCGGGCCGCCTTCGCCCGGATCGTCGGCGTACCCACCGCCGACGTGTCGATCGGCGCATCCGTGTCCCAACTGTTGGCGCCGGTGGCCGCCTCGTTGCCCGCCGGTGCCCGGGTGGTGGTGCCCGAAGTCGAGTTCACCTCCAACCTCTTCCCCTGGCTGGTGCAGGAGAGCCGGGGCGTCCAGGTGCGTACCGTGCCGCTCGACGAGCTGGCGTCCTCGATCGACGCCGACACCGACCTGGTGGCGTTCAGCCTGGTGCAGTCCGCCGACGGCGCGCTGGCCGCGTACGACGACATCGTCGCGGCGGCCCGGGCGCACGGCGCGTTCGTCGCCGTCGACGCCACCCAGGCGTGCGGCTGGCTGCCGTTCGACGCCAGCCGCGCCGACGTGGTGGCCGTCGGCGGCTACAAGTGGCTGATGGGGCCCAGGGGCAGCGCCTTCGCCTACCTCGCCCCCGCGCTGCGGGACCGGATGCGACCGGACGCCGCCGGTTGGTACGCCGCTCCCGATCCGCACAGCTCCTACTACGGCCCACCGCTGCGGCTGGCCGACGACGCCCGCCGGTTCGACATCTCGCCGGCCTGGTTCAACTGGGTCGGTTCCGCCCCGGCTCTGGAACTGCTGCTGGAGATCGGAGTGCCAGCGGTGCACGCGTACGACGTGGCGCTGGCGAACCGGTTCCTGGCGGGACTGGGGCAACCGCCCGGGCAGAGCGCGATCGTCAGCGTGGAGGTGCCCGGCGCGCAGGAGAAACTCGCACGAGCCGGGGTCCGGGCGGCAGTCCGCGCCGGCCGGGTCCGAGCCGCCTTCCACCTCTACACCACCGAAGACGACGTAAACCTCGCCCTCAACGCCCTGACCAGTTGAAAGGAGGGGCCCCCTGTTAACGCCTCAGGTAGAGCAGGGGCCCCTTATTAACATCGCCGCGCCGCTGCACGCCGCGCATCGCCGCGCCGCCGCACGCCGCGCCGTAGGGCTGCGGGGTGCGGCGGCGGGGGTGGTCACTTGCCGGTGCCGGTGATGATGCCGGGGTTGATGCACAGTCCTGGCGCGCTGCCGTTCTTCTCGGAGATCTCCAGACAGCGGGTCACCTTGTCCACCTTGGCGTTGGTCTCGGTGATCTGCTTCTGGATCTCGGCGTTGCGGCGGTCCTGTTCGAGGTTGCGGGTCTGGGCGAGCTTGTCCTGGAACGCCTTGATGTTGCCCTCGGTCTTGTCGTCATGGTTGACCCGGGTGATGGTGACCGACAGGATGTCCACGTCGTCGGCGAGGCGGCTCTCGGCGTTGGTCTTGATGCTCTCCGAGAAGGGCTTGAGGTCGACGTTGAGGTTGCCGGTCTTCGCGTCGATCCGCTCCAGCGGGTTGTACGCGGTGAACGCGTCGTTGACCGCGCTGTCGAGCTGTACGCCGACCCGCTGGCCGCGGAAGCTCTCGAAGTCGCCTTTGTAGTCCATGAACTGCTTCGGCGCGTTCTCGGGGCGGACCTGCCACTCGACAAGCACCTCGACGCAGGCGTCGGCGAGCGTGCCGGTACGCACACGTACGCAGTTGGTGTCACCGATGTGGTCGTACTTCTGCCGCCCGGCGTCCCATTCGCCGACCCGCTGCCAGGGCGCGACCCATTTCAGGCCGGAGCCGGTCACCTCGCCTGTCGGTTTGCCGAAGCTGGTGACGATTCCGACCGAGCGGATCGGCACCGAGTGGGCGCTCGACGCGACCGTGAGCATGAGGGTCGCGAGCAGAGCGGCGGCGGCCGCCAGGGCCGCGCCCTGACGCACGCTTCGGCCAGCGGAGCGGGAACCCGGTTGGCTGTGGCGAGTTGGCGAGCTGAGCAGAGTGACAGCGAACGCGAGGGCCGCGACGGCGGCGGTGACCATCGCGAGTATGAAACCGAAGGGCATGAGCGCCGAACCTTCCAGGGATGACCTGCTGAGTTGATCATCAACATAGCCGCCCGAGGCAAAGGAGGGTTCGACGCCTGCGTCGAGGGGTCGAGACGTGAGAAGGCCGGCACCCTTTCCGGGTGCCGGCCAACAGTTCACGCGTGGTCAGCTGTTCCAGTGCTGGGTGACCAGGTCGGCGGCCTGCTGTTCCCACTGGGCGTAGTGGTCGGGGTAGGCCGAGACCTGCACGGTCTGCGCGGCCTGGGTCAGCGGCATGTCCTGCCAGCCGTCGACCTGCTTCAAACCCTTCAGGAACGCGGTGGTGGAGTACTCGGGGTCGGTGATCTGCTCCACCGTGCCCCAGCCGCTGGACGGACGCTGCTGGAACAGACCCTGCGAGTCGTGGTCGTTGCGGTCACCCAGGTGGCCCAGGTTCTCCAGCTTCGACTCCTGCAACGCGGTGGCGATGGAGACGACCGCGGGGCGCTCGTCCATGCCGGCCTTCTTCGTGGCGGCGATGATCGCCTTGACGTTGGCGGTCTGCTCGGCGTCCAGATCGATACGCGACTGCTCGCCCTGCACGCCATGCGGGACCAGCCTGCTGGTGTCGGGCTTGTCGGCCCGCACGGCCACGGCGATCGGGTCACCGCTGGCCGGGGTGGTGTCGACAGCCTCGTTCAGGGGGCCGGCAGCCAGACCACCGGCAACAGCCAGACCAGCGATACCCAGCACGCTCTTACGGAAGATCGTGTTCATGACGAAGCTCCATTCGGGGGTCGGCGCACACCACCAACGGGGGGTCGGCGCGGCATGCGCAAGCACCGTCCGGCGCTCAAGAACAAGAAGAGGGGGTCTCTCCGGCGTGCGGGGCGGAGGTGGCCACTTCGCGACGCCGGGACCAGGTGTAACGACTGGCCGGGGGCGATGATTCCCGGGGGACGGTGCCGGGGGGTCGGCACCCGGGGCCCTGTTCGGTCAGCCACCCGATACAACGCCGCTCGGCGGCCCGCCATTCCGAGACCGGGCTCGGGATATCGGGCATACCGCCCAAGGGTGACCACGGGCAGGTCAGCGTCGCCGGCTGGGGTGACGGCCGTCACATACGATACGAAACGGTTCCGTATCGTAAATGCGGCACCTAGGCTCAGGGGGCAATTACGGACTGGGTCGTATCGAAAACCGGGGAGTGTCGGAGATGCCGCCGAACGAGAACACCGGACACCCGAGGAGATGGGCGATCCTCGGCGTGCTGGTGATCAGCCTGCTCGTGGTCGTGCTGGACAACACCATCCTCAACGTCGCGTTGCGTACCCTCGCCGACCCGGTCCGGGGACTCGGGGCCACGCAGGGCGAGCTGGAGTGGTCGATCAACTCGTACACCCTGGTTTTCGCCGGGTTGCTCTTCACCTGCGGGGTGCTCGGTGACCGGGTCGGACGGCGCCGGACGCTGCTGGTCGGGCTGGTGCTCTTCGGCCTGGCGTCGCTGCTCTCGTCGTACGCCCAGAGCCCGGCCCAGCTCATCGCGGCCCGCGCGCTGATGGGGATCGGCGGCGCGGCCATCATGCCGGCCACCCTCTCGATCATCTCCAACGTCTTCGACCCCCGGGAGCGGGGGCGGGCCATCGGGGTGTGGGCCGGCGCGGTCGGGTTGGCCGTGGCGATCGGTCCGGTGCTCGGCGGCCTGCTGCTGGAGCACTTCTGGTGGGGCTCGGTCTTCCTGATCAACGTGCCGGTCGTGGTGCTCGGCGTGCTGCTGGTGGCGGTGCTGGTGCCCGAGTCGCGGGATCCGTCGCCGGGCCGCATCGACGTGTTCGGCGTACTGCTCTCGGTGGTCGGCCTGGTCGCCCTGACCTACGGCATCATCGACGGCGGCGAGCACGGCTTCGGTCGGCCGCTGGTCTGGGTGGCGATCCTCGGCGGCGTCGCGGTGCTGGCCTGGTTCATCGCGTACGAGCGGCGCAGCAGTCACCCGTCGCTCGACGTGGGCCTGTTCCGGATGCCGCGCTTCGCCGCGCCGGTGGCACTGATCGGGCTGGTCTTCTTCGCCGCCATGGGCGTGATGTTCTTCAGCTCGTTCTACCTGCAACTGGTGCGCGGCTACAGCCCGCTGCAGACCGGCCTGCTCTTCGTGCCGTTCGCGGTCTCCCAACTCGTCTTCGCCCCGCGCAGCGCCCTGATGGTGCGCCGCTACGGTGCCCGGACGGTCGCGGTGGTGGGGCTGGTGCTGACCGCGGTGTCGATGGCCGCGTTCGCCTTCGTGGACGCGGCCACCCCGATCTGGGTGGTGCTCGTGGTCTTCTTCCTCCTGGGCACCGGGATGGCGAACATCATGCCGCCCGCCACCGAGTCGATCATGTCTGCGTTGCCTCGGGAGAAGGCAGGTGTGGGTTCCGCGGTCAGCAACACCATCCGCCAGGTGGCCGCCGCGCTCGGGGTGGCGGTGATCGGCTCGGTGCTGGCCGCGGGCTACCGCTCCGGCATCGACCCGACCCTGGCCGACCTGCCGGCGGCGGCGCGCGAGGGGGCCGGCGAGTCGATCGCCGGCGCGTACGCTGCCGCCGGGCAGCTCGGACCGGCGGCGCCGGCCCTGCTCGCGGCGGCCGACGACGCCTTCATCTCGGCGATGCACCTCGCGGCGGTGATTGCCGCGCTGGTCGCGGCGGCCGGCATCCTGGTGGCGCTGCGGTGGTTGCCGGGCCGCACCGCCACCGGCGCGTCGGCCACACTGGGGGAGCCCGAGTTGGCCGTTGCGTCCTGACATCGGCGAGAATGGCGAGATGACAGGTACGACGGATGCTCCGCGGTCGCCCGGACGGCCGCGGAGCACCCGTGCGGCCGAGGCGATCATCGAAGCCACGCTGGACCTGCTCGCGGAGGGCAGCACGATCGAGGCGATCTCGATGGAGGCGATCGCCGCGCGGGCCGGGGTCGGCAAGGCCACCATCTACCGCCGCTGGCCGGGCAAGGACGCGCTGCTGCGTGACGCCCTGCGTACGCTCAAGGGCGCCCCGCCGCAGCCCACCGGACACTCCGTCCGGGAGGATCTGATCCTGCTCGTCGGTGCGATCGGACACACCATCGACCCGCGGGCGGCGAAGATCATGCCGTGTCTGTTGCCCGAGGCGCAGCGCAGCCCCGAGCACTACGCGCTCTGCCAAAGCATCATCGAACCCCGCCGGGCGGTGATGCGTGAGGTGCTGCGTCGGGGGGTGCGCAGCGGTGAACTCCGGGCCGACCTCGACATCGAGGTGACCATGGCGATGCTCACCGGCCCGATGCTCATCCAGCGGGTGCTGAACTGGAACCCGGACCTGGACGAGACGACCATGCCCGAGAAGGTCGTCGACGGGGTGCTGACCGGGATCCGCGCGCACTGACCGACCACTGCCAGGCGCGGAGGATGCGGGTGGGCCGTCGCTGCCGCGCATGGGCCGTTGCCGCCGTAGACTACGGGCGTTCCGAGCCCGGGGGTGGCTCGCCGCAGTCATCGGAGGTCACGTCGTGTCGACGCCCGTCACCACCCTGGCTCTCGGGCCGGACTGGCTCTCCCCGGAACACCTGATCTCGACCTTCGGCCTGCTGGGCATCCTGGTTATCGTCTTCGCCGAGTCCGGCCTGTTGATCGGCTTCTTCCTGCCGGGTGACTCGCTGCTGTTCACCACCGGGCTGCTGGTTGCCGACGGACGCTACATCACCTATCCGTTGTGGCTGGTGTGCCTGCTCATCACCATCGCCGCGATCGTCGGCGACCAGGTGGGTTACCTGTTCGGCCGCAAGGTCGGGCCGGCGCTGTTCCGCCGCCCGAACTCGCGGCTGTTCAAACAGGAGAACCTGCTCAAGGCGCACGACTTCTTCGAGAAGTACGGTGCCCGCTCGGTCGTGCTGGCGAGGTTCGTGCCGATCGTCCGCACCTTCACCCCGATCGTCGCCGGGGTCAGCCGGATGAACTACCGCACCTTCGTCACCTACAACATCATCGGCGGTGTCCTCTGGGGCACCGGGGTGACGGTGCTCGGCTACTTCCTCGGCCAGATCCCCTTCGTCAAGGCGAACATCGAGTTCATCCTGATCGCCATCGTGGGCATCTCGGTCCTCCCGATCGCGGTGGAACTGCTCCGGGCCCGCATCGCCGCCAAGCGGGGCGTCACCCCGCAGGAACGCGCGGCGGCCGAGGCGGCCATCCGGGAGACCCGCGAGCACTACGGCAAACACTGAGCGCGGGGCCGCGCCGCCGATCCGGTGCGCGGGCTCAGACCTCGGCGGTACGCAGCCGGTGCAGGCGCAGGGCGAGCTGCACCTCCAGGGCGCGCTCCGGGCGCTGCCAGTCGGCGCCGAGCAGCTGACCGACCCGTTCCAGCCGCTGGGTCACCGTGTTCACGTGCACGTGCAACTGCTCGGCGGCCCGGGCCAGGCTGCCGCCCACCCCGAAGTACGCCTCCAGCGTCCGCACCAGGGCGGTGCCCCGCCGGGCGTCGTACTCGATCACCGGGCCCAGGGTGCTGGTGAGGAACCGGCGTACGTCGGCGTCCCCGCCGCCGTCGACGGTGCCCAGCAGCAGCCCGACGAAGCCCAGCTCGACGGTGCTCGCCCCCTGCCCGGCCCGACCCAACGCGCCGAGCGCGGTCAGGCAGCGGTCGGCCTCCCGGAACGCGGTGGCCAGTGACGCCGGGCCGGTGGAGGGGCCGCTGGCACCGGCGGTCACCGGCCGTCCGGTGATCCGGGCCAGGTCCCGGGACACCGCGCGGGCGCTGCCACCGGCGTCCTGCCCGGGCAGCATCAGCGCCACCCGGCCGTCACGCGCCGCGGCCAGCCCGCCCCGGGCCGAGGCGTACGTGGTGGCCCAGGAGAGCACCCGCTGGCGGGCCGACCCGGTCGCCGCGATGGCGTCCTCGCCCACGGCCACCAGCACGTGCGGGGCGTCCAGGTCCACGCCGAGGCGGCGGGCCCGGCTGCGCAGGGCGTCGGTGTCGCGCAGCGGCCGGGCGATCAGGTCGTCGAGCAACTCGCCCCGGACCCGCCCCTCGGCCTCGGCGACGGTCCGCCGGAACAGCAGCAGCAGCGCGGTCACCAGGGCGGCCCGCTCCAGGATCCGTTGGTCGGCGTCGGCCAGCTCGTCCTCCGGGTGCAGCACCAGCGCGCCCAGGTTCTCCGCGCCGGCCACCACCGCGGCGTACCACAGCGCACCCCGGCGTACGCTGCGCCCTTCGGTCCGGGACGCGGCGACCGCCTCGACGATGTCCGTCCGGTCCGGCTCGTCGATCTCGCCGACCCGGGCCAGCCGCCGGCCCTCGGCGTCCAACGCCAACAGCGACCCGCCCAGCACGTCGGTCACCGCCGCGGTCACGTCCTCCACCCCGCCGCCGCGCAGCACCAGCGCGGTCATCCGGTCGTGTGCCGCCGCGGCCCGCTCCACCGAGCTGCTGTGCGCCCGGATCGTGGTGTTGGCGGCGGAGAGTTCCGCGAGCGCCGCCTGGGTCTCGGCGAGCAGCCGCGCCGTGTCGATCGCCACGGCGGCGTGCGCGGCCAGCGAGAGCAGCAGCGCCACCTCCTCGCGGGCGAACGGCCGGGCCGAACGGTTCGCCGCGTAGAGCACGCCGATGCTGGTGGAGCCGAGCCGCAGCGGCACCCCGAGGATGGCCACCAGCCCTTCCTCGCCCACCCCGGCGTCGATCTCCCGGGTGTGGTGGAACCGCTCGTCCTGCGGGTAGTTCGCGGTCACGTACGGCGCCCCCGACTGGGCCACCAGACCGCCGAGACCGGCACCCATGGGCAGCCGCAGCTGCTGGAACCGGGCCGAGACCGAGCCGTCGGTCACCCGCATGTAGGTGTCGCCACGCTCGGCGTCGTTGAGGGTCATGTAGGCCACGTCGGCGCCGAGCAGGTGCCGGGCCCGGTGCACGATCGCCCGCAGCACGTCGTCCAGGTCCCGCAGCCCGGCCAGGTCGCTGACCGTGTCGTACAGGCCGGAGAGTTCGCTCTCCCGACGGCGGCGGCGCTCCAGCAGCGCGCGGACCCGCAGCGCCACCGTCTTGGCCCGCTCCAGCTCGGCGATCCGGTCGGCGGGCAGCCCGGCGGCCCGGGCGGCGACCAGCGGACCCTCGAACTCGACCGCGGCGGCCTCCCGGGCGAGCAGTTCCAGGAACTCCACCGGCGACGACATGACCGACATTGTGCGGGGGGACACTAGTTCGCCGTCCAGCCCCCGTCGAGTGCGATCGAGGCGCCGGTGAGGAACGCGGCGGGCGGCGAGCAGAGGTAGGCCAGCAGTTCCGCCACCTCCTCGGGTTCGATCAGACGCTTGATCGCCGCCCGGGCCAGCATGATCTTTTCGATCACCTCGGTCTCCGGGATGCCGTGGGTGGCCGCCTGGTCGGCGATCTGGCTCTCCACCAGCGCGGTACGCACGTAGGCCGGGTTGATGCAGTTGGCGGTGACGCCGTGCGCCGCGCCCTCCAACGCGACCACCTTGGACAGTCCCTCCAACGCGTGCTTGGCCGAGACGTAGGCGGCCTTGTAGGGCGAGGCACGTAGCCCATGCACCGAGGAGATGTTGACGATCCGGCCCCAGCCGCGCGCGTACATGTGCGGCAACGCCCGCCGGATCAGCCGGAACGGCGCCTCGACCATCACTCGCTGGAGGTGCGTGAATCGTTCGACCGGGAACTCCGGTACCGGGGCCACGTGCTGGAGACCGGCGTTGTTGACCACGATGTCCACGTCGACGTCGAGCCGGTCCACCGCCGCCGGGTCGGCCAGGTCCACCCCCTCGGCCCGGCCACCGGCCGCGGCGGCCACCAGCTCGGCCGCCGCCACGTTGCGGTCGACCACCAGCACGCTCGCGCCGGCTGCGGCCAGCCGCAGCGCGCAGGCCCGGCCGATGCCGCTGCCGCCGCCGGTCACCAGGGCGGTACGACCAGCGAGGTCGACGTTCACGACGTGGGGGACCGCCACGGGTTCTGCCGTCATGGGGCATGAAGTTACGAGCTGTGTGGCCGGGCGCACATGGGGTCGCGGCACATACCCGTACCGGATGGTGTGGGCGGTGTGGACACCCGGCGGCGGTGGGCGTGTCCCGGAGCGCGACGATCCGATGGGATCGGTAGGGTGTCGAACACATGTGCGGCCCGGCGGTGGGGAGGTGGGGCGGGTGCGGGTGCTCGGCGTCGACCCGGGGCTGACCAGGTGTGGGGTCGGCGTGGTCGAGGGAGTGCCCGGGCGTCCCTGCACGCTCGTCGCCTACTACGTGATCTACACCGACCCCGCCGACGAGTTGCCGACCCGTCTGCTGCACCTGGACCGCTCCCTCACCGACCTGGTGGCCGAGCACCAACCGGAGAGCGTCGCGGTGGAGCGGGTGTTCAGCCAGCACAACGTGCGTACGGTGATGGGCACCGCCCAGGCCAGCGGGATCGCCGTGCTCGCCGGGGCGCGCGCCGGGCTGCCGGTGCAGACGTACACCCCGAGCGAGGTCAAGGCGGCGGTGACCGGTTCCGGCCAGGCGGACAAGGCGCAGATGACCGCGATGGTGACCCGGCTGCTGCGGCTGGCCGAGCCGCCGCGCCCGGCCGACGCCGCGGACGCCCTGGCGCTCGCCATCTGTCACGTCTGGCGCGGTGGCACCCGATCCAAGCTGGCCGCCGCCGCGGACCGGGTGAGACGAGGAGGAGCGAGATGATCGCCAGTGTGCGTGGCGTGGTGACCGCCACCGGTCCGGACCACGCGGTGATCGAGGTCGGTGGGGTCGGCCTGGCCGTGCAGTGCGCCCCCGGCACCATCGCCGACCTGCGGATCGGCCAGTCGGCGCGGCTGGCCACCAGCCTGGTGGTCCGGGAGGACTCACTCACCCTCTACGGCTTTGCCGACGACGACGCCAAGGCGCTGTTCGAGCTGTTGCAGACCGCCAGCGGGGTCGGTCCCCGGCTGGCCCAGGCGGTGCTCGCCGTGCACACCCCGGATGCGGTACGCAAGGCCATCGCCAACGCCGACACCGCCGCCCTGACCCGGGTGCCGGGGATCGGCAAGAAGGGCGCCGAGCGGCTGGTGCTGGAGCTGCGCGACCGGATCGGCCCGGTGCCGGTCGGCGCCGACGGCGCGGCCGGGGTCACCGGCGGCGCCTGGCCCGAGCAGGTGCGCCAGGCGCTGATCGGGCTCGGCTGGACGGCCGGGCAGGCCGACCAGGCGGTGGCCGCCGTGGCGGAGACCGTCGACGGCCCCACCCCGCCGGTGCCGGTGCTGCTCAAGCAGGCCATCCGGCTGCTGGGCCGGACCCGATGAGCGCACCGGACGGCAACCTGGTCTCGGCGTACGTCAGCGAGGCGGAACGCGACGCGGAGGTGAGCGTCCGGCCGAAACGGCTCGACGAGTTCATCGCCCAGCACCGGGTCCGCGACCAGCTCGACCTGCTGTTGCAGGGCGCGATGCGGCGTGGCTCGCCGCCCGACCACATCCTGCTCTCCGGGCCGCCGGGCCTCGGCAAGACGACGCTCGCCAACATCGTCGCCGCCGAGCTGGGCACCGGCATCCGGGTGACCAGCGGCCCGGCCATCGAACGCTCCGGCGACCTGGCCGCGATCCTGACCAGCCTCGCCGAGGGCGACGTGCTCTTCATCGACGAGATTCACCGCATCGCCCGGCCGGCGGAGGAGTTGCTCTACAGCGCGATGGAGGACTTCCGGGTCGACGTGGTGGTCGGCAAGGGGCCCGGCGCCACCGCCATCCCGCTGGACGTCGAGCCGTTCACCCTGGTCGGTGCGACCACCCGGTCCGGTCTGCTGACCGGGCCGATGCGGGACCGCTTCGGTTTCGTCGCGCACCTGGACTTCTACGCCCCCGCCGAGTTGGAGGTGCTGCTGCGGCGCTCGGCGCGCATCCTCGGCGTACCGATCACCGACGAGGGGTCGGCGGAGATCGCCGGCCGGTCCCGGGGCACGCCCCGGATCGCCAACCGCCTGCTGCGCCGGGTGCGGGACTTCGCCGAGGTACGCGCCGACGGCGTGGTCACCGTGGAGACCGCCCGCGCGGCGCTGACCGTGTACGACGTGGACGCGCTCGGGCTCGACCGGCTGGACCGGGCGGTGCTGACGGCGCTTGTCGACTCGTTCCGGGGTGGTCCGGTGGGCCTGTCCACCCTGGCGGTGGCGGTGGGGGAGCAGCCGGACACGGTCGAGGAGGTCTGCGAGCCCTTCCTGGTGCGGGCCGGTCTGCTGGCCCGTACGCCGCGCGGCCGAGTGGCCACCGAGGCAGCCTGGCACCATCTCGGGCGTAAGCCGCCAAATGGTACATTCGGCCTTGAAGCTCCTTC
Source organism: Micromonospora endophytica (assembly GCF_003236305.1). Lineage (GTDB taxonomy): Bacteria > Actinomycetota > Actinomycetes > Mycobacteriales > Micromonosporaceae > Micromonospora > Micromonospora endophytica. Next base: position 7,278 of record NZ_POTX01000113.1, on the reverse strand, counting down.
CGCGCCCGATCTCTTCTCGATGGACACCGATGAGCCGTGACCTGTTCGTGATCTGCGCCGCATTCGGCGTTCCCAGACAGAGCGACTAGACTCGCCGCGGTCTGTACAGGATGTGAAAATCCGCCTCCGCTCCGACGTTCACATGTCGGCGGAGGCCAATGGGAAGGTCGACAACCGTGCTCTACGCAGCAGAAGGCAGCGGAGCGGGCAGCATCACCCCGATCCTCATGATCGCGCTGCTCTTCGGCGTCATGTACTTCATGATGATCCGCCCCCAGCAGAAGCGCCGCCGCGAGGCCGAGGCGATGCAGTCCGGTCTCTCCGCCGGCGACGAGGTGGTCACCATCGGCGGGCTGTACGGCACGGTCACCGGCGTCGAGGACGACAGTGTCCTGCTCGAAGTCGCTCCCGGAGTGCAGACCCGCTACGCCCGCCCGGCCATCGCCCGGGTCGTCACCAAGGCGGAGCAGCCCGTCGAGTCGGCGGCCGAGGAGACCGACGCCGTCAAGGAGTAAGCACCGCGCCCACCCGGTCGGCGGCTCGACCGGGTGGGACTGGCCCGCACGCGTCCCCGGGCGGGTGAGCGCCGAAAGCGCGCGGTGGGAAACAACTGGATAGCAGGCCGACGCCGGGCGTCGGCGCGCCGGCTCGCCTCCGGTCCACGCGCCCGCGTCGACCACCCAAGGCGGCGGCGTCAGCCCCGGGCGCCGTCGGACAGGCAGATCGTCGGCCGAAACGCCGGCCGACCCGCCGCCGCGCCGCGGCGGCGCGACCGTACAGGGAGACAGGACAGCCGTGGCACCACCTCAGGGACAGATGCGCCCGGGACGGCAGTTGGCCGTCCTCGCGGGCATCTTCGTCGTCCTCTACCTTTTGGTGTTCTTCTCGGGCGGTGCCAGCGGTGGCTGGAAGGACCGGCTCGAACCCCGTCTCGGTCTCGACCTCGTCGGCGGCACCCGGATGACGCTGGAGGCGACGAACACCGCCGACGGCCGGGCCCCGACGGCGGAGAACCTGGAGCGCGCGCGCCAGATCATCGAGAGCCGGGTCAACGGGTACGGCGTGGCCGAGGCCGAGGTGGTCACCGAGGGCGACCGCAACATCGTCGTCTCCCTGCCCGGCGAGAACCGCGACCTCACCGAGGTCGGCACCGCCGCCGAGCTGAGGTTCCGCAAAGTTCTGAAGATCGCCGACGGCAGCGGCACCATCCCGTCGCCCGCGCCCAGCCCGGCCGACAGCGCCGAGCCGACCCCGTCGGGCAGCGCGGCTCCCTCGGGCAGCGCCAGCCCCACCCCGAACGCCGAGGCCAGCGCCTCGCCGTCGGGTGGTCAGGGTGGCGGCGCGCCCACCCCCAGCGCCACGCCGAGCGCCGCTGCGACGCCGAGCGCGTCGCCGAGCGCCAGCGAGGAGCCGGTGCCGCAGAGCATCGAGGAGCAGCGCCGGGCGGTCGAGCAGAAGGTGGGCGCGGAGGCATGGGCCGCGGCCAACGGCCTGCAGGCACCTGCCGACCTGAGCGCCGACCCGACGCTCGCCGAGAAGCTCAAGCCCTTCGCCGAGCTGACCGGACGCGAGGTGGCGGCGTTGCCGGCGCAGATGCAGTTCAACGTGCCGACCATCGGCTGCGTCCAGCTCGACGAACGACCCGCAGGCTCCATCTCCAACCCCGACGATCAGGTCGTCGCCTGTGAGGGCGGCTACGCGAAGAACCTGCTGGACGTGGCGAAGGTGCAGGGCACCGACGTCTCCGACGCCAATGCGGTGCGCGACCAGACCAGCCAGTGGGTCGTCAGCCTCAACTTCACCAGCTCGGGTCAGGACAAGTGGACCGCGCTGACCCGGGAGGCGTTCAACAACGAGGGCCAGGCATGTGACGCCTCGGCGCTCGGCGACGAGGGCAAGTGCCGCGTCGCGGTGGTGCTGGACAACGAGATCATCTCGTCTCCGCAGATCCAGGGTGTCCTCACCGGCAACTCGCAGATCACCGGCAACTTCAGCAACGCCGAGGCCGCCGAACTGGCCGGTTACCTGAGCTACGGTGCCCTGCCGGTCACCTTCGAACCGCAGGAGCAGCAGAACGTCACCGCCACCCTGGGCGAGAGCCACCTGCGGGCCGGTCTGCTCGCGGCCGGCATCGGCATGCTGCTGGTCATCATCTACTCGTTCTTCTACTACCGGCTGCTCGGCTCGGTGATCTTCGCGAGCCTGGTGCTCTCCGCCCTGCTGCTCTTCGGTGCCCTGGTGCTGCTCGGCCGGCAGATCGGCTTCACGCTCACCCTCGCCGGCATCGCCGGCATCATCGTCTCGCTGGGTGTGGCGGCGGACTCGTTCGTCATCTACTTCGAACGGCTCAAGGACGAGATCCGCGAGGGCCGCAGCCCGCGCAGCGCGGTCTCCCGCGCCTGGGTCCGGGCCCGCCGGACGATCATCTCGGCAAACGCCATCACCATCATGTCGGCAGTGGTGCTCTACCTGGTCTCGGTCGGCACGGTCAAGGGCTTCGCCTTCGCCCTCGGCCTGGCCACCGTGCTGGACCTGGTAGTGGTCTTCCTCTTCCGGCACCCGATGATGGCCATGCTCGCCCGCAGCCGGGCATTCCTGTCCCCGCGGGTCAGCGGTCTCGGCCGGGTGTTGCCGCCCCGGTCGGAACAGCAGGCACAGTCCCGCAACCCGCGCGTCGTCAAGGAGGCCTGAGATGGCCGCTGCTGAGAATTCTCTGGCAAGCCGCCTCTACCGGGGTGAGGCCGGCCTCAACATCGTCGGCCGGCGCAAGATGTGGTTCGCCGTGGCCGCCGTGCTGGTGCTGATCGCGCTGGGCAGCCTGCTCATCAAGGGGTTCAATCCCGGCATCGAGTTCGCCGGTGGCAACTCGTTCCAGATCCCCACCAGTGTCGGCACCATGGACACGGCGGAGAGCACCGCGAACGACGTGCTGGGCGCCGAGGGTGCCCGGGTGGTCACCACGCAGCAGGTCGGTGGTGGTGGCGGCGAGTTCTACGAGCTGCGGACCACGGAGCTCGACCCGGCACAGGCCGAGGCGGCCCGGCTCGCGATGGGCGAGCGGTTCGGCATCGACCCGGCACAGATCAGCGCCAACCGGGTCAGCGAGGCGTGGGGCAGCCAGGTGACCAACCGGGCCCTGCTCGGTCTGGTCATCTTCCTCGCCGTGGTGACCACGTACCTGGTCTTCCGGTTCGAGTGGCAGATGGCTGTCGCGGCCCTGTTCGCCCTGGTGATGAACCTGGTCCTCACCGCCGGCATCTACTCGATCGTCGGGTTCGAGGTCACCCCGTCGACGATCATCGGTTTCCTCACCATCCTGGGCTTCGCGCTCTACGACGTGGTGGTGGTCTTCGACAAGGTGCAGGAGAACACCAAGGGAATCACCGCGAACAACAACCAGACGTACGGCGAGGCGGCCAACCTGGCCGTCAACCAGAGCCTGATGCGTTCGCTGAACACCTCGGTGGTGGCGCTGCTCCCGGTCGGCGGCATCCTCTTCATCGGGGCCGGTCTGCTCGGCGCGGGCACCCTGAAGGACCTCGGCCTGGTGCTCTTCGTCGGTATGGCGATGGCGTTCCTCACCTCCATCCTGCTGGCCACTCCGCTGCTGGTGGTGCTGAAGAACCAGGACCCGCGGATCCAGGCGCACAACAAGCGGGTGGAGACCCGGCGGGGGGCGATCAGCCGCGGCGAGGTGCCGGCCGGCAAGAGCGGCAAGACCGCCCCGAGTCCGGCCGAGCCGGAGGACGAGGAGCACGACGAGCCGGAGCCCGCGGAGGGCGCTGCTCTGGCCGGCGCCGCCGCGCCCAAGGTGGGTTCCCGCCCGGCCGGCAAGCGCTCCGGCGGCGCCCGGGGTGGGCGTCCGCGCGGGGCCGGCGGCAACCGTCCGGGAGGCGGAAAGCGCCGCTGAGCGCACCGGGGACGACCCGGTAGGAACGGACCAGACGGCGTCCGGCATGCTGTGCGAGCAGCGCGCCGGACGCCGTCGACGTGTGAAGGGGAGCGGAACTGCCGTGACGGAGACCCACAGCACCGGAGTACGCGGAGACAGCGGCCCGGAGGCGGCCCGGCTGGTCGCCAGCCGGGTGCTCGACGTGCCCGACTTCCCCAAGCCGGGCGTCATGTTCAAGGACCTCATGCCGCTCTTCGCCGACGGCGACGCGTTCCGGGACGTGATCGACGGGATCATCGCGTACCACGGGCGGGACTCGTTCGACACAGTGGTCGGCATCGAGGCGCGCGGCTTCGTGATCGCGGCGGCCATCGCGTACGCCACCGGGGTCGGTGTGGTGCCGGTGCGCAAGGCCGGCAAGCTTCCCCGGCCCGCCTACGCCGCCTCCTACGCCCTGGAGTACGGCGAGGCCACCCTGGAGGTGCACCAGGACGCGTTCACCGCCGGGCACCGGGTGCTGGTGGTCGACGACGTGCTCGCCACCGGCGGCACCGCCGGAGCGACGCTCGATCTGGTGGAGCGGGCCGGTGGCACCATGGCCGGCTTCACCGTGCTGCTGGAACTTTCCTTCCTCGGCGGCCGGGAGCGGTTGGCGCCGCGTCCGGTGCATGCCCTGTTGACCGTTTGAGACGACGCCGCCACCGGGTGGAGCCGGCACGGGCCGTCCGGCGGAGCGGCAGGGCACCCCCGGTGCGGGTAGCATTGCCCATTGCTGAGACGGGCGGTGCCCGTCCGAGCGGCACGAGACCAGGCCGGCCGGTGGACGGTCGGTTCATTTCCGGCGATCGGTGAGGAGGCCGGTGTCCCACGATGTCGCCCCTCCGGTGGAGGGCACGGTGCACCCGACAGGCGACGCGGACGGCTCGGTGACCGATCGCAGCAGCGCCGCCCCGGCGTCGAGTGGCGGCTCCGGCGCGGTCCAGCCCAGCAACGATCTGGCCCGTACGGCCGTCGCCGCGGACGGCACCGCCGCCGACACCACCGGTGAGCCGTTGCCGAGCAGCGGCTTCGGCCTGTCCAACGCGCCCACCGGCCGCCGGGTCCGGGCACGGCTGGCACGGTTCAACGCGCCGTGGCAGTCGTCGCAGGTCAGCGAGGTGCTGGAGCCGCTGATCGCCTCACACCGGGAGAATCACCCCAAGGCCGACGCGCGGCTGTTGCAGCGCGCCTTCGACACCTCGGCGCGCTGGCACTCCGGGCAGTACCGCAAGTCCGGTGACCCGTACATCACCCACCCGCTCGCGGTGGCGACCATCCTGGCCAACCTGGGCATGGACACCACCACCCTGGTCGCCGCGCTGCTGCACGACACCATCGAGGACACCGAGTACACCCTCGACCAGATGCGCGCCGACTTCGGCGGCGAGGTCGCCCTGCTCGTCGACGGGGTCACCAAGCTGGACAAGGTCAAGCTCGGTGACGCGGCCAAGGCCGAGACGATCCGCAAGATGGTGGTGGCCATGGCCAAGGACCCGCGGGTCCTGGTGATCAAGCTGGCCGACCGGCTGCACAACATGCGTACGCTCTCCTTCCTGCCCGCGCCGAAGCGGGAGCAGAAGGCCAAGGAGACGCTGGAGATCCTCGCCCCGCTGGCCCACCGCCTGGGTATGAACACCATCAAGTGGGAGCTTGAGGATCTCGCGTTCGGGACGCTGTTCCCGAAGCGGTTCGAGGAGATCAACAGGCTGATCGGGGAGCACCAGCCGCAGCGGGAGGCGCTGCTGCGGCAGGTGACGCAGAAGGTCCAGACCGACCTGAAGGCCGCCAAGATCAAGGCGGAGACCACCGGTCGGCCGAAGCACCTCTACTCGATCTACCAGAAGATGATCGTGCGGGGTCGGGACTTCAACGACATCTACGACCTGGTGGGTGTGCGGATCCTGGTCGACACGGTGCGGGACTGCTACGCGGCGTTGGGCGTGATCCACGCGAACTGGCAGCCGGTGCCGGGCCGGTTCAAGGACTACATCGCGATGCCCAAGTTCAACATGTACCAGTCGTTGCACACCACGGTGATCGGGCCGACCGGCAAGCCGGTGGAGATGCAGATCCGCACGTACGCGATGCACCGGACGGCGGAGTTCGGCATCGCGGCGCACTGGAAGTACAAGGAGCACAAGGGCACCCAGATCGTCGGCCCGCCGGCGCACATCGACGAGATGACCTGGCTGCGGCAGCTGCTGGACTGGCAGCGGGAGGCGGCCGACCCGAGCGAGTTCCTGGACGCGCTGCGGTTCGACCTGTCCAGCCAGGAGGTGTACGTCTTCACCCCCAAGGGTGACGTCATCCCGCTGCCGACCGGGTCGACGCCTGTCGACTTCGCGTACGCGGTGCACACCGAGGTCGGGCACAAGTGCATCGGCGCGCGGGTCAACGGCAAGCTGGTGCCGCTGGAGTCGACGCTGTCCAACGGCGACGTGATCGAGATCTTCACGTCGAAGTCCGAGACGGCCGGCCCGACGCAGGACTGGTTGGGCTTCGTCAAGAGCCCCCGGGCGCGCACGAAGATCCGACAATATTTCAACAAGGAGCGTCGCGAGGAGGCGATCGAGGAGGGCAAGGACGCGATCGTCAAGGCGATGCGCAAGCAGGGCATGCCGTTGCAGCGGATGCTCACCTCCGACAACCTGATGGCGATCGCCCGGGACCTGCACCTGGCCGACGTCGCCTCGCTGTACGCGGCAGTCGGCGACAGTCAGGTCTCCGCCCAGTCCGTGGTGCAGAAGCTGATGGCCACCTACGGTGGCGAGGAGGGCGCGGCCGAGGACATCGCCGAGACCGCCGTGGCCACCCGGCCGCCGCGCAGCCGGGCCAACAGCCACGACCCGGGTGTGGTGGTCCGTGGCGTCAGCGACGTGTGGATCAAGCTGGCCCGCTGCTGCACCCCGGTCCCGCCGGACTCGGTCTTCGGCTTCGTGACCCGCTCCGGCGGGGTGAGTGTGCACCGCGACGACTGCGCCAACGCCGAGGACCTGCGCGCCCAGGGTGAACGGGTGGTCGAGGTGAACTGGAAGCTCACCTCCGCCTCCACCTTCCTGGTTGCCATCCAGGTGGAGGCGCTGGACCGGCACAAGCTGCTCGCCGACGTCACCCGGGTGCTCTCCGAGGAGCGGGTCAACATCCTCTCCGCCACCGTCACCACCACCCGCGACCGGGTGGCGGTGAGCCGGTTCAGCTTCGAGATGGCCGACCCGAAACACCTCGGCCACCTGCTCGCGGCCGTCCGCAAGGTCGACGGCGTCTTCGACGCCTACCGCGTAACCTCCGGCTCCTAACCCCTCCCCGCTCGCGCCCGCCCCAGCGGGCGCGAGCGGGGAGGGGTTAGG